>NZ_JAWIRX010000025.1:23772-78526 GCF_036319965.1 Stenotrophomonas sp. SMYL41 | reverse complement strand
AAAGGGGACGGAGGGGATTAAGTCGTTTATGCATAAACGACTTAATCCCCTCCGTCCCCTTTTTTGCACGGCCCCTTGCGGGGCCATGCCTTCAGGCATCAGCGCAGCACCTGCTCCACCAGCTGCACGTCCACTGTCTGCAGTGGTTCGGCGGCGTTGCGCGACAGCTGCACCTGGTAGGTGCCACCGTCGATCTTCCACTGGCGGGCCTGCGCATCGTAGTGGGCCAGGGTCTTCGGCTCGGCTTCGATGCGGATGCGGCGCTGTTCGCCCGGCTGCAGGGTCACCTTGTCGTAGCCGATCAGGCGGATCGGCGTGGTGCTGCCGGCCGGCAGTTTCAGGTACAGCTGGGCGACGTCGGCACCGGCGCGCTTGCCGGTGTTGCGGATGTCGACGCTGGCGACCAGGCGCGAGCCTTCCACGCTCACCTTCAGGTTTTCATAGGCGAACGAGGTGTAGGACAGGCCATGGCCGAAGGCGAAGGTCGGGGCCAGGCCCTTGGCCGCCATCCACTTGTAGCCGACGTTGGCGCCTTCGATATCGAAATCGAATACATCACCGAACGGCTTGGCCGGCTTGAAGCCGAGGCCATCGATGTGCGGGCGCGGCAGCTGCGATTCGTCCACCACCCAGGTCACCGGCAGGCGGCCGGACGGATTGGCCTGGCCGGTCAGCAGCGCGGCAATGCCTTCGCCACCGCGGATGCCCGGGTACCAGGCCTGCAGCATCGCCGGCACCTGCGCCAGCCACGGCGTGCGCACCGGGCCGTTGGTTTCCAGCACCAGCACGGTCTTCGGGTTGGCCTTGGCCACGGCCGAGATCAGGGCGTCCTGGTTGTCCGGCAACTGCATGTCCGGCAGGTCCACCGATTCGGCCGCCCACTGGGTGGCGAACACGATGGCTACATCCGCCTGTGCGGCAGCCTTGGCCGCAGCGGCGGCGTTGGTACCGTCCACATACTCGATGGTTGCATCCGGACGCGCCGCACGCAGCGATTCCAGCGGCGAGGACGGGTGGAAGATCACCGGGCCCGGCCAGGTGGTCGGCAGCACGCCTGGCACCGCGTTGGTGCCCTTGGCGGTCACGCCCACCATCGACGAACCACCGCCACCGATCACGCCCTTGTCGGCGTGGCCGCCGATGATGACGATGCGCTTCACGCTGTCGGCCAGCGGCAGCAGGTTGCCTTCATTGCGCAGCAGCACGCTGCCTTCTTCCACCGTGCGCTGGGCAACGGCGAAACCGGCCTCGGCGTCGACCTTCTGGTGCTGCGGCGGGTTGTCGAAATTGCCGTGCAGGAACATCGTGCGCAGGATGCGCGCCACCATGTCGTTCAGGCGCGCCTGCGGCACCACGCCGCCATGCACGGCCAGGCGCAGCGGTTCGTCGAAGAACACCGCCGCGTCGAACACTTCGCCGGCCGACTGCTGGTCCAGGCCGGCCAGCGCCGCCTTCGAGCCACTGTGCACGCCGCCCCAGTCGGACATCACGAAGCCGGGGAACTTCCATTCCTGCTTCAGCACCTGGTTCATCAGGTAGCCGTTCTCGCAGCCATAGGTGCCGTTGATCTTGTTGTACGAGCACATCGCCACGCCCGGTCGGCCGGCTTCAAGCGCGATCTCGAAGGCCAGCAGGTCCGACTCGTGCATGGCCTGTTCGCCGATGCGTACGTCGTGGAAGTTGCGGCGGGTCTCCATGTCGTTCAGCGCGAAGTGCTTCATCGAGGAGATCACGTGCTGGCTCTGCACGCCCTGGATCACTGCGCCAACCATCGAACCGGCCAGCAGCGGGTCTTCACCGGCGTACTCGAAATTGCGGCCGTTGCGCGGGTCTCGCTGCAGGTTGACGCTGCCCGACAGCAGGATGTTGAAGCGCTGCTGCCACGCCTCGCGGCCCATGGTTGCGCCACCGGCAAAGGCGACCGCACGGTTCCAGGTGGAAGCGGTGGACGGACCCGACGGCATTGCCGTGGCGAAATCGCCCGGGCGGATGCCGCCCGGATTGGTCACGCCGACGCCGGCATCGGCCGACTGCTGCGACGGAATGCCCAGCCGCGCCACGCCCGGCACGAAACCGGCCGAACCGACCGCACCTTCCGGCAGCGGGCCACCATCCTTGCCCAGCCCGAAGTAGCTGTGCAGCATCTGGAACTTCTCATCCTCGGTCATCGCCTTCAGCAGCAGCGCAGCGCGCGCATCGGCGTTGAGGGTGGTGTCCATCCACGGCCTGTCACCGTGCTTGTCGGCGGCGTAGGCCAAGGTCAGCAGCGTGGCACGCAGGGTGCTGCCTTCCACCTTGAACGGTGCGCTGCTGGCGGCCTGGAAACCATCGCTGAAGTAACTGGCATCGGCCTCCAGCGCGACATGCGCCGGATCGAAGCCTGCGGCCTTGGCCGATTCACCGGCCACCGCGCCAAGCAGCACCGCCGGTGCGCCCAGCCGCGAACGGGTAACCAGCGCCGGCAGCTGCGCGGCGCCTGCGCCGGCATCGGTATAGACCGCCACGGTGTGGCGACCGTCGTCCAAGCGCAGGTAGTTCAGGCCGGGCTGGTCCGGACCGGATTCGGCAGCGATCGGCAACCGGGTCAGCACGGCCTGGCCGCGCTGGGTCTGGCCATCGTCCTTGCCGGCGGCAATGAAGCGGTACTCGTAGCCCAGGCCATCGGCCAGCACCTGCAGCGGATCGACCTGGCCGATGCCACGCTGTACCTGGCGCACGCTGACCGCGTCCACCTGCAGCGTCTTCAGTTGGGCCGCGAGGGCCGGCATCGCCTCGGCGGTCGGCGCCTGTTCCAGGGTCAGCACGGTGAATGCCGCAGGATCAGCCCAGGCCGGGGTGGCAAGTGCGGCAGACAGGGCCAGGGACAGTGCAAGCGGCTTTGTAAACGTTTTCATCGGCAGGCGTAATTCCGTTGCCAAGGCAATCGGTCCAGGGAAAGTGCCGCCGAAGGGTGCAGCGTTCATGCCGCGCAGGGGTTGCCAGGCAACGTCCCGCAGGCCGAAGGACGGGCCGGTCTGCGCGCGGGACCCTCCTCCCGGCGTGACAACCTGCCTGCCCGGGCCGCGCAGGGCGACCCAATCATGTGAAGATTGTGCGAGGGCATTCACACCTGTCAACAGGACCTAAGTCACAGGGGCAACCTGGTCGCCGGTTATCAGGCCATCACCGGCAGTCATCAGCAGGCCGCACGGGGCTGCCGATAATGGGGCATCACCGGCCCTGCCCTCCGCCCATGAACATGCACCGCGACTTCGACCATCTCTGGCGCGACCGCTGTGATACCTCGAGCCAACGCAGCCCACGCGTGCTGATCCGGGTATTCGTTGCTCCTGGCGAACTGGAGCGCAGCGTGGCCTTCTACGAGCAGCTGCAGGGCGTGGTGGCCGATGCGGGTTTTCCGTTTCCCGATGCCGGCCTGCGCCTGGCGATGGTCGGTGCATTCCTGCTGATCGAAGGTTGCGATGAAGCGCTGGCGCCGTTCACCTCGACCACGGGGACGCTGCTGGTCGATGACGTTCGGCCCTATCACGACAAGCTGGTCGCTGCGGGCGCCGAGATCATCTTCCCGCTGCAGGTGGTACCGACCGGGGCGGCGTTCAATGCGGTGCATCCCGATGGCACCGTGGTCGAGTACGTGCATCACCGGCCCGACCCGCACGGGCGGTGAGGGTACGCACGGCCGGGCTGCGCCCGGCACCCGCAGAGGCGACAGCCAATGCAACAGCAACAGCAAAAACTGGGTTTCTGCAGGCAGGCGGGGGGGGGGGGGGGGGGGGGGGGGGGGGGCGGGGGGGGCGGGGGGGGGGGGGGGGGGGCGGCCGCGGGGGGCGCCCCCCCCCCCCCCACCCCCCCCCCCCCCCCCCCCCCCCCCCCCCCCCCCCCCCCTTCGACAATTCCCCGCACGGCCTGCTGTAGCGCCGAACCCATGCTCGGCTCATATGTCTCGGATCTCGAAATATTCGATTTCATCGCTTGGGGTCAGATCTGTTTTCCCAAGGAAAACGGATCTGACCCCAGATTCATTTCGATCCACGCATGGCGTGGATCTACAATTCCTCCATGTCCTCTCCCGCCCTGCCCCGGAATGGCACGCTGCTGCTGGATGCTCACGTGGCCGTGCTGCAGGGCCACGCCGGTGGCAGCGATACGCACGCGCACTACGCCCATCAACTGTTGCTGAGCGACGGCGCGCCCTGGCAGGTCGAGATCGATGGCGTGCAGCAGCAGGGCCAGCGGCTGTGGCTGCCGTCGTTCCAGCCGCATGCAATCCTGTCGGCGCCGCAAGCAGGCTGCATGGTGTTCCTTGAACCGGCCCATGCCGATCCTCCCCAGATCCAGCAGCACCTGCATGCACTGCCGGGCAACGCAGTGGAACTGCATGACTGGCTGCCACGACTGAGCCGCCCACAGCCGCTGGATCGCCGCGTGCAGGCGGCGCTGGCCCGTATCACACAACACCTGCCTGGCCCGGTACCCGCCGCCGATATCGCCAAGGCGGCGCATCTGTCGGCCAGTCAGTTGCACCGGCGCTTCCAATCCGATCTGGCGGTGACCCTGCGTGGCTGGGTGCTCTGGCAGCGGCTGCGCAGCGCGCTCACGCATCATCTGCGCGGGCACAGCCTGACCGACAGCGCGCATGCCGTCGGATTCGCCGACCTAGCCCATCTGTCGCGCAACCTGCGCCGCATGTTCGGCATCGGTGCCGCACAGCTGCAGGGCCTGCAGCTGCATGCGGCCTGACACCGCCGATCATCCGCGCCTGCGTAACCCGTCCGGCAACGCCGGCACCTCGCCATGCGGCAGTTCGCGGAACGGCGCCAGCAGCTGCCCGGGATAATCGCGCGGATAGTCCGGTTGGCTGCCGATGCCGAGGTCGCGTTGCTGCAGCCGATAGCCGGGGGCATCGAAGGCGGTCCCCAGCAGGTGGTCCCAGACAGTCAGGAACAGGCCGAAGTTGACGTCGCCGGCGGTTCCGTAGCGCATGTGGTGGAAGCGGTGCAGCGGCGCCCAGGCCATCACCCGGCCCAGCACACCCGGGCGCATGTCCACGTTGGAATGCTGCAGCAGCAGCTGGATGGCAATGGCGAACGCCAGCACCGCGGCCACCGGCATCGGCAGGCCCAACACCAGCAGCGGCAGCACGCCACCGACGGCTTCGGCCGCCTGGTGCAACGGGTGTTTCATCAGGCCGTTGAAGCCGTACATGCGGGTGACGCTGTGATGCACCGCGTGCAACCGCCACAGCCAGCCGATGCGATGGCTGGCGTAGTGCACCAGGGTGATGCCAAGATCGGCGCAGACGATGGCCAGCAGTACCTGCAGCGTGAACGGCCACTGCAGCGGCCACAGCTGCCACGGAATGAGCGCTGCCAGCAGCGGCACCGCGGCGATCGACAGCAGGTTCAGGCTTTCGTTGACCAGCCCATGCAGGGTGTCACGCAGGCTGTCGCCCTGGTCGTGGTTGAACGCGGGGTCATACGGCCAGGCATGTTCGGCAGCGAACGAAACCGCGATGGCGACCGCCAGCAAGACCAGCAGCCATAGCGGATCGCCGCGGAGGTGGTCGACCCACACGACGGCGGCGGCAACGAAACCGAGCAGGAACAACGGGGCATACAGGCGGAGCATCCAGTGTTTCATGGGCAACCCGGAACGTGAGGGGCCTGCATGCTGGCGCGGCGCGACGGTTGCGGGCTTGAACAAACGGCGCAACCCGGCGCGCTCCTGCTGGAGACCCATCGTGGTTGGCACCGCGTTTCCACATCCATGCATGGCGTGGATCTACAATGGCGCCCTCATCGCGCCCGGGACCGGCATGGATTCCTTCAACCTGATGCGTGCCTTCCGCCGCATCGTCGAACGCGGCGGGCTGGCCCGCGCCGCCGAAGACCTGGGCATGTCGCCCGCCGGGCTCAGCAAGCAGTTGCGCACGCTGGAAACACACCTGGGCGTGGTGCTGCTGCAGCGGACCACGCGGCGCATGAGCCTGACCGAGACCGGCCACGCTTATTACCGTGAATGCTGCCGCCTGCTCGACGAGCTGGATGCATTGGAACGTGGCATCGCCGAACAGCGTGGCGAGGTGGCCGGGCGCCTGCGTGTCAATGCACCGCAGTCGTTCGCGCTGAGCACGCTGTCGCCGCTGCTGCCACGTTTCCTGCAGCAGCACCCGCAGCTGTCGCTGGACCTGGTGATGGAAGACCGCCTGCTTGATGCAGTCGGCGAAGGTTTCGATGTGTCGCTGCGGCTGCGTGCCGAACTGGATGACTCACGACTGGTGGCGCGCCGGCTGGCCTCGCTGCAGCAGGTGCTGTGCGCGGCCCCGTCTTACCTGCAGCAGCATCCGGCACCACAGGCGGTGGACGATCTGCAGGCGCACAGCGTGCTGGCCTACAGCCTGTCCGACTCGCCCGGCAGCTGGCCGCTGCTCGGCCCGGATGGGCAGGTGACCATCACCCTGCCGGCACGCGTCACCGTCAACAACAGCCTGCTGCTGCGCGACCTGCTGGTGGCCGGCATGGGCATCGGCGCCCTGCCCTCGTTCCTGGCGGCACCGGCACTGGCCCGTGGCGAACTGCAGCAGGTGCTGCCCGACCACCGCTATCCGCCGCGCTTCGTGCATGCGGTCTACCCCACCTCGCGCCACCTGCAGCCCAAGGTGCGTGCCTTCATCGATTTCCTGCACGCCGAGCTGCCCGGCTGCGCCGGCCTGGATTCGTAACCGCCAGCGAAAACTGAGCTGCCCGCGGCGTGCTGTTTCAACCACGCCGCGCTGCCTAACCTGCCGCCTCCCCTCTCACCGATGGCAGGCAGATGTCGTCCGTTCCCTCCCCCGCCACCGCAGCGCCGGTGGTCGATTTCTTCCACGACGTGGTCTGCGGCTGGTGCTTCGTGCTGGCCCCGCGCCTGCAGCAGGTCTCGGCCGAACTCGGCATCCAGGTGCGCCACCGCAGCTTCGTGCTGCAGGACTCGCGCGCACAGATGATCGAGGTGTTCGGCTCGATGGAGCGCGCCAAAGCGATCATCCTGCGCCACTGGACCGACTGCGCCGCGCATGAAGACAGCGCACGCATCGATATCGAAGGCATGCGCGCACAGGACTTCGAGTATCCGTCCGGCTGGCTCGGCGCACTGGCCTGCCAGGCCGCCGGCATGCTCGGCGGCAATGATGCCCATGGCGCGATGTTCGATGCCGTGCAGTGGGCGCACCTGCACCAGCACCGCAACATCGGCGATGCCGAAGTGCTGCTGGATATCGCCGAATCGCTGGGGCACCCGCGTGGTGCCTTCGCTGACCACATGCGCAGCGACGCAGTGCGCCAGCGCGTGCAGGCCGATCGTGCCGAAGCCGCAGCCCTCGGCATCCGTTCCATTCCCACCGTGATCGGCGGCAACGGCCTGCGCCTGCAGACCCTGCCGCTGCCACAACTGCGCCAAGCCCTGGCGCACCTGGTCGCGGCCTGAGCCGCACCGTCCCCCACCCTGCAAGGAGATTCCCCATGGCCCCACGTACCCTGGCCACCGCGCTGGCCCTGCTGCTGGCCGGCACCGCCGCTTCCACCACCGTGTCCGCACACGAACGCGTTCCCTCCGGCCAGCAGGTCGGCACCAGCCCCTGGGGGCCGAAGGACGAGATCGGCCGCCTCAACCTGATCACCGAGGCCTCGCGCGCGGCCATCCTGTCGCGGGTCAGCGGCGGCAAGGCCTATGACCTGGCCACCGAGTACTACGTCGGCATGCCCAGCTGGCAGGACGCCGGCGACCCGCACTACCAGTTCTGGATGACCCACACCCCGCGCGGCACGGTGATGGATGATCCGATGGGCGTGGGCGAAACCATGAACCTCACCCGCAGCTACACCGGCACCGCGTTCTCGATGTACAGCCACACCGGCACCCACATCGATGCGCTGAACCACTTCGGCATCCATGGAAAGATCTGGAACGGCTTCGAGGCCGACAAGCACCTCGGTGACCGTGGCTGGAACGTCACCGGCATCGAGAAGTTCCCGCCGCTGATCGCGCGTGGCGTGATGATCGACGTGGCAGGCGCCAAGGGCGTGGACATGCTGCCGGACAGCTACCGCGTCACCCGCCAGGACCTGAAGGATGCGCTGGCACGCCAGCAGGTGAAACTGCAGCAGGGTGACATCGTGCTGATCCGCACCGGCCGCATGCGCCTGTTCGAACAGCCCAAGGCCTACATGGCCAACCCGCCGGGCATGGGCCTGGATGCGGCGCGCTTCCTGGTCGAGGACAGTGGCGCGATGATCGTCGGCGCCGACAACCTCAGCTTCGAGACCTTCCCTTCGGAGGTATCCGACGACTACGTGCCGCTGCACACCTACCTGCTGGCCCAGCAGGGCGCGCCGATCATCGAGCTGGTGGCGCTGGACGAACTGGCCCGCGACAAGGTCTACGAGTTCGCCTTCATCGGCGGCCCGCTGAAGATCCGCGGCGGCGATGCCGCGCCACTGCGCCCGATCGCGTTGCCGGTCCGCCCGTAACCGGGGCCTGTGGGTGCCGACCCTGGTCGGCACCGTTTCCCCCATCCACGCATGGCGTGGATCTACCGAGGCTCTGTCCAGTAGATCCACGCCATGCGTGGATGCTTTACCCCTTCAGCAACCTGAAACCTGACCTGCCAATTTCATTAGTAATTCTACTCACAACGCGAGTAGCATGTGCGGTCTCAGCCCCTGATACCGGCCCGCCGATACTCGCTCCATGCCTGCCGTTTCCGCCCGTTCCTGCCGCTTCCAGCCTGCCCGGCACCTCTCTTGGAGGACCGGCTGATGGGCGCCGTCGTCGCCCTCGACCGGCTGCTGGACGGCCGCCAGTTGTGGCGCGGCCCGGCCCGGCAGGGGCCGGCCAGTGATCATCTGGCCAGCGGGCACCCGGCACTGGATGCGCGCCTGCCCGGCGGTGGCTGGCCGGCCAGCGGGCTGTGCGAGGTGCTGCAGGCCGCGCCCGGCGTGGGCGAGCTGGCCCTGGTCTGGCCGGCGCTGGCGAAGCTGAGCCAGCGCGACCGCCCGATCGTGCTGGTCGCCCCACCCTACCGCCCGCATGCCCCGGCCTGGGCGGCGGCCGGGCTGGACCTGGCCCAGCTGCAGATCATCCACGCCGCGCCGAAGCAGGCGCTGTGGGCCGCCGAACAATGCCTGCGCTCTGCGGCCTGCGCGGCGGTGCTGTGCTGGCCGCATCAAGCCGACGACCGCACCCTGCGCCGGCTGCAGGTGGCTGCCGACAGCGGCCAATGCCTGGGCTTCGTGTTCCGCGAGGCGCAGGCGGCGCGCAATCCCTCTCCGGCCAGCCTGCGCCTGCAGCTCGACCACGGCCAGGTGCGGGTGCTGAAGTGCCGTGGCGGCCTGCCGCCGGCGCAGCCATTACCGCTGGCCATCGCCCACTGAGGCCGCGCCATGCACTGGGCCTGCCTGTTGTTGCCGCAGCTGGCGTTGGACAGCGTGCTGCGCCTGCAGCCGGACCCGCAGCGGCCGCTGGTGCTGCTGCAGGGGCCGGCGCAGCGTCGCGTGCTGCGAGCGGTCAGCCCGTCCGCACGCGCAGCGGGGCTGCGCCCGGGCATGCTGCTGTCGGCTGCGCAGGTGCTGGTGCAGGACATGCACCTGCACGACTACGACCCGAACGCCGAACAGCACACCCGGCAGCTGCTGGCCAGCTGGGCCTACGCCTACAGCTCGCAGGTCAGCCTCGATTTTCCGCACGCGCTGGTCATGGAGATCGGCGCCAGCCGTGCCCTGTTCGGTGACTGGCTGACGATCGAAAAGCGCCTGCGCGGCGAACTGCATGAGCTTGGTTTCCGCCATCGCCTGGTGGCCGCACCCACCGCGCATGCCGCGCGCGTGCTGGCCAACGTCCATGATGGCCTTGGCATCGATGCGCAGCAGCTGCCGGCGGCGCTGGCACAGCTGCCGTTGCCGCGCTGCGGCCTGCCCAGCGAAGCGGTGACCGTGCTCGGCCGTTCCGGCCTGCGCACGTTGGGCGCAGTGCTCGAACTCCCTCGCGACAGCCTGGCCCGGCGCTTTTCACCGGAGGTGCTGCAGCAGCTGGATGCGCTGCGCGGCCTGCCTGCCGCACCACTGCGTTACTACCAGCCACCGGACCGTTTCGATGCACGCATCGAATTCGAATACGAGATCGAATCCAGCCAGGCCCTGCTGTTCCCGTTGCGCCGCCTGCTGCTGGACCTGGCCGCTTTCCTGTGTTCGCGCGATGGCGGCGTGCAGCGCTTCGACCTGCATTTCGAGCATGACCTGCTGCCGGCCAGCGTGCTGACCATCGGCCTGCTGGCACCCGAGCGTGATCCCGCATTGCTGTTCGAGATCGCGCGCAACCGCATGGAAGCCTTCGCCTTGCCCGCCGGCAGCCGCGCACTGCGCCTGCAGGCCGAGCAGCTGCCACCGTTCGTTCCCGCCGCGCGTGACCTGTTCGATACCCGGCCGGCGCAGGCGATGCCCTGGAACCAGCTGCGCGAGCGCCTGCGCGCGCGGCTCGGCGATGACGCCGTGCAACCGCTGGCGGTACAGGCCGACCATCGCCCCGAGCGCGCCAGTGGCACCCAGCCGCCGGCCAAGCCTCCGTCGTACTGGCCGCTGCGCCCCGGCTGGTTGCTGGACACTCCGCAACCGCTGCGTGATCCGCGGCTGCGCATCGTCACCGGGCCGGAGCGGATCGAATCGGGCTGGTGGGACCAGGCCGATGCGCGTCGCGATTACTACGTGGTGGAAACCACGCATGGCCAGCGCGGCTGGGCTTTCCGTGAGCGCAACGACCCGCATGCGCCATGGATGCTGCACGGCTGGTTCGGCTGAGCCGTCATGCACAACGAACTGCCCGGCTACGCCGAACTGCACTGCCTGTCGGCCTTCAGTTTCCAGCGTGGCGCCTCGATCGCCGAAGAACTGTTCGCGCGCGCCGCTGGCCAGGGCTACCGCGCGTTGGCGATCACCGACGAATGCTCGCTGGCCGGCATCGTGCGTGCCTGGCAGGCCGCCAAGGCGCATGCCGTGGCGCTGATCGTCGGCGCCGAATTCCAGGTCGAGGACGGGCCGAAGCTGGCCCTGCTGTGCACTGACCAGGCCGCCTACGCCGGGTTGTGCCAGTTGATCACCACCTGCCGGCGACGCGCGGCCAAGGGCGAGTACCGCTGCCTGCGCGAGGACCTGCTCGGCCTGCCCGACGGCCTGCTGTGCCTGTGGCTGGACCGGCAACCGGCCGCTACTGACCTGGAACTGCTGCGTGCCGGCTTCAACGATCGCCTGTGGCTGGCGGTGGAGCTGCACCACGAGCACGACGACGCGCGCCGCCTGCAGCAGCTGCAGGCCTTCGGCGAGCGCCACCGCCTGCCGCTGGTTGCCAGTGGTGATGTGCACATGCACGTACGCCGCCGCCGCGCCCTGCAGGACACCCTGACCGCGATCCGCCACCGCTGCAGCGTGGCCGAAGCCGGCTGGCGCCTGTTCCCCAATGGCGAGCGCCACCTGCGCCCGCGTACCGCACTGGCCCAGCTGTATCCGCCCGAACTGCTGGCCGAGACCCTGCGCATCGCCGAGCGTTGCCGCTTCACGCTGGAGCAGCTGCAGTACACCTATCCGCGAGAGCTGGTGCCGCAGGGCCACGACCCGGACAGCTGGCTGCGCGTACTGGTCGAACGTGGCATCCCCTGGCGCTGGAAAGGTGGCATCGAACCGGCGCAACGCGCGCAGATCGAACACGAACTGGCGCTGATCAAGCAGAAGAACTACGCCTCGTACTTCCTCACCGTGCAGGACATCGTGCGCTTCGCACGCAGCCAGGGCATCCTCTGCCAGGGCCGTGGCTCGGCAGCCAACTCGGCGGTGTGTTTCGTGCTGGGCGTGACCGAGATCGATCCGGCGCGCAGCAATCTTCTGTTCGAGCGCTTCATCTCCGCCGAGCGCGACGAACCACCGGATATCGACATCGACTTCGAGCACGAGCGCCGCGAGGAAGTGCTGCAGTACGTGTTCAAGCGCTATGGCCGCGAGCGCGCCGCGTTGACCGCGGTGGCGATCAGCTACCGTGGCCGCAGCGCGATCCGTGACGTCGCCCGTGCGCTTGGCCTGCCGATGGACCAGGTGAACGAACTGGGCGCGGCGATGGACCACTGGGGCGGCAACATTCCACTGCCGGAAACCCTGCGCGAGCGCGGTTTCGATCCGGACACGCCCTTGATGCGGCGCCTGCTGGCGTTGACCGCTGAGCTGATCGACTTCCCGCGCCACCTGTCGCAGCACCCCGGCGGCTTCGTGATCTCCGAGCACCCGCTGTCGACCCTGGTACCGGTGGAGAACGCGGCGATGGCCGGCCGCACCGTCATCCAGTGGGACAAGGATGACCTGGATGCCACCGGCCTGATGAAGGTCGACTGCCTGGCGCTGGGCATGCTCACCGCCATCCGCAAGTGCCTGGCGATGCTGCAGCAGCATGGCCTGCACGAAGGACGCATGGATGCGATTCCCGATGAAGACGGCCCAACCTACGACATGATCTGCGCCGCCGACACCATCGGCGTGTTCCAGATCGAGTCGCGCGCGCAGATGGCGATGCTGCCACGCCTGCAGCCACGCGAGTTCTACGACCTGGTGATCGAGGTGGCGATCGTGCGCCCCGGCCCGATCCAGGGCGACATGGTCCATCCTTACCTTGAGCGGCGGCGGATCCTGCGCGAACAGGGACCGGACGCGTTGAACGATCCGGACAATCCGCTCTATCCAGCACGGCTGGAACGTGTGTTCGCACGCACGCTGGGCGTGCCGCTGTTCCAGGAACAGGTGATGCAGCTGGCAGTGGAAGCCGCCGGTTACACGCCTGGCCAGGCCGATGCACTGCGCCGCTCGATGGCGGCGTGGAAGCGTCGTGGCGGCTTGGAACCGCATCGCGAAAAGCTGCTGACGGGCATGTTGAAAAACGGCTTCAGCCTGGAATACGGCGAGCACCTGTTCGAGCAGATCAAGGGGTTCGGTGATTACGGTTTCCCGGAAAGCCACGCCGCCAGCTTCGCCCTGCTGACCTATGCCAGCTGCTGGCTGAAGTGCCACCATCCGGCCGCGTTCACCGCCAGCCTGATCAACAGCCAGCCGCTGGGTTTCTACAGCCCCGACCAGCTGCTGCAGGATGCGCGCCGGCATGGCATCGGCGTGCTGCCCGTGGACGTGCGCTACAGCGACTGGGACTGCACCCTGGATTTCAGCAAGGGCGCGGCCGCGATCCGGCTCGGCCTGCGCCTGGTCGACGGCTGTAGTGAAGCGGCTGTGCAGGCCATCATGCGCGAACGTGCGCGGCGCCCGTTCGATGATGTCGGCGACCTGTGCCAGCGCACCGCCCTGGATCGCCGCCAGCAGGGCCTGCTGGCCGATGCCGGTGCGCTGCGTGGGCTCAGTGGCCATCGCCATCGTGCGCGATGGGACATCTCCGGCGTGGAGAATCGTCTGCCGCTGTTCGACCAGGCCCGCGCCACTGCTGAAGCCCGCGTGCCACTGCCCCTGCCCAGTGCGTGGGAGGACATGCAGGCCGACTACCGCAGCACGGGCACTACTCTCGGCCGCCATCCCATCTCATTCCTGCGCGCGCAGCTGCGCAGCCGCGGCTGCCTGGATGCCGCACAACTGGCGGGCCACGGCCATGGCCGCCGCGTGCGCATCGCCGGCCTGGTACGCATGCGCCAGCGCCCGCAGACCGCCAGCGGCGTCACCTTCCTCACCCTCGAAGACGAGACCGGCATGGTCAACGCCGTGGTCTGGCGGCACCTGGCCGATCGCCAGCACCGCGTGCTGGTCGATACCCAGCTGATGCAGGTCGATGGCCGCCTGGAGCGCGTCGATGGCGTGCAGCATGTCATCGTGCAGCGCATGCATTGCCTGGATGAACTGCTGCAGGGGCTGCGCAGCCACAGCCGCGATTTCCATTGACGATACACAGCGTCACACAGCGAACTGGTCATCAGTCCCCCGCATCCGCTATCGTCGCTGCATCCAAGGAAGGACGACACGATGCCCCGTGCACTGCTGCTGACCACGCTGGTGGTCTCCATACTCGCCCTGCTGGTTTCCGGCTGGACTGCCTGGAACCTGCATCGCAGCCAATCGTCGCAGCGCATCATCGAAGCGCGCGGGCTGATCATCCACGATGGCAACGGCCAACCACGGGTGATCCTCGGCGCGCCGGTTCCCGACCCACTCAGCCGGGGCCGTACCCAAGGGCCGCGCGCCACGGCCCTGTCCGGCCTGATCCTGCTGGGCCCGGATGGCTCCGAACGCGGGGGCTATGGCACCAGCGATCGTGGCGGTGAAGCCGTGCTGACCCTGGACGATGCCAATGGCACCACGGAAGTGTTCAAGGTGGTGGCCAACCCGGACCGCGGCGCCAGCCTGATGGTCAAGCACCAGAACAACACCGGCGCCATGCTCACCTCCTGGCAGGGCAAGCCGGAACTGATGTTCGTCGATGACAGCGGCCAGTCCTACTACGTGCGCCCGGGCGCCAACGCCGCGCCCTGATCTGCCTATTTCTACAGACCGCACACCGCCGCCAGGTCATCGGCCAGCTGCCGCAACTGCACCGATCCCAGCGCCGCGCAGGTGATGCGCAGGCCATGCCCCGGCGCCGCCACCGCGAACACTTCGCCAGCACGCACATGCCATCCGCGTGCAGCCAGCGCCAGCACCTGCGGATGGCTGTCGGCCGGCAGCGGCAGCCACAGGTTCAATCCTTCCATCGGCTGCGGCGTCGGCATGCCACGTGCGTGCAGCAGTTCCTGCAGCGACTGCAGCCGCTGCTGGTAACGCTCGCCCGCCGAGGCGATCTTTGCCCGCAGCGTTGCCGACCCCAGCACCGAGGTCGCCGCATCCTGCAGCAGGTGACTGACCCAGCCCGTGCCGGACGCCAACCGCAGCCGCAACCGCGACGCGGTCTCTTCATCACAGGCCAGCCAGGCCAGCCGCAGATCCGGGCCGAGCGGTTTGGACAACGAACGCAGCAGCGCCCAGCGCCGGCCATCCAGCGGCAGTACCGAGTGGTAGGCCTGCTGCGAAAGCAGCGCGTAGTGATCGTCGATCAGCACCGCTACCTGCGGGTAGGCCGCCAGCAGCTGGCGCAACGCCCGTGCCCGCTTCGCATCCAGGCTGGCCCCGGTCGGGTTGTGTGCCCGCGGGGTCAGCAGCACCGCGCGTGCGCCGGCCTCCAACGCCGCCCGCAGCGAATCGACCTGCATGCCATGCGCGTCAACCGTCACCGGCAACGGCGCGTGGCCCACCGCGTTGAGCACGTTCAGGCTGCCGAGGAAGCACGGATCCTCTACCGCGATTCGATCCCCCGGCAGCAGCCATGCCGCCAGCAGGCGTTCGATGCCATCGACCGCGCCATGGGTCAGCTCCAGCGCATAACCCTCGGGGCAGTCCGCATCCAGCGAGGCCCGTGCCAGCACCTGCAACTTCGGGTCGACCGTGCCCACGCCGTACAGGCGCGGCGCCGCCGGCGCCACGCGCAGATTGGGTAGCAGGCGCGGGTCCGGGTTGCCACCGGCGAGGTCATGCAGGGCCAGCCCTGGTGTACTGCCCTCGCGTGCCAGCGTCGGCGGCAGGCCACGCACCACTGTGCCGCGGCGACCCGCCGTGCTGGCCAGGCCCGCCGCATCCAGGCGCTTGTAGGCAGCGGCCACCGTATTGCGGTTCACCCCCAGCTGCCCTGCCAGCTCACGCACCGGCGGCAGCACGCTGCCAGCCAGCAGGCGGCCCTTGCCGATGCCGTCGCGGATGCTGTCGAAGATCGACTCGGCGCTATGCCCGGTGATTTTCATTTTGTCCTATGCCAACATATATCTTGTCCTGTGCCAGTGTATCCCACCCTGGCCACCCTGCATTGGAGGTGCCCGCATGCCCCTTGCCGCTGCCGACTGGCCCGTCGCCCAGTCCGTTGAACAGATCGCCGCGAACCTGGTCACGGTGCGCCAACGCATCGCCGATGCCTGCGCCCGCGTCGGCCGGGACCCGGCCAGCGTTCGCCTGCTGCCGGTCAGCAAGACCGTTGATGACGCCCGTATCCGCATGGCGGTGGCTGCCGGTTGCCACGAACTGGGCGAGAACAAGGTGCAGGAGGCGCAGCGCAAGGCCGGGACGATGGCCGACCTGGGCGTGCGCTGGTCGGTGATCGGGCATCTGCAGACCAACAAGGCGCGCTACGTGGCACGTTTCGCCAGCGAGTTCCAGGCGCTGGACAGCCTGCGCGTGGCCGAGGCCCTGCAGCAGCGCCTGCAACTGGAAGACCGCACGCTGGATGTGTTCGTGCAGGTCAACACCTCGGCCGAACCCAGCAAGTACGGACTGGAACCCGACGCGGTCGAGACCTTCGTGCAGCAGCTGCCGGCTTTCGATCGCCTGCACGTGCGCGGCCTGATGACCCTGGCCATCTTCACCCCCGACGTCGAGCGCGTGCGCGCCTGCTTCGTGCGCCTGCGCGAACTGCGCGACCAGCTGCAGCGCACCGCCCCGCCCGGCCTCGACCTGTCGCAGCTGTCGATGGGCATGTCCGGTGATTTCGAAGTGGCCATCGAGGAAGGCGCCACCGTGGTCCGCGTCGGCCAGGCCATCTTCGGTGCCCGCGCCACCCCGGACAGCTTCTACTGGCCTGGCAGCGGAGCCCCGGCATGAAGCGTGCGGTCGTTCTGCAACACGTCGCCTTCGAAGACCTCGGCACCCTGCAGCCGCTGCTGCTGGCACAAGGCTGGCAGCTGCAGGTGCTGCAGGCCGGTATCGACGCGCTCGACGCCGCCGGAACAGCCGACCTGCTGGTGGTGCTGGGCGGTCCGATCAGTGTCAATGACACAGAGACCTATCCTTTCGTTACCGACAGCATCGCCCTGCTGCAGCGCAGGCTGCTGCAGCAACAGCCGACCCTGGGCATCTGCCTGGGTGCACAGTTGATGGCCCGTGCGCTTGGTGCCGGCGTCGCCGCCAGTGGAGGCAAGGAGATCGGCTTCGCGCCGTTGCTGCTGACCGATGAGGGCCAGCGTTCACCGCTGCAGGCCCTGCAAGGCATTCCGGTGCTGCATTGGCATGGTGAGGCGTTCGAGCTTCCAGCCGGCGCACGCCGCCTGGCCAGCACACCTGCCTGCCGTCACCAGGCCTTCGCCATCGGCCGCCATGCGCTGGCCCTGCAATGCCATCCGGAACTGGACGCGCGCCAGTTCGAGCGCTGGCTGATCGGCCACACCCTGGAACTGGCCCAGGCCGGCATCGATCCGAACGACCTGCGCACACAGGCGCGTCGCTATGGCGCACCACTGGCCGCGGCAGCCACTGCGATGTTCGACCAGTGGCTGCAGGACCTGCCGGAGGCACCGCGATGAACTACCGATTGCAGATCCACCGCGATGGCGCCTACTGGGGCCACTTCGACTGCAGCGGCCCCGATGCGCTGCAGCGCATGGATGCCATCGCCGCGCAGCTGCCTGCCGACCAGGGCTTCCGGTTGACGCGACAGAAGGGGGTTGGCGAAGAGCGCATCCTGTCCAGCAATGCCGACGGCCTGCGCGTACTGGCTTCGCAGATCCAGTACCGCGACCTCTGACCCGACGATGGTAGTGCCGGCCGCTGGCCGGCACTACCCCGGCTGTTTCCCCACATGCGAAGCTTCACGCATGCTGACCCTGCACCGCGGCAGCCACCACGGGTTGCATGTCGCCCCGCGCTGGCCCTCCCGCCATATCCAGATCGACGCAGAGGTGCTGCAACGCCTGCTCGAGGCACAGGCACTGCTGCCTGCCGAACTGCGCCTGCTGCTCACCCGGGGCTTCGAGCCCCGCCACAGCCGCCTCGGCGGCTTCCGGCGCCTGGTGCGGCGGCTCGGTATCACCCTCTTCCGCACCTGCTATCCGCAACGGCACGATGAAGTCGATGCCATTTTCGGCGCCAACGGCCACGATATCGATGGCCGTCATATCGATGTCTCACTGGTACTGCGCGGCAAGCGACTGCGGCTGCTGCCGCTGGGCGTGTTCACCCCGCCGCGCTGGCAGGATCGTCGCGTCGCCCGCCATGCAGAAGCGATCGCGCGGGTGAAGCACGGCCTGCAGCACTGCGGCTTCGAGCTGCACCACAACCCCACCGAAGCCCTGCAGATCCACTGCGACTATCGCCCGCGCTGATCCCGCGTCCGCGCAGGTGTGCCATGCCCATCTATAGATGCAAATGATTCTCTTTTGCTGTAAGGTGCAGCCGCTGCCCTTGCCGCCGCGGGCTGTTCCCTTTCCCAGTTGTCGCCCGCCCCGTGTCCACGCCTGTCGAACCGACGGATGTCGCGCAGCTGTGCGCGGCCCATTACCGGCCGCTGCACGCCCATGTCCGCCGCAAACTCCCGCAACGCTGCGACGCCGATGACGTCGTCCAGGAAACCTGGCTGCGCGTCGTCAAAGTCGCCGCCAGTGGCCTGCTGAGCAATGGCCGCGCTTACCTGTACCGCGTCGCCCACAATCTGATCGCCGATCATTACCGGCAGCGCCAACGCCGGCGCGAAGAGGCCCTGGATGAGGCGCAACTGCACGCCATCGCCGATCCTGCCCCCCTGCCGGAGCAGCGCCTGCTCGACAACGAGCAGCTGCGCCACCTCGACGCTGTCATTGCCGCGCTGCCTCCGCGCTCGCGCCAGGTATTCCTGCTGGCACGGGTGGAGCAGATGGCACTGGCCGAGATCGGCCGCCAGCTGGGCATCAGCCGGCAGACCGCGCACGGCCATCTGCTGCGTGCGCTGGTTGCGCTGCAGCAGGTACCCGGCGCATGAGCCAGGATGCGATCGCGCGCGAGGCTGCGCGTTGGTGGCTGGACGGCCACGACGGCGGCCGCGACGAGCGCGCCTTCAACCAGTGGTACCACGCTGACTACCGCCACGCCGCGCAGTACCAGCATCTGCAGGCGCTCTGGCAGGCCGGTGATGCGACGCCCAGCCTGCAGCGGCACCAGCGCAAGCGGCAGCGCCGACGATTGCGCGACGCCGGCACTGCCGTGCTGCTGCTCTGTGCCTTGGGCCTGTATACCCGCCAGGCCGCGCCACCAGCCGCCCAGGTAATGCGCACGGCGTCGGGCGAGATCCGCGAAGAAGTCCTGCCGGATGGCTCGCACGTGCTGCTCTCGCCCGGCAGCGAAGTCCATGTCCGCATCGATGCACAGCGCCGCCAGCTGCAGCTGCAGCATGGCCAGGCCTGGTTCAAGGTAGCCGCCGATGCGCAGCATCCGTTCCAGGTGCATACGGCGCACGGCACGGTCACCGCGCTCGGCACCGCCTTCGACCTTGCCGTGCAGCACAACGACAGCGTGGTCACCGTCACCGAGCATCGCGTCCGCGTGGACAGCGGCAGCCGCAGTGAACAGGCCATCGAAGGGCAGCAGCTGCGCTTCGATGGACAGGCAGCGACCGTCGGCCTGGCTCCCAGCCAGAGCGCGCTGGCCTGGCGCGAACGTCGCCTGCATTGGGTCTCCACGCCCTTGGCCGAGGTCACCCAGGACCTGGATCGCTGGCATGGCGGCCATACCTGGATCATCGGCGCACACCTCCGCCAGCAGCCGGTCACCCTGCTCGGCAGCGCTGACGGTGCGGCGCGCAGCCGGGACCAGCTGGCCACGCAGCTGCATGTGCGCGTGCTCCGCCTCGGCGCGGGCGTGCAGGTCTGGCTGCCACCACGCAGGGGACATCGCGATGCACCCTGACATCGGCCCTGCCGCTGCGTCTACCCAGGATGACGACGCGCTGCGTCAGCCCCTGGAGCCCCCGATGCTGTTTCACCGCCCCCTTGTCCTCGCCCTGTCACTGGCCTGCGCCAGTCCGCTTCCGCTGTTGTCCGCCAGCGCTCATGCGCAGGCCGCCACCCGCCACTTCGATCTTCCTGCACAACCGCTGGCCAGCGCACTGGACGCCTACAGCCGGTTGACCGGTGTCGACCTGGTGATCGGCGCGGCTCTGCCGGGCGGCCAGACAGCGCCGGCGCTGCGCGGACAGTTCGACGATGCTCAGGCCCTGTCGCGCCTGCTGGCGGGCAGCGGCCTGCGCCCCCGCTTCATCGACCCACGCCGCGCCACGCTGGAACCGGCGCCGGCCGAACCCGCCGATGGCAGCCGTCGAACCGGCCCTCTGCGCGTGCAGGGTGATACCGCGAACGGTCATTCTCCCGGTGCGGGCGCCAGTCAGTATGTGCCAGCCACGCGCGATGGCTTCGCGCCGGCGGTCGGCAGCGAGCGCGTGGCAATGGCCGAACGCCAGGACGGCAACAGCCTGCTGCGTTCGATGCCCGGCACCCACAGTTTCCATTCGCGCAGCCAGCCCGGCCTGCAGGTCAACATCCGCGGCATGACCGGCGCTGGCCGGGTCAACACAATGATCGACGGTGTCACCCAGACCTTCCGCAACAATGCCGGGCATGGCTCGGGCGGCCCGTTCGCCTATGTCGACCCCTTCCTGCTGGCCGGCGTGGACGTGCAGCGCGGCGCGGTGGCCGGCGGTGATGGCGCCGGCACGCTGGCCGGCAGTGCCAACTTCCGCACGCTGGACATCGACGACCTGCTCGGCGAAGGCCGCGACTGGGGCCTGCGCGCGGGCTATCGCCATGGCAACAACGGCTACGGCAGTGGCCGCACCTTCGCCGGTGCCTGGCGCCACAGCGAGGACGGTGGTGACCGCCAGTTCGGCCTGCTGGCCGCCGCCAGCAGCAGTCGCAGCAGCGAGTACGCCACCGCACGCGGGCAGAAGAACAAGGCCGACCCCGGCAGCCAGCAGCCCAGCAGCTGGCTGTTGAAAGCACGCCTGCAGCCCAGTGACCAGCATCGGCTCGACCTGAGCCACATGCGATACGAAAACGACTTCTACCACAACTACCCGTGGCAGATTTCCGCGCGTAACCAGCGCGCGAGTTACCACTACACGCCCTACACGCCGTGGATCGACCTGCGCGCGACCTTCGCCAGCAACAAGACCCGGCTGTTCTATCCGCCGGTGGAGGACTCCAGCTACATCGGCCGCCGCACCCACAGCAGCCTGAGCAGCTGGACCCTCGACAACACCAGCCGCTTCGACATCGGCGCGCTGCAGGCGCGCTGGAACACCGGCATCAAGCACCAGTCGGACATCTACGTGGCCGATACCCCGGTTCTGCGCGGCGCCAACCCCCAGGGCCGCAGCCAGCTGGACAGTGTGTTCAGTACGCTGGAACTGCAGTACGACGTCTACGCGCTGACCGCAGGCCTGCGCCAGGATCGCTATGGCATCCGTGGCCACGTCCCGGTGTGCTCGGATGTCCCCGGCCAGTGCGCAGAGATCAACGGCGGCGGCATCGACGTGCGCCGCACCCAGCACGCGCTCAGCCCCAGCCTGGCGGTTTCGTGGCAGGCCACCGGCTGGCTGCAGCTGTTCGCCGAAGTCTCGCGCACATCGCGGCCGCCGCGCGTGCAGGAGATGTTCTTCGAGAAAATCCCGCTGGAAGGCATGAGCGATGCCGACGGCGTGGGCGCCAACCCGTTCCTGCGCCGTGAGCGCTCGCGAAACCTGCAGTTCGGCGCCAACCTCAGCACCGACTCGCTGCTGGTTGACGGCGACCTGGCCCAGCTGCGCGTCACCCGCTTCGACAACCGCATCCGCGACTACATCAAGCCGCAATACCTGCTGATCGTGCATCCGCCGGAAGTGGAGCCATTCGTGGTGCCGATCGATAGCGATCCGCAGCTCACTGCCTGGACCGATGCGCTGGACGTGGACGACTTCAGCACCACCACGCGCTGGATGAACCACCCGGGCGTGGTGCGCATGCGCGGTATCGAGCTGGAAGCGCACTACGCCAGCGAGCACTACCACGCCACGCTGAGCTGGACCCGCTCGCGCACCAGCGCGCCGCCCATCGAGTTCGTCAACCTTGAAGACATCACCGCCCTGCCCGACCGCTACTGGACGTTGGACGTGGGCGGCCGCTGGTGGCAGCAGCGCGTACAGGCCGGCCTGCGCGCCGAGTACTCCGGCCCGACCGAGGAAGGCTACGACTTCTTCCAGACCCGCAAGACCGGCGGCACCGGCGTGCTGCTGGACTTCTACGCCAGCTTCAAGCCCCAGGCCAACACCACCCTGTGGCTGAACATCGAAAACCTGCAGAACAAGGCCTATGACAACAATGCCTCGATCGACAGCATCTTCAGCCCGATCCTGGACCGCGGCAACGGCCGTGGCCGCACCGTCTCGATGGGCGTCAATGTGGCGTTCTAGCCGGCGCTGGTGGCCGCTGTGCCTGCTTGCGCTGGCGTCGATGGCCAGCGCGCAGCCGATGCCCGGCAAGGTGCTCGACCTCGCCAGCGGCCAGAGCCTGGACGAAGCGGCGTTCGTGAAGCGCGCAGCGAACGCCCCGCGGCTGCTGTTGGGCGAACGCCACGACCTGGCCGGTGACCACGCCGCCCAGCGCTGGCTGCTGCAGTCTCTGCAGCAGCAGCGTCCACAAGGCGCGCTGGTGCTGGAGATGATCGCCAGCGAACGCCAGCCGCGCCTGCAGCGGGTACAGCGCTGGCTGGCCAAGGGCAACCATGCCGACGGTGCGCGCCTGCAGGAGCTGCTGGGCTGGGATACACGATGGCCATGGACCGCCTATGGCGGGCTGGTGCAGGACGCCACCGCCGCCGGCATCCCCCTGTTCGGCGGGAATCTCGCGCGCGCCGAGGTCAACGCGCACCTTGCGTCCGCTGATGCAGTGCGGTTCCCGGTGGCCGCTGCCCGCCAACGCCTGTCGGCCGTGGTGCTGGCCCAGCACGCGGACGCAGCACCGATGCTGGAAGGGATGCTGGCCGTGCAACAGGCCCGCGACAGGCGCATGGCACAGGTAATGACCGAGGCACCTGCACCCGCGCTGCTGGTGGCCGGTCGCTGGCATGTACTGCGCGGTACCGGCGTGCCGGGCTACCTGCCAGCGGACACACCGGCGCTGGTGATCGCACTGGCCTCGCCGGGTGAAACCGTCGAGGCGGCCGACGCCGACCTGCTATGGGTGCTGGACGATGAGTGAGCGCGGCCAACACTGGCAGGCGGTCGCCATCAGCATCGGCCTGCACCTGTTGCCCCTGCTGCTGTTGGTGCACTGGGTGGCCGCGCCGCCGCTGCTGCCGCCGCCTGAGCAGGACGTGCGCATCAGCCTGCGCCTGCTGGCGCCGGCGACACCGCCCCAGCCAGTGGAAGAACGCCAGGCAGACACCCCGAGCCAGGCGCAGCAGGCGCGCGCATCGCAACCCACCCGGTCACCGTCGCCGCCCCCGCCCACCGCTGCGCGCGAAGGCGACCTCGCCGCCAGCGAACACGGTGGCACTGGCCGGCAACCGCTGCCGGTCGCCACGCCTGCGGCCGTGACCGATGCAAGTCCCGCACCGGCATCGATCACGGCCGCGCCGCCCGCTCCCGACGCACCACCGGCAGACTTCCAGGCCGGCGCCGCCAGCGACCAGTGGGAAGCCCGCCTGATGGCGCGGCTGGAGCGTTACCGCTACTACCCCGCCGCCGCACGTTCACGCCGGCAGCAGGGTACGGCCTGGGTCAGGGCCAGCATCGACCGCGAAGGTCGGCTGCTGGCGCTGCGGTTGGAGCAGTCCAGTGGCCAGCCGATGCTCGACGCCGCCGCGCTGCAGACATTCCGTCGTGCGCAGCCGCTGCCGCCCATTCCCGATGAACTGAAGGCACCGCAGGAACTGGTGGTGCCGGTCGAGTACTACCTGCGCTAGGCCGTGTAAGCCTCCGCCTCGATCTCGAACAGCATGCCGTCCAGCGCCAGCCGTGGCACAGGGATCAGTGTGCAGGTCGGTGCAGCACGGTTCGGCCAACGCTGCCGCACCTGCCGGGCGATGATGCCCAGCCGGTCCTCGTCGTGGTCGACCACCAGGATGCGCAACCGTGCGACATCAGCCAGGCTGGCCTGCGCCGAGCGCAACGCAATCTGCAGGTTGTCCAGTGCCTGCTCGACCTGTTCCTCGAAACCGGGGGAGAGATGACCATCGGCATCCTCACCGCCCTGCCCGGCGATATGGATTACCCGCGCCGGCAGGCGAACGACGGCCACGTGCGAGTACCCGTTGGCCGAAGGGTCGTATAGCCCGGGAGGATTGAACAGTTCCAGCAGGCCATGGCCGCGGTCCGGGGTGGTCAGCAGGTTCATGCCGCATGCCTCGTGGGGGATGCGAGGCAGTCTGCAACCTAAACTCGGGTTGAGGTCAAACAGCGTCCGTGCAACAGATCGGTTCGCCACGCGCAACGATCACGTCCACGCCGGATCCGCCGTGAAATCGATGGTCAACCAGAACGTACTGCCGCGGGCATCCAGCCGCACCGCGATCTCATCGCGCATCGCATCGACTTCGCCCACCGACCCCAGCGGCGTGGTCGGGTCAGCCAGCACATGGATCTCGATGAAGCGCATCCGCCCCATCTTCGCCACATGGCTGGTGAAACCGGCATAGCCACGCTCGGCCACGAACGCCTGCATCACCTGCTGCACGCGCCGGTCCAGATCATCCGGTGCCACCTGCAGCACTTCGCGCATGGCCTTCCACGCGCTGCGCGCCGGCACCGGCAGCACCGCAAGGCTGATCAGCGCCAGCACGATCGAATCCAGGTACGGCACCCAGTGGTGCCACTCACCGCCGTGCAGGACCAGCGCCAACACGAAGGCCAGCACCACCGCCAGGCTCATCAACCCACCCAGCAGCCAGCCGCGCACATCCAACCACAAAAGAGCGGAGCGCAGATGCCGCGCCTGCTGCGCGACGAACGCCGCCATCGCCAGGTTGCTGGCACTCAGCAGCGCCGCCCACCACAGCGCTGGCCCGAACTTCACCTCGTGCCCGCCCGTGGTCAGGCCGATCACGGCGTTGGCCAGCGCATACACGCAGGCCAGCGACAGGATCACACCGCCCAGTGCCTCGACCATCGGCTCCAGGTGCCAGTAGCCGTACTGGAAGCGCGGGCTCTGTTCCCGCGCCACCAGCCGCAGCACCGACAACGACACCAGGGTCAGGGCGACGTCGACCAGGCTGTACACGCCGTCGAACAGGATGGCCTGTGATCCCACCAGCAGGCCACCGCCGAAGCCGGCCGCGCTCACCGCCAGGGTGACCCCGATCGAGAACTTCAGGATGCGTTGCTCGCGCGCGGTATCCATCGTTCGCCGAAGCGCCGACCGTTGCGGGTCAGGCCTTCAGCACCTCCACCTTGTACGAAACCGCATCCCCCTCCTGCTCGATGATGAGCCCGTGCACGTCCGATTCGAAGCCCGGGAAGCGGGCGTTCTGCTCACGGGCGATGCGCAGCGACTGGATGATCGGCTCGTCGCTGTCGCCGAAGCGCTCGCCCGGCATGATGGTCGGGATGCCCGGCGGGTACGGCACCAGCATGGTCGCAGCGACGCGACCACTGAGCAGCTCGATGTCGACCCGCTCGATCTCGCCCTTCACCAGGTGGTTGTAGGCATCGGCCGGGGTCATCACCGGGGTCGGTAGATCCACGTACATCTCGCGCATCACCTTGGCCACGGCAAATTCCTGGTTGAACGCATGCAGCGCGTCGCACAGGTCACGCAGGCCCCAGCCGGCGTAGGCATTCGGATAATCGGCGGCCAGCGTCGGCAGTGCCTGGCTCAGCGGCGCATTGCGATCGTAGAGCTCCTTGAACGCCATCAGCTCGGTGACCAGGGTGCTCCACTTGCCCTTGGTGATGCCCATCGAGAACAGGAACAGCACCGAGTACAGGTTGGTCTTTTCCACGGTGATGCCGCGGCCCCACAGGAACTTGCTCAGCACTGCCGCCGGGATGCCCAGCTTGCCCATGCTGCCGTCCATCGCCAGGCCCGGGGTCAGCAGGGTCACCTTGACCGGGTCGATCAGCACATAGTCATCAACCAGGTTCTCGAAGCCGTGCCAGTGCGCATCCGGCTGCAGGTACCACTCCTCGCGCTTGGCCACCAGCGGTGCTGGCGTATCGCCCTTGTCCAGGCTGCGCTCGAGCTTGGTGGGCTGCCACACGCTGAACCACCAGTCATCGCGGCCGAGATCATCGCGCACGTGCAGCATCGCGCGGCGGAAGGCGATGGCCTCGTCGTGCATTTCCTGTACCAGCGAACGGCCGGCATCGCCCTCCATCATCTTCGAGGCAACGTCACAGGCCGCGATCACCCCGTAGTGCGGGCTGGTCGAGGTATGCATCATGAACGACTCGTTGAAGCGCTCGGCATCCAGGTTGCGCTGCGCCGAATTGCGTACGTGGATCATCGATGCCTGCGAGAACGCCGCCAGCAGCTTGTGGGTCGAATGCGTGGTGAAGATGATCGCATCCTGCTCACGCGGCTTGCCCTTGGCCATGCCGTAGTGGTTCTCGTAGAACGGATGGAACGCGGCGTAGGCGTACCAGGCTTCGTCGAAATGCAGGAAGTCGACCGCGCTGCCGATCTCATCGGCAATCTTCTCGGCGTTGTAGCACAGGCCGTCGTAGGTCGAATTGGTCACCACCGCGATGCGCGGCTTGGAACCGGCCCTGTAGGCCTGGCTGGCCAACGGATTGGCGGCGATGCGCTGCTGCAGCGACTCCGGCGTGAACTGATCCAGGCTGATCGGACCGATGATGCCGTGCGCGTTGCGGCTGGGGGTGAAGTACACCGGCACCGCACCAGTCATGATCAGCGCGTGCAGCAGCGACTTGTGGCAGTTTCGATCGACGAACACCACGTCGCCACGCGCCACCGTGCCATGCCAGACGATCTTGTTGGCGGTGGAGGTGCCGTTGGTGACGAAGAAGGTATGGTCGGCACCAAAGTTGCGCGCGGCTTCGTTCTCGGCGTCCTTGATCGGGCCGGTGTGATCGAGCAGCGAGCCCAGCTCCGGCACCGAGATCGACAGGTCGCTGCGCAGGGTATTCTCGCCGTAGAACTGGTGGAATGCGCGGCCGACCGGCGATTTGGTGAACGCCACGCCGCCGGCATGGCCGGGCGTGTGCCAGGAGTAGTTGGACTCGGCCGCATGATGGATCAGCGCCTTGAAGAACGGTGGCAACAGGTTCTTCATGTAGTCTTCGGCCGCGCGCATCACCTGCCGCGAGATGAAGCTCTTGGTGTCCTCGAACAGGAAGATGAAGCCATGGATGTACTTGAGCAGCTTGCTCGGCACCTTCTCGATGGTGCGGCGCTCGCCGTACAGGAACACCGGCAGGTTGGCGCGGCGTGCGCTCTGCTCGCGCAGGAAGGCAGTCAGGCGCTGGAACTCGCCATCCACTTCTTCGCTGCCGTCGATCGAGATCAGCACTGCCGAGGCCGCCACGTAGGTGCGGGCACCAGCACGGGCATCATCGAGGTTCAGGCCGCACAGCACGCGCTGGCCATTGCCGCGCAGCTCTTCCACCAGGGCGCGGATCAGGATGCCGCCGATGCGCGGCGACTCGTAGTCGTTGTCGATGACAATGACCGGATAGTCCAGGGACTTGAAGTACACGTTGATTCTCCTTGTCGAACTCAGGAACGCTGGGCGCCGGCGCTGATGGCCGAGGCCTCACGGGCGCGCTGCCGCTGCTGGCGGCGCTCCTCGCTGAAGAAGGGATAGAACACGGTGATGAACAGCACGAACAGGAAGGCGTACTGCACGATGGTTCCCGACGAGCCGTAGATCGCCCACAGGCAGTACACGACGGTCAGGCTGGTCAGGGTCCAGAACGCACCGGTGTGGACCAGGGTGTGCGACCGCTCGACCACGAAGTAGCACGCCACGCACGAGTAGATGTAGGGCAGCAGGGTCAGCACCACGGCCGCCGACGTGATCACGTCGAACTGGGCCGACGCGGTTTCCGAGGTGGAGGTGACCAGCACCGCCAGGGTCATCAGCACGGCCACGATCAGCACGCCCTTGACCGGCACGTCATCCTTGTTGGTCTTGCTGAAGATGCTCGGGAACAGGCCATCATCGGAGGCCGCCTTCGCACTCTGCGCAGTCAACAGGATCCAGCCACCCAGCGAACCGGCGGCACCGATGAAGGCGCACAGGCTGACCAGCGCACCGCCCCAGCCACCGACCGCCTTGGCCGCGGCCAGCGCGAAGGGCGCGTCGGATACCTGCAGTTCCGAGTTCGGCACCATGCCCATGATCACCGAAGAACTGGCGATGTAGGCGATGGCGGCCAGGAACACACCGGCCAGCGTGGCGCGGGCCACGTTCTTTTCCGGGTTCTCCACCACGCCAGCCGTCACCGAGGCCGACTCGACACCGATGAAGGCCCACAGGGTCAGTGCTGCAGCGCTGGAGATCGCGCCGAAGTTGGACTCGCCCGACACGTTGTAGGCGCCCTTGAAGATGTCGGCATCGAAGAAGAACCAGCCGAAGATGGCGATGCCCAGGATCGGCACCAGCGCAAAGCTGGTGGTGACCGTCTGCACCCGGCTGACGAACGCCGGGCCGATCATGTTGGCGAAGCTCAGTGCCCACACCAGCACCAGCACCGCGATGCAGCGCACCAGTGGCTCGGACAGGATCGGGAAGAAATAGCTGAAGTAGCCCACCGCCGCGATCGGAATGGCGACGTTGCCGATCCAGTTGGCGAACCAGTAGATGGTATTGGTCTGGAAGCCCATGTAGGGTCCGAACCAGTCACGCGCGTAGGCGTAGGGGCCACCCGCCTTCGGTGCCAGCTTGCCCAGCTTGGCGAACACGAAGGCCAGCAGCAGCGCACCCGCGGTAGTGATCAGCCAGCCCCAGATCGAGGCGGTACCGATCTTGGCCAGGCTGGAAGGCAGCAGGAACACGCCTGAGCCCATCATGTTGCCGGCGACGAGGAAGGTGGCTCCGACCACCCCGATTTTCTTTGCTTCTGCCATGACAATCTCCAGTACTGGCATGAGCCCGGTGCAGCCGGGCGTGGGGACGGGTTACGCTGGCATACGACCGCTGGCGCCTATTTGATGAAGTTGTATTGCAGGCTGCCCTGCACCCGGACCGTGTCGCCGCGCGCACCGCCCTGCTGTTCAAGGCGGCCGTACAGCAGCTCCATGCCCATCGTCCACGAAGGCGCCGGGCTCCAGATCAGGTTGAAGACGCCGTAGCGGCTCTGCCGGAATGCGTCGGCCGCCAGTGCGGCATTCCGCTCCAGGGTCAGCTGGCCGAAGATCACGTTCGAACGCCACAGCCCGGACCAGTAGTGGGTGTAGCCGACGAAGCCGCCGTGCAGATCCAGCGCATCGAGGCGGCCATCGGTACCGACTACCGCGTCCAGCCCGGAGCCGGTCAGGTCGGCGGTGTAGCGGCTGAGACCACGCCCACCCAAGACACCGAACAGCAGCAGATCGCGCTCACCCACGGACGCCGATCCACTCACCTGCAGACCGCCGGCCACGCGCCGGTCGCGCACGCCATCGCCGTCATAGGCCAGGCTTCGTGCCACTGCGCCGAGCTGCAGGTGGCCCCAGTCACGCTCCATGCGCGCGGTCACCGTCACATCAGGCAACCGGTTTACCGCGCCCCGCTCATCGGTGGCACCAGCAAGTTCGGTCTTCGGATCTTCGGCAGCGACAGTCAGGATGTTGCCCTTGCCTATTGCGAAGCTGTGGTGGATGCCCGCCACCAGCAGGTATCCGGCACCGCCGGGCCCTGCGAAATCCAGCGTATCGGGCAGGCTGTCCGGGTCCATGAAGCTGGAATAGCCGTAGCCGGCATAGGTATTGCCGAGCTGGCCATAGGCATGGCGCAGGCGGAATTCGTAGCCGTCACTGCTACCGAAGAAGTCATTCTCCAGGTAGAAGCGTAGGTTGCCGTGCGTGGTCGGACGTCGCGCCTCGAAGCTGAAGCGGGTCTGCTTGGCATGGATGTTGAAATTGGAGACGTCACGATGGCGACCGCCCACCGGCATCGATGAAGGAATGAACTGGTCCTCGTCGCCGGCTGCACGCGAATCGGCGATGGCATCCAGCTTGGCGTAGCCGCCGATGCGGATCATCGTGTCAGTGCCGGGAATGGCGAAGAAGCCCTTCAGGTCCGGATCGGTCGGGCCGGCCGCACTGTCCGGTCGCGACGCAGCGGTGGACGGGTCGGCCACTGATTCGCGCTGCGGCAGCACCGGCTGCGCCACGCCCGGCACCTGGGTGGGATGCAGCAGGTTGGCGCTGCTGGCGGCTGCAGCCATCGGCGGCGGCACCTGCGCCCTGGCCGCTACGGCCCCCTCACGCTGCTCCAGCCGATCCAGGCGCTGCTGCATCCCTTCCAGCGCCTGGCGCATGGCAGCGATCTCCTTTCGCAACGCCTGCGCATCTTCCTGACCATCCTGCTGCGCATACGCTGGCGTGATCGCCAGTGCGGTCAAGCAGGCCAGACTCAGTACCGCCACGCGCATTGCATCCTCCCTGGACGAACACTTGATTCGCGCTGACGGGACGCACGCATGTGCCACCCCGGCCTCGCGCCGCCGTTGCTGGAAATGCGGATACTGCGTCGACGACAACGGACAGCCTGCGCATGACAGGCAACAGGACCGTGACACTGCCCTGCCTGTACCGATGTCGACTCCATCAAGGCCGCACTGCCAGAGAGGTGGCGACCGCAGCGGTCTGGGTAACAAGCATAGGGTGAGAGTGTCGTGAATGGCTGAGCCGACCGACCCCGATCAGGGCCTGGCGAGCGCGGCATCCATCGCGCATTGACGCTGTATTCCATGCGTCACAGGCTAATCCGCCTGTCGTTTTTGGCCTTGATTGGAATCAAGGCACGAGGCTTGATGTCAGTCACTATTCAGACGTGACGACGAACAGATGATGCGCAGGCCGCACATCGATCCTGATCACGGAAAGCAACAGGCCCGCATGCTGCCATGCGGGCCCGTGGGTCATTCCGATGAGAGGCGCGACTCAGCGCGGGCCCAGCACCGTCTGCAGGTCAGCGCCCTGCGGCAAGCCGGCGCGACGCTGCACCTGGCCCTGCGCGTCCTGGAACAGGATGCCCGGCGTGCCCTGGAAGCCCATCTCGATCATCAGCACCTGGTTGGCGTCGAGCTTGCCAGCGATCTCGCGACTGATGTTCGGCAGCGCCTTGATGCCACCACGATCAAAATCGTGCTCGTTCTGCAGCAGCGCCGCGCTCGGGTCACGGGCAGCGAGGATGGCCGCCGCCTTGGCCGGGCTGTCCTCGCGGATGACGCCGACCATGATGTGACGCAACTGCACCTTGCCGGCGTCGACCCACGGCCGTGCTGCTTCCCAGAACTTGTGACAGTAGGGGCAGTTGGCATCGCTGAAGGTATAGACCACGCGCGGCGCATCGGCCTTGCCGTCACGCACCCATGCACTGGCTTCCAGCTTGGTCCACATCTTGGCCGACATCGGTGCAGCGACCAGCTTTTCCACCGCCTCGGCGGCCACATCATTGCCTTCGGCATCGAACAGGCTGCCTACCAGCACGTGCTTGCCGTCGGCGGTGACGTAGGCTGCGGCCGGCTGCTGCCCGCCCACCACGCCAGCGAAGCCACGCAGGCCGCCCGGTGCATCGAACTCGGCAACGACTTCGAAGCCGTGCTTCTCGATGCCTTTCAGCACCGCAGGACGGTCACCTTTGGCCGCGGACGTCGGAGCACTCGCAACCGGTGCTGCCGCCGTCTTGCCCGGTGGGGTCTGGGCCTGGCTGCAGGCGGCCAATGCCAGCATGACCGGCAGCAACAGCACCGCCGGAGCGATGCGCAGGGAAGTGGACAACATGGGAACTCCGTAGTGAGATGCCCGGGCAGGCTACCGCAGCCGGCGCAGTTTGTGTTCAAGACCGGCCGCAGTCAGTTCGCCCAGGTGCAGTTCACGCAGGCGCCCGTCGGCATCGAAGAAGAGCGTGGAAGGATAGGCCTGCACGCCTAGCACGGTTGAAGCGGCAGCGTCATCGTCCAGCAACACGTTGCCCAGCACCAGTCGTTCGCTGGCGAGGAAACCCTGGACCTCATCCAGGGTTTCGCCCTGGTTGAGGAACACAAACTGCACCTCGGTATACGTCTGCTGTGCGGATGCCAGCACCGGCATTTCGCGTCGGCAGGGGCCACACCAGCTGGCCCAGAGATTCAGTACCACCGGTTTGCCCCGGAACTGCTGCAGGTCGATCACGCGCCCCTGCAGATCGGCCACGTTCACCGCCGGCAGCGGCATCCGCTGTGCCTGCCATGCCGCCAGCAGGTGGCTACCCGCCGCCCAGAGCACCACGCCCGCCAGCGCCCCCGCCAGCACCGGCGCACGCAATGCATGCCATGGCCTCAGCCGCCAGACACCCCATGCCAGGCCTGCAACCAGCGCGACCGTGAGGTGATACCCACCATCGGCGATCTGCAGGATGCTCCAGGGGGCCTCACGATAGAGCGCGAAGTTCAAGGCCACGAAGCTGATGCGTCCGCATAGCAGGCCGATCAGCAACATGTCCAAGACCATGCTTGCCGCGGAAGGCACTGCCATCCCGTCCTTCCGACGCGGCCACAGATGTGCCACCGCCATGGCCAGCAGCACGCACATCAGGATCAACACCACCGGCATCGGCACCGGCCCAACACTCGACATCAGCCCACCTGTTCCAACATCCGTTGCCTGCATGGTCGAGGCGTCGCGCCCAGGTTGCAAGCGCGACGCCCACCGCAGGCATCAGGCCGCGCTGCGCGGCATCTGCATGCCAGGCACCGGTTGCAGCCCGCGCAGGCTGCCCGCCACCGATGACAACAGCGGCCGCTCGCGCCGCTTGTTGTTGACCAGCCGACGATAGTTGGCCGGCGTCATTCCGACGATGCGCAGGAACAGGCGGCGGAAGGCGCTCTGGTCGGCGTAGCCCACGCCCCAGGCCACTTCATCGATCCCCGCCCCCTGCTGCAGCAGCGTCTGCGCCTTGGCGATACGCAACCGCTGGCAATACTCGATAGGACGCAGCCCCGTGGCCTTCAGGAAGCGCCGCTGCAGGGTCCGCGGCTCCAGTCCGGAAACCTCACAGATCGCGCCGAGCGTGGCGCCGCGCGCAGCCGTGGTATGCAGCCAGCGCTGCGCCTTCAGCACATCACGATCACCGTGAGCGAAGTTGGCACTGAAGCGCTCCAGATCCTGCTGGATGGCTGCCGGCACCGTGATTCCCAGCTGCTGCGCCACGGAACTCGCCACCCCCTGGCCATACAGCCGATACAGCAGTCGCAGGCCGAGGAAACGCCACGCCTGGGAACCGGCCACCGTCAGCAGGTCGCCATCATCGACCAGCGCGCGCTCACTGGGTACCCAGCTGGCAGCTTGCCCCTGCAGGCCGGGATGGCGCCCGAGGTCCGGCCCACTGACCGTGCGCCCGGCCAGCAGACCGGCACGCGCGAGCATGCTGACACCATCGCTGGCCGCCGCCAGCAGACTGCCACCGTCGTAGTGCGCGCGCAGCCAATCCAGCAGGACCTCATCGGCACGCAGGCAGACGCCTTGGCTGATCTGGCCAGGCACGGCGATTACAGCGGGAATGTCTGCCTCGAGCATCTCCGCGCCGGCGATGCGATGCACGCCGGTCTGGCTGGCCGGCACGATCCAGCGGGTCACCAGGACACGCTTGAACGGACGGCGCTGTTGCTGGGCAAGCCGGTTGGCCACATGTGCCATTTCAGTCAGCACGGAGGCGGCCGATGGGTCGCCTCCCGGGTACTCGACCACCGCGACCTCGACGAATCCTTCGTTTCTGAATCCTTCCACAGACCATCTCCTCGGTTCGTTGCAGGCCATCCAGCGGCCGGTTCAGGCGCAGGGTAGGAACTGCCTCGAGGGTGGGGCTATGAAGAAAGTTGCAAAGTGCGCTGAATGCGCCCTCATCGGCGGGGCCTTGACCCTGGACCAGACTCAAGGCTTCACAATGGCCGGCGGCATCTGCAGGAATCCCCCATGAACATTGGTCAACTGGCGCGCCAGGCCGGCGTACCGATCGATACGGTGCGCTACTACGAGCGCCAGCAGTTGCTGCCCACGGCGGCACGCTCAGCCGGGGGCTACCGCATCTTCGGCGAGCAGGACCTGCGCAGGCTGCGCTTCATCCGCCGTGCCAAAACGCTGGGTTTCAGCCTGGAAGAAATCGCCGAACTGCTGGCGCTCAGTGACCGCCACCCGCAGGACATGGGCAGCGTGCGCGACACGGCGCAGGCCCGACTGAGGGACATCGCGCAGCGCATGGCCGAACTGCAGCGCATGCACACCGCGCTTTCGCAGCTGGTCGACGCCTGCCCCGGCCACGGCACACTGGATCAATGCCCCATCCTGGCGGCACTGACCGACGACGCCCCCTGAGTACGGACGACCACCATCCGCCTCGCAACGCGCGTGAAGAAAAGTGCAACAAATGCTTGCCAACCCCCTGGGGCAAGGCTATTATTTCGCTCCTCAGCGACGTGGGGCCATAGCTCAGCTGGGAGAGCGCCTGCATGGCATGCAGGAGGTCAGCGGTTCGATCCCGCTTGGCTCCACCAATCTTTCGGCATTAGGCCGCCGAAAGGTCGCTAAAGAACATTGATGAGAATTGCGTCCCCATCGTCTAGAGGCCTAGGACATCACCCTTTCACGGTGGCGACCGGGGTTCGAATCCCCGTGGGGACGCCACTCATCACGAACAACGAGGACCCGGCCGATAACCGGGTCTTTTTTGTTCACCGCCTACCGGCATTCAGGTTGTGGCGTTGCGGGTCCCCTGCCTTGGTGGCAGCGGTTGAACCGGAACGAAAAAAGTTCTGAAAAAGCTTCCACAAACGTGAACACGCAGGTATGATAGGCGGCTCGGCAACACGGGGCCATAGCTCAGCTGGGAGAGCGCCTGCATGGCATGCAGGAGGTCAGCGGTTCGATCCCGCTTGGCTCCACCACTTTCGACATTAGGCCGTCGAAGGTTCTACAACTTGAAGTTTTCGTGCGTCCCCATCGTCTAGAGGCCTAGGACATCACCCTTTCACGGTGGCGACCGGGGTTCGAATCCCCGTGGGGACGCCAGTTTCAAAACGGACTCTGCTCCCGGCAGATCATCCGGAGTTTCATTGGGGCCATAGCTCAGCTGGGAGAGCGCCTGCATGGCATGCAGGAGGTCAGCGGTTCGATCCCGCTTGGCTCCACCACTTCGACATTAGGCCGTCGAAGGTTCTACAACTTGAAGTTTTCGTGCGTCCCCATCGTCTAGAGGCCTAGGACATCACCCTTTCACGGTGGCGACCGGGGTTCGAATCCCCGTGGGGACGCCAATTCTTGGAAACCCCGGCTTCGGCCGGGGTTTTTCTTTGCCCGCGATTCCTGGGAAGGCCCTATCCACGCATGGCGTGGATCTACTGCAGGTCCCCGGTAGATCCACGCCATCGTGGATGGCTTCACCCCGATTACGGCTCAGAACCGCCGATACATCCCGATCGATGCTGGTGCCGTGGGTGCGAAACCAAACTGGGCGTACAACCGATGCGCCTCGCCATCGGCCAGCAGGCTGACGTACGCCGATGGCGGCAGGTTGGCCTGCATCCAGCCATCCAGGCGCCGCATCACCTCCTTGCCCAGTCCCTGCCCCTGCAGCCGCGGCAGCACCGCGATATCGCAGACCTGCAGATGGCAACCGCCATCGCCGACGATGCGCCCCATTGCCACCAGCTCACTGCCCTGGTACGCACAGACACCAAACAGCGTGTTGGGCAGTGCGCGCGCAGCTGCTTCCCGGGTCTTGGCGCTGAGGCCGGCCAGTACACGCAGCTGGCAGTAGTCCTCGACCGTGGGCACGGCTTCGCGGAACTGGCAGGCGATGGAATCGTTCATGCGGTATCTCCCTGTAGGTCGGGCTATCCTGCCGCATCCACGTCGCAGCTGCTGCGACCCAGGCCCTCCACAGTCCCATGTGCTATTCCGCCCTTATCCGCGCTGACTACGCCAAGCTGGTACGCGAGTTCGGCGCCATCCTGTCGCTGGAAGAGTTCGCCGAACTGTACGCACACGATCCGGGCAAGAAGCGGCCGAAGACCCCGAAGGCGATGGATGACGGATTCGCCGGCGCGCGTACCGAACAGGGACGGGACATCGTGACGAAGATCCAGCAATGGCATGCGCAGGAGCGGCAGGCACTGGAGGCCGAACTGGCCCGGCAACGCGAACGACGCGATATCGCCCATGCCACGCTGGCCACCCGGCCCACGCAGAAGGCACGCCATGACCTGCGCGTGGCCGGCAACCGCATCGAGCGCGCGCAGGCCCGACTGGAGGACCTGCATCGGGTGCAGTTGCTGCCGCGCGACAACCGCATCTTCCCTGGCACCTACGCGCCGGTGATGGTCAGCGAGAACGGCCAGCGCGTGATCAAGCCGATGCGCTACCAGTGCCGGCTGCCGGACAAGCCGGCGCGCAACGACGTGCTGTACCCCGGCACCTACAATGCGCGGCGCGACAGCCTGGAGGGCTACTGGCGGGGTGCGTTCGGACTGCGCCACGGCGTGGTAGTGGTGCAGGCGTTCTACGAGCACGTGCCACGCCACGCCATCGCCGGCCGCACCCTCGGTGCCGACGAAAAGGAACAGGACGTGGTGCTCGAATTCCGTCCCGTTCCGCCCCGCGACCTGCTGCTGGCGTGCCTCTGGGCGGAATGGGAAGGACCGGAAGGCCGCCTGCTGTCGTTTGCCACGATCACCGACGCACCTTCCAGCGACGTCGCCGCGGCCGGGCATGACCGCGGCGTGGTACCGATCCGCAGGGAACACCTCGACGCCTGGCTCAATCCCGACCCGGATGACCTGGCGCGCCAGTACCAGATCCTCGATGACCGCGAGGAGATCCGTTACGTGTACGAGGAAGCGGGCTGAGCGCCAGGCGCAATTGAAAAACCCCGCCTGGGCGGGGTTCCTGGTTCAGGGGTTGCCGCCGCACATCGCCTCTTCGCAGAAGGCCTGTTCCTGCAGGCATTGCTCAACTTCACCGCCGCGCGCGATGCAGCTCTTGTAGAGCTGGAAACAGGGCTGGCCGCACCATGCGGCAGACGCCGTACCACCGAAGACCGCCATCGAAAGGACACCCGCAGCAACCATGCGCTTGATCCACTTCTGCATGCCACTCTCCTTGTAGGCCTGAGCATTCAGGCCCCAGCAGCATACCCCCGCCGGTGCACGGCGAGCGGCTCAGGCCTGGACGCTGGAGCGGCCAACCGCACGCGCCAGCGCCCGCGACAGATCGGCTGACAGGTACGGCTTGACCAGCAACAGACCCGCCAACATCGGCGCCGGCAGCTGCTCGGCCAGCATTCCGGTGGCCAGCACGAACGGAATGCCACGTGCCGAAAGCGCTGCGGCCACCGGCTCACTGGTCTCGTTGCGGGCCAACCGGTAGTCCAGCAGGGCCACGTCCGGGGTGCTCTGCTCGAGCAGCTGCAGGGCTTCGGACACGCTCGCTGCGAGCCCGACCACGGTCGCACCGGCATGCACCAGCTGCATCTGCAGCAGGGCTGCACTCATTTCGTCGTTCTCGACCACCAGCACCCTCAGGTCCTGCAACACTGTCATCAGCTACCCCCTCCTGGAGGCAATTGCACACTGGGAGTATAGCTACCAAGGAGCCAATGCCGACAGGAACCGCCCTGATAGGCCCTCCTACTATGCATCTCCCGCCGACCTCGGTTACACTCGCACGCTGCCTGCCGGTGTGGCGGAATGGTATACGCAGCTGACTCAAAATCAGCCGGGGGTAACCCCATGAAGGTTCGAGTCCTTTCACCGGCACCACTGCATCAAAGGCCAGGTCCCCGACCTGGCCTTTTGCATTTTCAGGGCCGGGGCGCCGACACTGGCGACGATGCCAACGCCCGCCCTGCCCACGCTCCCTGCAACGCTGCCCGCACGGCTGCGTCCACTGCACGTGGATGATGCTGCCGCCTGGTCCCGCTATCTCTCGCTGCCGGGCGTGACCGGGCACACCAGCTGGGGCGACGTTTCCGAAATGGCACTGCGACGCCAGATCGCCAGTTACCTGCCCACGGCAACGGACCAGCGCTGGGCGCTGGTGAACGCCGACGACCAGCTGATCGGCACCGTTGGCCTGAACGGAATCGACCTGTCGCATGGCCGCGGCGAACTCGCCTATGATCTCGATCCGCGCTGGCAGGGTCAGGGACTGGCCACGCACGCAGCACGCGCGGTGCTCGAATGAGGCCGTGCCGCACACGCCCTGGTCCGTATCCAGGCGACCGTCCTGGACAGCAACGCCCGCTCGATCGCCGTGCTGGAACGCCTCGGCATGCAGCGCGAAGGCCTGCTGCGCGCTTACCGGCGGGTTCGGGGACAGCCCCGTGACTTCTGGATGTATGCCCAGGTGGAAGGCTCTGCGTCACCTCGATGACACACAACTGCGATCTACGGCAAGGTTTAAAATAGACGTAGCTCACACTTTTCTTGCCAGCCTCACCTACTTCTGCCTATCGTGATCCCAGCCGGAGCTGGGGGCGGGGGAATGCATGACGTTGCGTGCGGCACTGTTTTTCCTGGTCACGCACGCGCTCGTCATTACCTTTGTCGGCCCGCAGGACCCGATCGGCTCCTACCTGATGCTGATCACCGCCCCACTGCTGGCCGCACTGGCCTGCGTGCGGCGTGCACGTGACAGCCATCAGGCGGCCTGCAAATGGCGGACGCTGGGCGCTGCGGTCGGCTTGTTCTCGCTGGCCCTGCTGGCCCTGCTGTACCGCAATGTGGCCGGCCTCGATCCTGCGCAGATGACCGTACCTTCACTGGTTCTGTACGTGTTCTACCGGATTCCCCTGACCTACGTGGCCGCCAGCCCAGGCGGTGGCAACCGCTACATCCGCGCGGTGGACCTGCTGATCATCGGGTTGCTGTGGCTGTTGTACTACGGGCACACGCGGGCGATGGCGCACTTCAATACCGCCCTGTGGACGCAGTGCCTGAACACCATGAGCAGCGTGCAGAACAGCCTGGTGTTCTGCTTCGCACTGATCCGCTTCCTGGCCGAGGACAATGCCGACCGCCGTGACTTCTTCCGCACGTTGACGATCTACGCGCTGGGCTACTTCCTGTTGGCGTTCTACATCAGTACCTGGCAGCCGCAGGTACCCGATGGTGGCTGGGGGGACCTGCTGATCAGCGGGCTGTTCGTGCTGTTGGCCGTGCTGGCCGGCAGCCTGCACCGCCCACCAGCAGTGGCTGTGCCGCGCAACCTTCGCCGCATCGTCGATGCCAGCGCGCCACTGATGCTGCCGTTGCTGCTGATGATGGTGGCGCTGCTGGTCGCACGCCTGCAGCCGACCCTGGCCTCGGTCGGTTTCATCGGTGCCCTGCTCGGCTACGCGCTACGCAGCGTGCTGACCCAGGCCCAGATCCAGCGCGAGCGCGACGAACTGGCGCTGCTGGCCCGGCGCGATCCGCTGACCGGCCTGGGCAACCGCCGCAACTTCGATGAATCGCTCGTCAGCGCGCGCGGTCGCGCTCGCCGCCAGGGCATGGGGCTGGCGGTGCTGATGATCGACATCGACCACTTCAAGCGACTCAATGACACCTACGGGCACCCGGAAGGTGATCGCCGCCTGCAGGCGGTCGCCGCGATCCTCGAGGGCTGCCTGCAACGCGGTGATGACCTGCTGGCCCGCTATGGCGGCGAGGAATTCATCGCTGCCCTGCCCGCGCCCGACGCAGCCCACGCCTTGGACCTGGGCGAGCGCCTGCGCGCCGCCGTGGAAGCCGCCGCGCTGCCCGCCGCCGAGGCTTACGTGACCATCAGCATCGGCGTGGCCTGGCAGGCCGCACATGAGCAGGCCGACCCGCGCGGCCTGGTCGACCGCGCCGACCAGGCCCTGTACCGCGCCAAGCATGCCGGCCGCAACTGCGTGCAGGCTGCCCCGGGCCTCGAGACCGGGAAACAGCCCTCCGACCGCTTGGCCTAGACCGCGCGCAGCACCGCCGCACCATGCATATGCCCAGCCCCGCCCTGCACGCGGAAGCTGGCCACGGTCTGCAGCAGCTGCGCCGACTGTTCTTCCATGCTGCGCGCCGCGGCGGAGGCTTCCTCTACCAGCGCGGCGTTCTGCTGCGTGCCCTGGTCGATCAGGTCGACGGCATGGTTCATCTGCTGGATGTCGTCGCTCTGCTGCTGTGCTGCCGTGCTGATCTCGGACATCAGGTCACTGACCCGGCGCACGTTGACCACGATCTCGTCCATGGTACGGCCGGCGCTCTCAACCTGCGCCGTGCCGGCGCCCACATTGGCAACCGATGCATCGATCAGCTGCTTGATCTCCTTGGCTGCGCTGGCCGAACGCTGCGACAGCTCGCGGATCTCGGTAGCAACCACGGCGAAGCCACGCCCGTGTTCACCTGCTCGCGCCGCCTCCACCGCCGCGTTCAACGCAAGGATGTTGGTCTGGAAGGCGATGCCGTCGATCACACCGATGATGTCGACGATGCGCCGCGAGGACGCGTTGATCACCGCCATGGTCTCGACCACTTCGTGCACCACGTTGCCGCCGCGCGCGGCGACATCAGCGGCGCCTCCGGCCAGCTGGCTGGCCTGCCGTGCGTTGGTCGCGGTGCGCTGCACGGTCTCGGCCAGGCCCTTCATCGACACCGCGGTCTCCTCCAGCGACGCTGCCTGCTGCTCGGTGCGCTGCGACAGATCGCTGTTGCCCTGCGCGATCTCGGTTGCACCGACCGCGATGGTGTCGGCGGCGAACTTGATCTGACCGATGATCGCGGCCATCGCCTCGACCAGCGAATTCACGCCTTCGCACAGCTCGGCGATCGGCCCGCGCTTGTCGGTGGTGGCCACGCGCTGGGTCAGATCACCCTGCTTGGCGGCAGCCACCACCTCGCGGGTCTGCGCCACGGCACGCTGCATGGCCTGGTTCTCATGCACCTGCGCGGTGATGTCGGTGGCGTACTTGACGACCTTGAACGGCTTTCCGTTGAGGTCCAGGATCGGGTTGTAGGACGCCTGGATCCAGACCTCGCGCCCGCCCTTGCCAAGGCGCCGGTACTGGCCGGCATCGTATTCGCCACGGCCGAGCTTCTCCCAGAACTGGCGATACTCGATGCTGCCGCGATGCTCGGGCTCGACAAACAACGAATGGTGCTGCCCGCGCACTTCGTCCAGGCTGTAACCGGTGGCGGCCAGGAAGTTGTCGTTGGCCGACAGGATGCGGCCATCCATGCTGAACTCGATCACGGCCTGCGACTTGTCGATGGCAGCCAGCTGGCCGGCCGAGTCGGCCGCCTGCAGCTTCTGCGCGGTGATGTCAGTGGCGAACTTGACTACCTTGTACGGACGCCCCTGACGGTCCAGCACCGGGTTGTACGAGGCCTGGATCCAGATCTCGCGCTGGTTCTTGCCGAAACGCCGGTACTGGCCAGCGTCATATTCGCCACGTCCCAGCCGCGCCCAGAAGTCACGGTATTCGGCGCTGCGCGCCTGCTCGGGATCGACGAACAGGGAATGGTGCTTTCCCTGGATATCCTCCAGCCGGTAGCCCATCGCCTGCAGGAAGTTGTCGTTGGCCTGCAGGATGGTGCCATCGAGGGCGAACTCGATGACCGCCTGCACGCGATGCAGCGCCGCGACCTGGGCTTCAAGTTCGGCGCGGTCGGTTGCCATCGACTCGGTGCCGGTCCGCTGCTGCGGGGCAAGGGCACCCAGCAGCGCGCGCCACGGCGACCAACGGGTATGCAGTTCGGCCGGCGCCTGCGCGTCCGCCGTGAAGCCTGGAATGAGCATTGTCTGATCCTCGGTGTCCGGTAAGCGGTTGCGATCCGACGGGCGGGATGCCCGGCGGCAACTTCGGTTGCTTGGGACTGCAGGTGCCCGCAGGCACCCCTCGAGCAGCTGGCAAGAACGTCTGGTGCGGGTCCGATCAGCATTGGGGAGCGGCGGAACACACTGCGCGGACCGCCCATCGGGGCAGTCTGGGGTCCTGCGGCGGGTGGCTGGAGCGGGATCCAGAGGGAGTATCGGCGATGCCGTCGGCCGCTTTAGCGGGATTCCGCGACGTCCGTCGCAACTCCGTACATTGCAGACGGAATGTGGTCGACGATTGCCGTGTACTTCACGTTCCGCTCATGTGCCACAACCTGCCCACCAAGGGACTCAGGCCCTCCCCCGCCACCGGGTAGCGGAATGCAGCAATGCCTGAGCATTGAATAAAGCATCGCTCAGCAGAAGGATGCAGCTCAAGGCAGAAAGGTTTACATGACCAATGCGGGATTCCCCAGCAGGAAAAAGCGAACAGCATGAAGGTCCCGCAGGACGCTCATCGACATGGAGATCGCATGTTCCCTCGCATTGCCACCCTTCTCTTCCTGGCCATGTGCAGCAACAGCGCGCTGGCCACCGACACAGCCTATCGACCGGCCTTCCACCCAGACCGGTTGAAGGGCCCCCCAGCCGGGCGCCCGAACGAAGTGCTGGTACTGGGCACCACCCATTTATCCGGCCTTCCCACGTCCTTCCAGCCGGCCTCGCTTGAGCCATTGCTGCAGCGACTGGTCGCCTGGAAACCCGAGCTGATCGCTACCGAAGACCTGTCCGGCCTCCAGTGCGATTTCATGCGCCGTTATCCGGCCCGCTATGCGGAGAGCGTGGCCACCTACTGCTTCGACACCACCGCTGCGCAGGTTGCGACGGGACTGGACGTGCCTGCGGCGAACACCCAGGCCGAGCGCCTGCTCGCAACCTGGCCGAACAACCCGACGCCCGCACAACGTCGTCGGCTCGCCGCGCTGTTCCTGGCAGCAGGCGAACGCGGCTCAGCGCAGGTGCAGTGGCTGCGCCTGCCTGCGTCCGAGCGCAAGGACGGTGATGGATTGACTCCGGCGCTGGTCGAGATCCTCGACAAGGGCCTGGTTCGCCGCAATGAAACCCATCTGATCGCCGCCGAAGTCGCCGCCCGCCTCGGGCATGAGCGCCTGTGGGCCGTGGACGACCACACGGCCGATTCCCCCACACCCGCCGAGGATGAAGCGGCGGCGAGCGCGGCCATCACCGGTGCCTGGAACAACGCCCATACCCAGGCACGCAAGGACGCGGATAAACGCTTGTTGGCCGATCTGGACAAGCCCGGGGGTGTCATGGCGCTGTACAGGGCGTACAACAGTCCCACGGTAGCGATGACCGCTTACCAGAGCGATTTCGGCGCGACGCTCGTCGAGCCCTCGCCAAAAGCCTTCGGCAGGATGTATGTGGGCTACTGGGAAACGCGCAACCTGCGCATGGTCGCCAACATCCGCGATGTGCTGGGCCTGCATCCGGGCCGCCGCATGCTGGCCATCGTCGGCGTCTCGCACAAGGGCTACTACGAGGCTTACCTCAACCAGATGCACGATGTGCGTCTGGTGAATTCGGACAATGTATTGCGTTGACGGTGAAGTGCCGGCCGGGCGCCGGCACTATCATCGGATGCCTCCCCTGCACGGACTAGCACATGCTGAAGGTGATCGCCGAAGACTTCATTTACCCCGAAGCCCTGAACCACGTCCTGCCGCTGTACCGGGAACTGGTCGCCTGCACGCAGCGCGAGCCACTGTGCATCAGCTATGAGCTGTTCGTTGACGAGAAGGATCCTGGGCACTTCGTCTTCATCGAGCTGTGGCCCGACCACGGCGCCCTCGACGCCCACTGCGTCAGCGAGCACTTCCAGCGTCTGGTGCCGCAGATCAATGCCTTCCAACGCGCGCCCTGCCGGTTCGTACTGATGAAGCCCGCTGCGCTGTAGATCATCCAGCGGTGGGCTGGCGCGGCGGCCGGCGGGAACGCCACAGCACCGCGCTTGCTGCCAACGTGCAGGCCAGCGTCAGCACCAGCAACGTCACCGCGCCGCCCTGCAGCACTGGCAGCAACGCCTTCGCATGCAAGTCGTCGCGCAGTTGTTCCAGGCGCAGCCAGCTGGCCAGCGCCAGGCACCAGCCAACCATGGCAGGCGCATAGGCGGCAACGACGTTTCGATTCCAGGCCATCATCGTCAGATCTCTTGTCCGGGGGAGGGGCGATTGTTCCGCCCTGCCCTCTCACGGACTGAGACGGGCCGGAGTGCCCCGCCGGGCATGGGCCGATGTCACCGCTCCAATCCAACGCCCAGTGCCCCATCGGCACCGCGCTGGCTCCCGGTGGTGCGGACCGGTTCAGCCCGGTTCGCCGTCGTCACCCGGACTTTCGGACAGCTCGCCCTGTACCTGCACGTTGTTGCGGCCCATCGCCTTGGCCCGGTAGCACTGGGCATCAGCCGCAGCCACCGCCTGGTCCACGCTCATGCCGCTGGCCAACGGCGCGATACCAATGCTGGCACCGACCCGCAGCCGGTCCTGGTCCCACGGAATCGACAGGGAGGCCAGCGTGTGCAGCAGTTCACCACCGATACGGGCCGCACGACGTGGCGTGCAACCGGACAGGATCACCGCGAATTCGTCCCCCCCCAGCCGCGCCACCACGTCCGAATCGCGCACGCCATGGCGCAGCACGCTGGCCACCGCCCATAGCACGGCATCACCGGCCAGATGGCCCCAGGTGTCGTTGACCGGCTTGAAGCGGTCCAGATCGATGTACATCAGCGAGGCTGCCTGGCCGGTGCGCTCGACGCGGGTGATCGCCTGCTGCAGGTGCACCTCGAAGCCGCGGCGGTTGCTCAGCTCAGTCAACGGATCGATCTCGGCCAGGTGCCGGGCTTCGCGCTGGCGCGCGCGCTGCTGGGTGTCGTCGCGCAGCACCCAGACTGCACCGCGCACATGGCCTTCATCATCGCGCAGCCAGGCGCGGGTCAGGTCCACCGGTACCGTTGCCGTGCCCAGCCGCAGCAGCAGGTCGGCGTGCAGGTCCACCGCATTGCTCTCCGGGTCCAGCAGCACTGACACATCCAATACCGAGCCGGGCGCGTACTCGGTGGTCAACGCCAGCACGTCCTGCACCTTGTGTCCGGCCAGCGACAACGCGCCATCCCCGGCCAGGGTACGCACCGCGGCCGCGTTGGCGTAGTCGATGCGGCCATCAAGGCTGACGCTGAGCACCAGGTCAGCCACCGCATCCAGGGTGATGCGGCTGCGTTGTTCACTCTCGAACAGGCGCTGCTCGCTGCTGCGCTGGGCGGTGATGTCCTGGATCTGCGACACGAAATGCAGCGGTTCGCCATGCTCGTTGCGCACCAGCGACACCGACAGCCGGGCCCATATGATGCGGCCGTCGCGGTCGAGATAGCGCTTTTCCAGGTGGTAGTGGCTGCGCCGTCCGTCCAGCAGGTCCCGCACCAGGGCCAGGTCGGCCTGCAGGTCATCGGGATGGGTCAGGCGCTGGAAATCGACCTGCAGCAGCTCTTCGCGCGGGTAACCCAGGATCCGGCACAGTGCGTCGTTGACATCCAGCCAGCGCCCCTCCAGCGAGACCAGGGCCATGCCCAGCGCGGCAGACGTGAACGCCCCGGCGAACTTCTCCGCCGAAAGCCGCGCCTCCGCGCGCGCCTGCAGGATTTCGGTAATGTCGATGGCCATGCCGACATAGCCGATGCGCGCGCCTTCGGCGCCATCCATGCGGCTGATCGACAGGCGCACCTGCCGTGGCTGGCCGTCCTTGCGCAGCAACATCCACTGCCGCGAATAGGTCTGTCCGTCGGCGCGTGCACTGAGCGCTTCGAACACGTCAGGAAGATTGCCATGGGCATCGGCCAGCGGTCGCATCCATGCCTTCAGCTCATCCGGATCGTGGAAGGCATCGAGCCGCCGTTGGCCGACCACCTCCGCCGCGCTGTAGCCCAGCAGACGCTCCGCCCCCGTGTTGAACAAGGTGATGGTGCCATCGGTATCGGTGGCGATCACCGCTACCTCGTCGGACGCATCGACCACGGCCTGCAGGCGTTGCCGGGTCTCGGCCGCGTCCTGCCTCGCCTGCTGCAGCTCGGTGACATCGGCATGCGCGCCGGCCATCCACAACGGCTTGCCCTGCCTGTCCCACTCGAAGACCCGCCCGCGGTCCTGGATCCAGATCCACTGGCCGTTCTTGTGGCGCATGCGCAGCAGGCAGGCGTAGTTGTCGCTGCGTCCTTCGAAATGCTCATCCAGCGCCGCATCGGACAGCGCGATGTCATCGGGATGCACCAGCTTCAGGAACGTCTTCTGGCAGATCGGTTCCAGCTCTTCCAGGCGGTAACCGACAATCTCGGCCCAGCGCGCATTGACCCGCATCTCGCCGGTCTGCACGTTCCACTCCCAGGTTCCCGCAGCGGTACCGTCGATGATCATCGCCAAGCGGCGACGCTCTTCCGCCAACTCCTGCAGGCGGCGCTCCAGCAGTCCATTGCCGTGGGTGCCCTGGCCCGGCATCAATCCGGTCCCCTGCCGGCACGGGCAGGCGCCGGCCGCAGCGGAGCGCTGCGGCCTGCAACGATGACGGCGGGTCGTGCTGGCGTCATGGCCCTCCCCAGCGACAGCGGGGAGGCCAAACGCCCCCCTCAGGCGCAAGTGTGCGCAATCACGGGGAAAACCGACAAGTCCCCCGCCACGAATCAAGCGTGACGGGGGGCACGATCCTCAGCTGCGCTTGGCCCGTGCAAAGGCCTCGGCCAGGGCATTGTTGGCCGGCGGCGCAGACTGGGCCGGACGGCCGCCAGCGCCCTGGCCGCGGTTCGGACCACGGTTCTGGCCGCCAGCGTCACGGCGCGGTCCTTGGCCCTGGCCGCGCTCATCACGCTGGCCCGGGCGGCTGGTGGCCTGGCCCGGGGTATCGTCCAGGCGCCGGGTCAGGGCGATGCGCTTGCGCGCCACATCCACCTCCAGCACCTTCACCTTGACGATGTCACCGGCCTTGACCACGTCGCGCGGGTCCTTCACGAAGGTATCGGAAAGCGCCGAAATGTGGATCAGGCCGTCCTGGTGCACGCCGATATCGACAAAGGCACCAAACGCAGCCACGTTGCTGACCACACCTTCCAGCACCATGCCCTCGCGCAGGTCCTTGATGTCCTCCACGCCCTCGGCGAAACGCGCCGCCTTGAACTCCGGGCGCGGGTCGCGGCCCGGCTTCTCCAGTTCCTTCAGGATGTCGCGCACGGTCGGCACGCCGAAGGTGGCATCGGTGAACTGCTCGGCCTTCAGGCCACGCAGGAAGCTGCCATCACCGATCAGTGCCTTGATCGGGCGCGAGGTGCTGGCGACGATGCGTTCAACCACCGGATAGGCTTCCGGGTGCACCGCCGAGGCGTCCAGCGGCTGGTCACCATCGGCGATACGCAGGAAGCCGGCGCACTGCTCGAAGGTCTTTTCGCCCAGGCGCGCGACCTTCAGCAGGTCCTTGCGACGCTTGAACGGGCCGTTGTCGTCGCGATGGCGCACGATGTTCTCGGCCACCGTGGCCGACAGGCCGGACACCCGCGACAGCAGCGCAGCCGACGCGGTGTTCACGTATACGCCGACCGCGTTCACGCAGTCCTCCACGCGTGCATCCAGCGCCCGTGCCAGGCGGTACTGGTCCACGTCGTGCTGGTACTGGCCAACGCCGATCGCCTTGGGCTCAATCTTCACCAGTTCGGCCAACGGATCCTGCAGGCGGCGTGCAATCGACACCGCGCCACGCAGCGACACGTCCAGGTCCGGGAACTCCTTGGCCGCGAACTCGGACGCCGAGTACACCGACGCACCGGCCTCGCTGACCACCACCTTCTGCAGCTTCGGATTGGCGGCGGCCTTGATCGCTTCGCCGGCCAGCTTGTCGGTTTCGCGGCTGGCGGTGCCGTTACCGATCGCGATCAGTTCCACGTTGTGCTTGGCGCACAGCTGCTTGATCGTCTGCAGCGACTGCTCCCACTGCCGGCGCGGTTCGTGCGGATAGATCGTGTCGGTGGCGACCAGCTTGCCAGTGGCGTCAACCACAGCAATCTTGCAGCCAGTACGGATGCCCGGATCCAGGCCGAGTACGGTCTTCGCGCCGGCCGGCGCGGCCAGCAGCAGGTCCTTCAGGTTGTCGCCGAACACCGCAATGGCCTCGGCTTCGGCCTTCTCGCGGGCCTGGTTGAACAGGTCCAGCAGCAGATGGGTATGCAGCTTGGCGCGCCAGGTCAGGCGGCAGGCATCCAGCAGCCAGCGGTCAGCGGCACGACCGTGGTCGGCGATGCCGGCCTTGCGCGCCACGCGCCCTTCGGCGTACTGGTGGCCGGCCTCGGCATCGCTGCCCGGGTCCAGCTCCAGGAACAGGATCTCCTCGCGGCGCGCACGGAACAGTGCCAGCAACCGGTGCGACGGAATCTTTGCCAGCGCCTCTGCATGCTCGAAATAATCGCGGTACTTGGCACCTTCGGCTTCCTTGCCCTCCGCCACGCGCGCGCGGATCACGCCGGTCTCGCCCAGCCAGGTGCGCAGCTCACCGACCAGCGCGGCATCTTCGCCCCAGCGCTCCATCAGGATTGCGCGCGCTCCCTCCAGCGCGGCCTTGGTGTCGGCCACACCCTTGTCGGCATCGACGAAACCGGCGGCGAAGATCTGCGGGTCCTGCGTCGGATCGGCCAGCAAGCCGTCGGCCAGCGGCTCCAGGCCCGCCTCACGGGCGATCTGGGCGCGGGTGCGGCGCTTGGGCTTGTACGGCAGGTACAGGTCTTCCAGCCGGCTCTTGGTATCGGCCGCCAGGATGTCGTTGCGCAGTTCGTCGCTGAGCTTGCCCTGCTCGCCAATGCTGGCCAGCACTGCCGCGCGGCGGTCTTCCAGTTCGCGCAGGTAGGTCAGGCGCACTTCCAGGTTGCGCAGCTGGGTGTCGTCCAGGCCTCCGGTCACTTCCTTGCGGTAGCGCGCGATGAACGGAACGCTGGCGCCCTCGTCGAGCAGGCCGACGGCGGCGCGTACCTGGGCGGTCTGGGCACCGATCTCGTCGGCGATGGTCTGGGCGATCTGCTGGGCGAGCGCGCTCTGGGCGTTCTTGGCGTCGTGCATTGCTTCAGGTCTGTGCCGCATTACGGGAAGACCCCATTCTGGCAATCCACGACGGAGCCGGACAAGGCATTGACAGGGGACGAGGTTCAGCGGCCAGGCCGGATTGGACGCCGGCATCCTGGCGAAGAGAGGGCTCGGACTGGCCCTGGGCTGGGATGCCGGCGCGGGCGCACGATGGTGGGCGCGCCCTGCCGCGTGTTGCGAAGGTCAGCGGTAGTGGCGGGCCGCGCGCTGCATGACGATGTCGTCGCGCATGCTTTCCAGGGCCATCAGGCGGACCTTGCCGACACCCTGCAGTTCCATGAACCGCTCCGTGTAGAACTCCGGCCCCAGCGCGGTGTCAGCGCGGGATTTGCTGAAGCCGTAGGGCACCACGCCCTTCTCGCCATCCTTGCTACCACCGACATAAAGAACGATTGCCATGTGATGTATTCCTCCAAATTGCTACTGCGTACTGCACTCGATGAGCGATGCTGCGAGCTCATCGGGGGAGAGCTTACCGCGTCGAACCTGACTGGAACGTCACGAAGGCTAATGACGATCGGTTGCATGCAGATGACTGCGGGATCGCAGCAGAATGCTTACGGATCTTTAACCTCCGGCTAACGAACCCGCAGGGGATTCCCGCCGACGGCGCTGCCCCTTGTGGGTGGTTTGGGGGTGATCGCGAACAGCCGGTTTCCCGTGGGCTGGCCGGGTGGCTGGGACTGGCGGGGACGCCGCGAACCCATCCCGCCCGGCCCAATCGCATGGAAACGCATTCCGCGACCAAGGCACGAGGGGCTGCGCCGTTGGCGGGAACCTACGGCCACCAGCCACGCCCGAACCGGGCGAAATGATCCGCCGCGCGCTCGAACGGATTGCGCGCACTCACTCCGCCACACAGCAGGTACACCGGCAGGTACAGTGGCCCCAGCACCATGTACTGGTACACGTGTGCGCGCTCGTGGTCGTCCAGCCGGATCAACGGTTCCACGCCCCACCCCGCCTGATGCGCATAGGTGCGGCAGGAAATGCCAAGATCGTGGCCGGTATGCAGAATCACATTGCCCAGTGTGATCGCCCCACCCGGCCCCCACGGCCAGCGGTCGAACACCAGCGCACAATCCCGCCCGCTCCATCGCAGCGTCGCGCCGCCGAGCATGCCGGCCAAGCCGCCGATCACGCCGATCAGTGTGTTGGGCAGCGTCCATGCTGCGCCCAGCGTCTGCAGCGCGCGCAGCCAGAGCCGCCAGGGTCGAGCGGCGGTGTTCAATCCGCCTCGTTCGGAATCAGCAGCCACAGGATCAGGTAGACCAAGATGCCAGGGAAGGCGGCCGAGGCCAGCGACAGCAGCACGTAGACCACCCGCAGGAGGGTGACGTTCCAGCCGAAGCGATGGGCAATGCCGCCCATCACGCCGGCGATCATGCGGTCGTTCAATGAACGCGACAGCGTCTTGGGCGTCATGTTCATGGCGGTGCCTCCTCGGCTTGCGGGCAGAATCAGTCGAGCACGCCGCGACTCTACACCGCCCCCATGTCTACGGCGTGCGGTGACGCAGTGCCTGCAGGCGGGCACCGAACCAGGCCGCTGCGGTCTGTTCAGGCTGCCCCGGGCACTGGATGCGGTAAGGCTTGCCGCTCATGCTGCTCTGGCTGGCGGCGCGCTCGATGAACTGCTCGGCGCTGTCCACCATGTCCTTCTTCAGCAGGTAGTCGTACTTGCGCTGCAGATGCGCGCGCGCATCGCCGCCTTCATACCAGCTGCCATTGCGCTGGAACCGGCACTGGGAGCCGTCCAGGCTGGAGATCAGCTGGGCGATCTCCCGCCGTGCATCCGCACTGGGTGCGGCGTGGGCCACAGGCGCTGCCAACAGCAGTGCGGCAAGCAGCTTCGAAATCCTTTGCGACATCATCATTCTCCATGCAGTCGAGCATGGCTCGACGCTACAGAAATCGAAGCGGGCTTCACGCGTCACGCGCCTTCAGCCAGCCATCGATCGTCGCCGGCACTTCCCGCTGGGCACGACCAGACACATAGATACCAATATGCCCGCCACGGAAACTGGACTCGGTGTAGTCTTCGGTGCCCAGGCGCCCGCGCATCGCGCGCGAGGCATCCGGCGGCACCAGATGGTCCTGCTCGGCGTAGATGTTCAGCACCGGCAGAGTCACCTGCGACAGATCCACAGCTTCCTCGCCGATCCGCACCGTGCCGTTCACCAACCCGTTGCCCTGGTAGAACTGCTTGATGAAGTCACGGAACGCCTCGCCCGCCAGGTCCGGCGAATCGAAGATCCACTTCTCCATCCGCAGGAAGTCCTGCAGCGCCGCCTTGTCATCGAGGATGTCGAGCAGGCCCACGTACTTCTGCACGTTCAGGCGGAACGGCTTGAGCATCAGGTAGCTGGCATTCATCAGGTCAGCCGGGATGTTGCCCAGCGTGTCGACCAGCAGGTCCACGTCCACCTGCCGCGCCCAGTGCGAGAGCATGTTGTCGGCGGTCTGGAAATCGACCGGGGTGACCATGGTGATCAGCTTGCCCAGCTTCTGCCGGCGCAGTGCGGCGTAGCACAGGGCAAACACCCCCCCCTGGCAGATGCCAAGCAGGTCGACCGGGCCGCCACTGCGCGCGCGCAGCGCGTCCACTGCGCCATCGATGTAACGCAGCAGGTAGTCCTCCAGGGTCTGGAAGCGTTCGGAACGGTCCGGGTAACCCCAGTCCAGCACGTAGACATCCTGGCCCAGCGCCAGCAGCTTCTGCACCAGCGAACGGTCGGCCTGCAGGTCGACCATATACGGCCGGTTGACCAGTGCGTAGACGATCAGCAGCGGCGTGCGCCGGGCCGGTGCCTGCTCGCCGACGAAGCGGTACAACACCACCTTGCCGTCGCGCCAGACTTCCTCGCGGGCGGTCACGCCATAGTCCACGTCTTCCACCTGCGGCAGCAGCTTCAGCCCTTCCATCAGCTTGCGCTGCATGGCCAGGGTTTCCTGCATCAGGTCATCGGCGTTGAAGCCCAGCGGCCCCTTCATCGGTCACGCGCCCGAGTGGAAGTGCGAGGTGCGGCCTTCTTCGCAGACGCTTTTTTCGCAGGTGTCTTCTTCGTTGCGGCCTGCTTTGCAGGCTTTGCCGGCGCCGTCTTCTTCGTGGCCCTGCGCGCGGCCGGCTTCACCTTCGCCGGTGCGGGCTGTGCCACCGGATCGACTTCGCCCGTACCGGCCATGGCCACCACCTGCGCCTGCAGGCGGCGCAGGCTGCGCTCCAGCTCGGCGATGCGGCGGTGTGCGGCGTCCATCTCGCTGCGGGTCGGCAGGCCGATCCGTTCACTCATCTGTTCCACCTCGCGCTGCAGGCCGGCGCGCAGGCGCATCTGCGCGTTGCCCAGCGAGGCATACACCTGCTGGAACGGCTCGGACATGGCGACCTTGGCGTAGGCCTCCTCGGCTGCTTCGATCCACAGGTCGAACATCGCGCGGGCGCTGGTCAACTGGCTGCCCGGCTGCTCGTGCTCGGCCAGGCGTTGCTCGAACAGCGCGAAGGCCTCGTCCAGCGCCTGCTTGATCTGATCGACGTACGCGCGCGAATGCTGCTGGTATTCCTCCTGCGCACGCAGCAGGGCCTGCCAGCGCGCCTGGTGCTCGCGGCCGGGGCCGAATGCCGGGCTCTGCAGCCACGGACCGGCCTGCAGCTGGAACTGCTGCAGCCAAGCCGCGAATTCCGGTACCGCGGCGCCGGCGTGGGTGCTGCCGCGGGCGCCCTGCAGCATCCATTGCAGCATGCCGTCACCCTGCCCCTGCACCGCCTCACGCCACGCCTGGGCCACCTCGGCACTGCTGGCGTCGCGGCCGGCAAACCGTGCAGCGACTTCCTGCATGGTGCCGTACCAGCTGCCCGCCTGTTCGCGGAACCGGCGCAGGGCATCTTCCGGCGCGCCCGGCCCCTGTTCGGGCAGCAGCTGGCCCCACCAGTCGAACAGCCGTTTCCAGCTGCCCGGGTCATCGCCAGCCGGCGCACCGGGCGTGGTCGCATGGCGCAGGGCATCGCCCCAAGCGCCGAAGTACTGCCGCGCCAGGGTTTCGAAATCGCTGCTGCCGGCATCGTGGGCCGAGCTGGTCATCGCAGGCCTCCGCAGGGCTGGCTCATGGCTTGGGGATACGCAGGGTCTTGCTGATCATCAGCGACCCGGACAGGGCGAACAACAACACCATCGGATGCAGCTGCCACGGGCCGATCTGCCACTGGCCAAACCAGATGTTCTGGCCGATGGCATCGGTGCCGGCGGCGATCGCCAGCACGATCACCAGCACCAGGCTGGTCGGGATCGGGGTGCCCTCGAAATACTTGACCTTGCCCTCGTCGCCGGCCAGCGCCTCGGCGGTGACGTTGTAGCGCGCCAGGCGGCTGACGCCACAGCAGACGAAGTAGCTCAGCACCAGCCAATCCCAGCCGCCCTGCATGCCACAAGCGTACGCCAGCGCTGCCGGCGCCACGCCGAAGGAGATCACGTCGGACAGCGAGTCGAGCTCGCGGCCCAGGGTGGAGCTGGACTTGCGCCAGCGCGCGATGTGCCCGTCCAGGGCGTCGAAGATGAAGGCCAGCGGGATCAGCGCCATGCCGAACAGCAGGTACCCGCGCTCGCCGTCCTGCAGGAAGCGCATCGCGGCGAACACCGCACCGGTGCCGCAGAAAGCATTGGCCAGGGTGAACCAGTCGGCCAGCTGGAATTCGCGCAGCATCGAGAAGTGACGTTTCATGGGGTCTCACGGAGCATCAAGGCCCACAGGTTACCGCGAGCGCCGCCGCTGGCGACAGCGCCGACAGGATCCACCCTTCACCGCTCCCTCACCCATCCTCACCGGCGGTGAATTTTTCGCCACCCATCTTGACAGCCTAGGGGGGTGGCGCCTGTCGCGGCTTATCCACAAAGTTGCCCACGCGTAATCCACACCCCCTGTGGACAACCAGATCTCACCGACCGCGACGGTGGACATTTCCTCATCACCCTTCCGCGGGGTTTCCCTACTTCCCAAGCCGCGGAGTCGGCGCTATGGTCACCGGCGGGCCCGCCGCCGCCACGTCCGAAACCCACCGACGGACGACGATGACGATGCTGGATGCCTCCTCCCTGGCCGCGCAGCTGCGGCAGCCCCACGGCGACGCCGCACTGGCGGTGGCCGATTCAATGAATCGCAGCAACGGCGCGCTCAACCGCGCGGCGATCAGCCTGCTGGCAGTGTCGGCAGGCGAACGCATCCTGGAGATCGGTCCGGGCAACGCCGCCTTCGCACCCGAGCTTCTGCAGGCCGCCGACAGCCAGTACCTGGGGATCGAGCTGTCCTCTGCCATGGTCGAGGCCGGCAATCAGCGCCTGGCCGCCGGCGGGCTGGCCGACCGTGCCGCGATGCGCCATGGCGATGCCCACCTCCTGCCAGTCAGCGATGCCTCGATGGATGCGGCGCTGGCAGTCAATACCCTGTACTTCTGGCCGAACCTGGCACCGGTGCTGGACGAACTGGCGCGGGTACTGCACCGGGGCGGCCGCCTGTGCCTGGCTTTTGGCGATGCTGCCTTCATGCGCAGCCTGCCGTTCGCTGCCGACTTCCAGCTGCATGAGCTGGACGCGGTGGAGCTGGCCCTGCGGGTATCCGGCTTCCGCGTCTCGGCTTGGCGCAGCCACCGCGAAACCGCGAGCGGCAATGACGGCCAGACCCGCGAAAAACACTTTCACCTGCTGCTGGCACAGCGGCGCTGAAGTGGTAGAGCCGGGGGCGGGGGGGGGGGGCCCCCCCCCCCCGGGGGGGGGGCGGGGGGGGGGCCGGGCCCCCCCCGCCCCCCAGCCCGC
>NZ_JAWIRX010000025.1:0-23762 GCF_036319965.1 Stenotrophomonas sp. SMYL41 | reverse complement strand
CCTGCTGCGGGCACCGCGGCGGTGAAGTGGTAGAGCCGGCCGCTGGCCGGCTGCCCCGACCGTTCCGGGTTGCCGGCCAGCGGCCGGCATTACCCGCCCTGCACCCGTCGCCGCCAACGCGCGAAACAGAACACCTGCATCACCAGCATCGCCAGCAACCCCAGCGGCCACGCCCACCACACGCCCGCCAGCCCATGCCGCGCCTGCAAGCACATCGCCAGCGGCAGCTCCAGCAGCAGTACCGCCGCCATGCCCAGCAACGCGGGCAGCAAAACCGTTCCGCTGCCACGCATCACCCCGACCAGCACGGTGCTGCCTCCCATCGCCAGCACGCCCCACGCCACTGTGCGCAACTGCAGCGTGGCCAGTTCGCGCGCTTCGGTCGCCACCAGGATCAGCCCAGTCAGCCAGGGTGCCAGCGCCATCACCAGCAGCACCACCGCGCTCAGTATCGCCAGGCCAAGCAGCACGCCGGTGCGGGCGATGGCGAACAGTCTTTCCGTACGCCCCGCGCCCATCGCATGCGCCGCGAGGATGGTGGCGGTGATCCCCAGTGACATCGCCGGCAGCTGCACCCAGCTCATCAACTGGTTGACCGCACCGTAGGCGGCCGTGGCCGTGTATCCGTAGCGGTTGATCCAGCCCAGCAACACGATCTCGGCAATGGCCAGGCTGAGCATCTGCAACGAAGACGGCACGCCAATGCGGAGCATCGCGCGGATGATCGCGCCATCGAAACGGATGGCGCGCAGCAGGTCACGGCCCGGCGCCAGCGGATGTCCCAGCCGATCCCAACGCCACAGCAACCAGACCAGTGCCAGCAGCGACGCGAACGCCGCGGATACGGCCGCACTGGCCGAACCCAGCTGCGGCGCGCCCGCCCCGCCCAGGATCAGCAGCGGCGTGCACAGCAGGCCGACCGCCGTGGCCAGCAGCAGCGCATGCAACGGCGACGTCGCATCGCCCACTGCACGGCTCACGGCGGTGGCCAGCCATAGCAGGAAGAACGCCGGGGCCGCCAGCAGCAGCACGCGTGCATAGACAATGGACTCACTGAGGACCGCTGCCGGCGTGCCCAGCGCCGCCAGCAGCTGTGGTGCGAAACCGCCGCCCAGGGCCATCACCAGCACCGATAACAGCAGGATCAGCGCCACCGCGCTGCCAGCCACCGCGCGTGCCTGCTGCGGGCGGCCCGCGCCCCAGGCCTGGCCGATCAACACCATTGCGCCCGTGGCCAGGCCCATCACCAGGGCCAGCAACAGGAAGAAGACCGGGAAGAACGCGGCGGCTGCAGCTACCGCCTGTGTGCCAAGCAGGTGGCCAAGATAGATGTTGTCCAGCGTGCCTGCGGCCAGCTGCAGCGCATTGGTCAGCAGCATCGGCAGCAGCAGCGTCAGGTAGGCGCGCCACAGCGGGCGGGCCGCCGGGGATATCGGATGTACGGGGGGGCTCATGGGATTCTCTGGGCAAGGCGCCGCCCTGCCCGGCGTTTCCGCCAGCAAAGCAAGCACAGGGGAAGCGGGCCGCGGCCCGCAATCAGATGACGCCGTCGCTCAGCAACGGCGCGATGGCTCAGCCGCCAGCGTCTTCGAAGGCCAGGCGCAGGGCGTGCTCACGCACGTCCACGGGCCAGGAATGCAGTGCCGCCTCCAGGCCCGCGCGATCGTGCGCGAACAGCACGCGGATGGCCTCCTCGAAGCCCGGCAGGTCACCGGCGATGGCCTGCAGGAAGTGATAGGCACGCTCGCTATGGCGGCGCTGCCGGTCCTCGTCAGCACCGGCACGGCTGGCCGCTTCCACCAGCCTGCGCAGCACCACCGAGGCCCCACCCGGCTGTTCGGCCAGCCACGCCCAATGGCGCGGCAACAGCGTCACTTCGCGGGCGACCACGCCCAGCTTGGGGCGGCCGCGGCCACGCGGGGTTGCGGGCGCCCCTTCGGCAGTGACATCCGCATCCGCCTCCACGGCGGGAAGCGACTCGGCCACCCGCGCCAGCAGGTCTGCGTCGCTGCCGCGCGTGTCGAAATCGCGGGTTCGGCCGCTGGCGTTGTCGAACACCAGCAGCGGACCGGTGGCGTTATCGGCACGTAGCTGTTTCAACGCCAGCGCAGCAACTTCCGGGGTACCGGAAGCGACCAGGCGATGGCCGTCGAAACAGCTGAAGGGAGGAAGTCGGGACGCAGGCATGGCAATGGCATCGGAGGCGATGCGGGAATATTGCCCGGGTAATTTGCGAGAGTCAATATTGCCCGGGTATTAACCAGCCAGAAGAGCGTGCCAACCAAGGTTGGCACCCACCCGAAAGGTCGGCGTCCATCCGATTCGTCGGGTCACAGCCGGCTGTAGGACCAGCTGACCATGCGACCGTCCTTGTACGGCATCACGCCGTGGAACGGGCGCGGGTCGGCGTCGAACACCAACGGCAGGAAGTTGCGGTCGCCCTCCCACATCGGCAGCGTGTCCAGCTTGTCCAGGTCCACCCACTCCAGCGTGCCCTCGTGGTTGCCGCCATGCGGGGTGCCCTCGAATCCGTCGATGACGAAGACGAAGCCCAGCCAGTCCTCGCCATGCTTGCCGAAGCCCGGCCAGCTGATGGTGCCGCGCAGGTGCATGTCGGTGCAGTGGATGCCGGCCTCCTCGGCGATCTCGCGGCGCATGCTGGCCGCCACGTCCTCGTCCGCTTCGATCTTGCCGCCCAGTCCGTTGTACTTGCCCAGGTGGTGGTCACCAGGGCGGGTATTGCGGTGGATCATCAGCACCTGGCGACGATCAGGCGACAGCACATAGCCCAGGGTGGCGACGATCGGGGTGTACGGCATGGGGCAGCATCCAGCGGCAGGTCAGCCGTGGATTATGGCCGATCAGCGCACCAGCGACAGGCGGCGTTCGGCAGGCGCAGCGGCGCCATCGGGATCGCGGCGCAGGGTGGCCACGCCGTGGCCGCGTTCGGCCAGGTATTCCAGCCATTTGCCGAGGAAGGTGTTCATCCGCATGCGATGGCTGATCAGCTCCGCCGGCGGGGGGTACAGGCCCATGGTGTCCTGCCAGCGGCGACCGACGTAGCAGTGCGTGGTCTCCGCCTGGCGCGCATCACGATACAGGCGCACGTAGGCCGACGGATCCGGTTCACCGGTGACCGGGTCGGCCAGGTCGTAGGTCAGGCGCAGTTCCACCGTGTAGCGGTGGCACTCGATCACGTCCAGGCGTACGTCCAGGCCGTCGCCGATCGAGGAAATGTAGCTGCCCGCCACCAGTCCGGCCGGTTCGAACAGGCGCACCAGGTGGCGGTAGTTTTCCGCGTACAGGCCCATGAGCCAGCTCAACCGGCTCAGGCGGGGAATGCGTTCGGTGCGGGGCGAGGCTTGGGCCATGGGTCGATCCTACACGTTGGTGCTTCAACGTGGGGGCGGGATCGCCCTGACCAAAGGGACTCGGTGTCGACCAACGGCCGATACCCACCGCGGAGGAGGCGTAATGCCCGCCACACAGGTAGGCCACGCCCGTGGGTCGCGGCGCACGGATCAATACAGCTCGCGCTGCAGCCCCAGCGTGGCCAGCACCTTGCTGGAAATCTCCTCGATCGAGGTATGCGTAGTGCTCAGGGTCGGGATCCGCTCCATGCGGAACATGGTCTCGGCCGCGGCCACCTCGCGCTTGCAGGTGTCCAGGTTGGCGTAGCGCGAGTTCGGACGGCGCTCCTGGCGGATCTGCTGCAGGCGGTCGGGGTCGATGGTCAGGCCGAACAGCTTGCGCCGGTAGTTGCGCAGGCGCGGCGGCAGGCGGTCGCTTTCCAGGTCTTCGTCGGTCAGCGGGTAGTTGGCCGCGCGTACCCCGTAATGCAGGGCCAGGTAGATGCAGGTGGGCGTCTTGCCGGCGCGCGACACCGCCACCAGGATCACGTCGGCATCGTCGTAGTTCACCGCGATGCCGTCGTCATGGGTCAGGGCGAAGTTCATCGCGTTGATGCGGCGGTGGTAGGTGTCGAAATCGACCATGCCGTGGGCCTGGCCGACCCGGGCCAGGCGCGGGCTGGCCAGTTCACGCTCCAGCGGCTCGATGAACGGCGCGAACACATCCAGCATCAGCGCCCCGCTGTCGGCCAGGATCAGGCTCAGGCTCTGGTCCACGCAGGAGTTCACCACGATCGGCCGGACCTGGTACCGCTCCCCTGCCGCCTGGATCCGGGCACAGGCTTCACGCGCTTTTTCGGGGTCGTCGACAAACGACATGCGGTCGGTAATGAAGCTGAACCCGGAGAACTGGGTCAGCAGGCTATGCCCAATGGTTTCAGCGGTGATACCGGTTCCATCGGAAACGTAGAACACCGGACGGATGGTCGACATGCGCGCTTTTACCCCCTACGAAGCTTAAAAAGGCCGCCAGCACAAGCTTGTGCCGACGGTGGTCTGCCCGGCATCATATCGGCTTCTTCCTACGGACGCGGCCATTCAGCCCGCCTCGGGCGATGGCCAAACGGAGCATCGCGCTTGAACGAGAACATCCTGTGGTTGCACGAACTGCGTCTGGCCGATCTGGCCCGCGTAGGCGGCAAGAATTCGTCGCTGGGCGAGATGATCGGCAACCTCGCCGGTCTGGGCGTTTCGGTGCCGGGCGGTTATGCCACCACCGCTGAAGCCTTCAAGGACTTCATCGCGCACAACGATCTGTCCAAGCGCATCTTCGACAAGCTGGCCACGCTGGACGTCGAGGACGTCAACGCGCTGACCGCCGCCGGCAAGGAAATCCGCACCTGGGTGATCGATGCGCCGCTGCAGCCGCAGCTGGACCAGGACATCCGCAGCGCCTACGCCAAGCTGAGCGCCGACAATGGCGGCGGCGACGTGGCCGTGGCCGTGCGTTCCTCGGCCACCGCCGAGGATCTGCCGGATGCGTCTTTCGCCGGCCAGCAGGAAACCTTCCTCAACGTCACCGGTGCCGACGACGTCGTGCACAAGGTCAAGGAAGTGTTCGCCTCGCTGTACAACGACCGCGCCATCGCCTACCGCGTGCACCACGGCTTCAAGCATGAGGACGTGTTCCTGTCCGCCGGCGTGCAGCTGATGGTGCGCTCGGGCGTCGGCTCCTCCGGCGTGCTGTTCACCCTGGACACCGAGTCCGGCTTCCGCGACGTGGTGTTCGTCACCTCTTCGTTCGGCTTGGGCGAAATGGTCGTGCAGGGCGCGGTCAACCCGGACGAGTACTACGTCTACAAGCCCACCCTGCAGGCCGGCAAGCCGGCGATCCTGCGCCGCTCGCTCGGCAGCAAGGCCATCCGCATGGTGTATTCGGATGTTCCGGGTGAGCGCGTCAGGATCGAGGACACCCCGGTCGAACTGCGCAACACCTTCTCGATCAGCGACGAGGACGTGCAGGAACTGTCCAAACAGGCGCTGGTCATCGAAAAGCACTACGGCCGCCCGATGGACATCGAGTGGGCCAAGGACGGTGTCAGCGGCAAGCTGTTCATCGTGCAGGCGCGCCCGGAGACGGTGAAGTCGCGCAGCCACGCCACCCAGATCGAGCGCTTCGCGCTGACCGAAAAGGGCGGCAACGTGCTGGCCGAAGGCCGCGCCGTTGGTGCCAAGATCGGCTCGGGCGTGGCCCGCGTGGTGAAGACGCTGGACGACATGAACCGCGTGCAGCCGGGCGACGTGCTGATCGCCGACATGACCGATCCCGATTGGGAGCCGGTGATGAAGCGCGCTTCGGCCATCGTCACCAACCGTGGCGGCCGTACCTGCCACGCCGCGATCATCGCGCGCGAGCTGGGCGTGCCGGCCGTGGTCGGTTCGGGCAATGCCACCAAGGTGATCGAAGATGGCCAGCTGGTCACCGTCAGCTGCGCTGAAGGCGATACCGGCTTCATCTACGAAGGCAAGCTCGGCTTCGAGCGCACCACCACCGATCTGGGCAACATGCCGCCGGCACCGCTGAAGATCATGATGAACGTGGCCAACCCGGAACGTGCCTTCGACTTCGGCCAGCTGCCGAACGCCGGCATCGGTCTGGCCCGCCTGGAAATGATCATTGCCAGCCACATCGGCATCCACCCGAACGCGCTGCTGGAATACGACCGCCAGGACGCAGCGACGAAGAAGAAGATCGACGAGAAGATCGCCGGCTATGGTGATCCGGTCAGCTTCTACGTGGACCGCCTGGCCGAAGGCATCGCCACCCTCACCGCCTCGGTCGCCCCGAACGCCGTGATCGTGCGCCTGTCGGACTTCAAGTCCAACGAGTACGCCAACCTTATCGGCGGCAGCAACTACGAGCCGCACGAAGAGAACCCGATGATCGGCTTCCGCGGCGCCAGCCGTTACGTCGACCCGAGCTTCTCGGCCGCCTTCGCGCTGGAGTGCAAGGCCGTGCTGCGCGTGCGCAACGAAATGGGCCTGGACAACCTGTGGGTCATGATCCCGTTCGTGCGCACCCTGGAAGAAGGCCGCAAGGTCATCGAGGTGCTGGAACAGAACGGCCTGAAGCAGGGCGAGAACGGCCTGAAGATCATCATGATGTGCGAAGTGCCGTCCAACGCACTGCTCGCCGATGAATTCCTGGAGATCTTCGACGGCTTCTCGATCGGCTCCAACGACCTGACCCAGCTGAGCCTGGGCCTGGACCGCGACTCGTCGATCGTCGCGCACCTGTTCGACGAGCGTAACCCGGCAGTGAAGAAGCTGCTGTCGATGGCGATCAAGGCAGCACGTGCCAAGGGCAAGTACGTCGGCATCTGCGGCCAGGGCCCGTCCGATCACCCGGATCTGGCCGAATGGCTGATGCAGGAAGGCATCGAGTCGGTGTCGCTGAACCCGGATACCGTGGTCGATACCTGGCTGCGCCTGGCCAAGCTGAAGGCCAACGGCTGATGCCGTGATGGCCACAGGCTGACGCCGTGTTCATCGGCGTCGGCCCATACTGCTGCTGCACGCAAGCCCCGCCTCTGCGGGGCTTGCTGTTTCTGGCGTCCACGTACGCCCTGCCCCGCGCAGACTTCCCCCGCAGCAAAGGATTTCCGCATGATCGCCGCCGCAGCACCCGCCCCCACCGCAACGCCCTGGTTCCATTCGCTCGACTGGGAGCGCCTGCTGGAAACTTACGGTGTGCCGTTGCTGGCCGCGATCGTGGTGCTGCTGGTCGGCATGTGGCTGGCGCGACGCCTGTCCAACGCAATGCCGCGCGCCACCGCGCGCATGGGCGTGGACCCGATGCTGGGCAGTTTCCTGCGCAACGTGGTGTACGCCGCGTCGCTGGTGATCGTAGTGGTGCTGGCGATCGGCACGCTGGGTGTGCAGATCACCCCGCTGCTGGCCGTGCTCGGTACCGCTGGCCTGGCAGTTGGCCTTGCCCTGAAGGATTCGCTGTCCAACATCGCGTCGGGCGTGATGCTGGTGACGCTGCGCCCGTTCCGCGTGGGCGACGTGGTGACCGTGGCCGGCCAGACCGGCACGGTGCGCGAAGTGCGCATCTTCCAGACCGTCATCACCGGTGCCGACAACCAGCACACCACCATTCCCAACACGCTGATCACCGCCGCACCGATCATCAACCTCACCGCCGAGCCGACCCGCCGCGTCGAACTGGTGATCGGCATCGGTTACGAAGACAACATCCAGCTGGCACGCGACACGGCGCTGGCGCTGATGAAGGCCGACCCGCGCGTGCTGCAGGCACCCGCACCGGACGTGGTCGTCTACGAGCTGGGGGCGCACGCGATCAATCTTGGCATCCGCTGCTACGTGAAGTCGGCTGACTGGTTCGGCACCAAGGTCACGCTGCTGGAGCAGCTCAAGCTGGGCTTCGACAAGGCCGGCATCAACATTCCGTATCCGCAGCAGGACATGCACCTGTACCTGCACGGCAAGGATGGCGGCGTGGTCGAGGCCGATGCCCTGGTACGCGACAAGCCCTGATCCATGCCGGTAGTGCCGACCAACGGTCGGCACCCACCCATCCGCGCGTCAAGCGGTGACGCTCTCTTCCAGCATCGGATAATCAGTGAGGCCCTCGGCACCACCGCCGAAGAACGTCGCCCGATCCGGCAGGTTCAATTCCGCCCCCAGACGCAGGCGCTCAGGCAGATCCGGGTTGGCGATGAACGGGCGGCCGTAGCCGATCAGGTCGGCCCAGCCTTCGGCCAGTGCCTGCTCGGCGCGCTCGGCGGTGTACTTGCCGGCGTAGATCAGGGTGCCCGGGTAGACCATGCGCAGCGCCTGCTTGAACGCCACCGGCATCAGCGGTGCATCGTCCCAGTCGGCTTCGGCAATGTGCAGATAGCCCACACCCAGCTCACCCAAAAGGTGGGCAGCCGCCAGGTAGGTCGCCTGCGGCGTATCGTCGACCGCGCCCTGCAGCGTCGTCAACGGCGCCAGACGCACGCCCACGCGATCACCGCCGGCCACCGCGATCACCGCCTGCACAACCTCGCGCAGGAAACGCAGACGGTTCTGCAGTGAGCCGCCATAGGCGTCGGTGCGCTGGTTGGCCTGCGAGTCGATGAACTGGTTGATCAGGTAACCGTTGGCGCCATGTAGTTCTACGCCGTCGAAGCCGGCCTCCAGCGCATTGCGTGCAGCTTGGGCGTAGTCGGCGACGACGCCCGGGATCTCGCCTTCGGTCAGCGCACGCGGCATCGAGTGCTGGATCATCTCACCCACGCCCGCTTCCGGGCCTGCGCCGGTGGGGTCGACAAACACCTTCACGCCTTCGGCCAGCAACGCCGACGACGACACCGGCGCGGCACCACCGGGCTGCAGGGCCACATGCGAGACCCGGCCCACGTGCCACAGCTGGGCGTAGATGCGACCGCCGGCAGCGTGCACAGCATCGGTCACCCGGCGCCAGCCCTGCACCTGTTCCGGGCTGTGGATGCCCGGGGTCCAGGCATAGCCCTGGCCCTGCGGGCTGATCTGGGTACCTTCGCTGACGATCAGGCCCGCGCTGGCCCGCTGCGCGTAGTAGGCGGCCATTTCCGCGGTGGCGACGTTGCCATCGGCAGCACGCGACCGGGTCATCGGCGGCATCACGATGCGGTTGGGCAACGTCAGCGCGCCCAGGCGGTGGGGGGTGAACATCATGGCGGCAATCTCTTGCGGGGGGGAGTACCGCAAAGGATGGGGATGCCGGCTGCCGCGCAACAGGCATGCGCTGGCAAAACAATTGTTCCCCCGAGGCAAGGATGGCGTGACCAGGGGTCAGAGCCCCTGCCTGCGGAAGAGGATCCGACCCCACGCGCAACCGGGGTCGGATCCCTTTGCAACGCAAAGGGCTCTGACCCCAAAGCCGGTTACAGAGTCGGCTCGATCTTCACCGCGCCGTGTGCCACGCGGTCATAGCAGCTGCGCACCACATCTTCCCCGTACTTCAACTCCAGCCGGCGCACGATGAAGTGGCCGCGCGCCATGTCCTGGTAGTAATCGGTGAACATGGTATTGAGTGTCGCACCGGCAGCCGCGCCGACGATCGGCACCGCTTGTGCCGCGAACTTCTCGGTGACCACCACGCCGAAGCGCGCCGCCACCTTTTCCACCATCTTCGCCAGCAGCTTGCCAGCCTCCTTCGGTGCCACGCCCAGGGTCAGGTCGCGGCCGGTCACCACCCGCCCGGCCAGTTCGGCCGACAGATGGCGCATCACATCGGTGGTAAAGCCACGGGCCAGGTAATAGCCGGTCTCGCTGGCATCATCGCGCGGTGAGTTACCCCCTAGCGCGAACACCTCCAGGCAGGCCTGGCGGGTGCTGAACTCGGACAGGTCGAAGCCCTCGCTGCGGGCCACATCGGCCACCGCGCGCATCATGATGGTGGTCGACACCGGCAGCTCGATGAATAGTGCCGCGAAGCCGAAGGCCCCGCCGACCGCGCCCGAGGTGGCTGCCGCCACCTTGTGCCAGCGCGTGGAGGCCCCTTTGCCGGGCGTGTTGTCCATGCTCCACAGCGCCGCCTGCGCCGACTTGGACAGCGCCGCCTGCACCGCGCCATGGATGCGGTTGGAGACCGAACTGGGCAGCGCCTTCACCGCGAATTCCAGCGGCGTGCCGACCAGGTTGGCCATGCGTGCGGTCAGGGTCGGGGCTTCCAGCAGGGTCACCGCCCGCTGCAGGTCGGACCAGTCGCGGGCGTCGTGGGCAATGTCGCGGGGCAGCAGGATGGGCTCGTTCATGGCGCCGATCTTAGCGCCAGGGAGTTGAACGAAGCGTAGTGCCGGCCGCTGGCCGGCAACCTGTTGGACCTCACGAAAGCCCTGGAATTGCCAGCCGGCGGCCGGCACGACCGGTCAAGGTGTCGAAAGCCCGGACAGCGCGCCCATGAACTGGCGGTAGTGGCGCAGCTCGGCGATCGAATCGTGCACGTCGCTCAGCGCGGTGTGGTTGCTGTTCTTGCCAACACCGGCGGCCACGTTCGGCGCCCAGCGCTTGGCCAGTTCCTTCACGGTGGAGACGTCCAGATTGCGATAGTGGAAGTACTTCTCCAGGCGCGGCATCTGGCGATGCAGGAAGCGGCGGTCCTGGCAGATGGAGTTGCCGCACATCGGCGACAGGCCAGCCGGGATCCACTGCGCCAGGAAGTTCACCGTCTGCGCCTCGGCCTGGCCCAGGGTGGTGGTGCTGTCCACCACGCGCTGCCACAGGCCCGAACGGCGGTGCTGGTTGCGGTTCCACTCATCCATCGCTTCCAGCGTTTCCAGCGGGTGGTGGATGGCGAATTCCGGCCCTTCCGCCAGCACATTGAGCTGGGCATCGGTGACCACGGTGGCGATCTCGATGATCGAATCGTTGTCGGTATCCAACCCGGTCATTTCCAGGTCGATCCAGATCAGTCGTTCGTTGGCCGCGCCGTTGTCCGCCATGTGTCGCCTCGTTGCTGGGCAGGCGCGCGGCCTACCGGTAATGGAAAGAGGCGCCCATCATACCCGTTCGCCCCTCAGGCCTCGCCGGCATGGTCTTCCAGCAGCAGCGGCGGCTTGCCACGCTTGGCACGGAAATAGTTGGTCAGGCGCATGCTGGCCTCCTTGGCCAGCACCCCGCCGTGGATCTCGACGCGGTGGTTGTGGCGGGCATCGCCGAGCAGGTCGAACACGCTGCCGCAGGCCCCGGTCTTGGGGTCGCTGGCGCCGTAGACCAGACGGGCAACGCGTGCATGCACGATCGCCATCGCGCACATCGCGCACGGTTCCAGGGTCACGTACAGGGTACTGCCCAGCAGCCGGTGGTTGGCCAGCAGCTTGCCACCGGCACGCATTGCCACGATCTCGGCATGCGCGCTGGGGTCGTGCGAAGCGATGTTGAGGTTCCAGCCCTCACCCAGCAGCTGGCCATCAGCGCCGACCAGCACCGCTCCCACCGGAATTTCATCGAACTCGCGCTGCGCACGCTCGGCCAGCGCCAGCGCATGGCGCATCCAATGTTCATCGGCGTCGTGCACCGGCACACCCAGGGCATCGGTCATGGCGGTTCTCGCGTATATACAGGGCCAGGATGGCCGCCGGGGCCGCATTGTACGCCCACGGCCGTGCAGGTTCCGCTAGCGCGCGTCGAAGCGTTCGCGGGCAGCGTCCAGTGCCGGGAAGTTGTGCTCGGCCCAACGGTCCAGCGCGTTCAGGGTGTCCACCAGACTGCGCGCAACCTCGGTCAACCGGTACTCGACATGCAGCGGCTTGCTGCCCAGATCGCAACGCTCGACCAGGCCGTTGCGCTCCAGCTGCCGCAGGGTCTGGGTCAACACTTTCTGCGAGATCCCTTCGATCTTCCGCAGCAGTGCGCCGTTGCGTTGCGGGCCCTGCGCCAACGCTGGCAACAGCAGCATCACCCACTTGCCGGAGATCAGCGCCAGCGCATCGCGTGCCGAGCAATCGGCGGCATAGACATCGCCCGGATAGGCCATGGTTACCTCAAGGTGCGTAATTGCCGGGGCACCCCGGCATCGCGAGGATGGTCGCACACTCCGCCAACGCCTCGCCCCATGCGCGCCCTGATCCTGCTTGCCCATCCGGAACCCCGCTCGTTCAACGCCCATCTGGCCACGCAGGCCGCCGAGCAGCTGCGGCACGACCATCTGCAGGTGGACATGGTCGACCTGTATGCAGAGGGCTTCGATCCGCTGGAAGCGGCCTGGCACCATCCACGGCGCCTGCAGCCCGAGCGCTTCGATGCCCAGCGCGAACAACGCTACAGCGCCGAACACGACCAGTTGCCCGCCGAGGTGCAGCGCCATCTGCAGCTGCTGCAGGCCACCGACCTGCTGATCCTGCAGTTCCCGCTGTGGTGGTTCGCGGCACCGGCCATCCTCAAGGGTTGGCTGGACCGCGTGCTGGTCTACGGGCCGATGTACAACAGCCGCCAGCGCCACGAGCACGGCGTGATGCGGGGCAAGCGCGCGTTGCTGAGCGTCACCACCGGATCATCGGCGCAGGCCTGCGCAGCCGACGGCCGCGAGGGAGATACCCGGTTGTTGCTGTGGCCGTTGATGTACAGCCTGCGCTACGTAGGCTTCGAGATGATGGAACCGCATGTGGTGCACGGCGTGCGTTCAGGGCTTGCACCGGAGCGCGTGCAGGCGCACGACGAGGCACTGGCTGCGGCCACCCATTACTACCGCGAACGACTGGCGCAATGGCCGCAGTGGCCCACCGTGCCCTTCAACGACAGCGGCGATTTCGAGGACGGCGTGGTGCTGCGCGCAGAGGCAATGGCCTACAGCCCCTTCATCCGCCATCGCAACATCGGGTGAATCCACGCCTGCGCGCTGGGTCGGGACGCGCCATACTACGCACTCTTTGCAAGCACCTTGGTGAGCCCGTGACCACCCTCCGTCCCTCGCGCGCCGACGACGGCACCGCCCTCGTCGACCTCTGGCGTCGCGCCGTCGACGCCACCCACGACTTCCTCAGTACCGATGACCGCCAGGCCATCGAAGCCGAAGTGGCTGGCTTCCTGCCGCAGGCGCCGATGACCGTTGCCGTCGATGCGCAGGATCGGCCCGTAGGCTTCATGCTGATCGACGGCACGCACATGGAAGCGCTGTTCATCGATCCGGACGTGCGCGGTACCGGTATCGGCCGGCAGCTGTTGCAGCACGCACTGGCCCTGCATCCGCAGCTGAGTACCGACGTCAACGAACAGAACGCACAGGCCGTTGGCTTCTACGTCCGCATGGGCTTCGTCGAAACCGGCCGCTCACCGCTTGATTCGCAGGGCCGTCCGTATCCCCTGATCCATCTACGGTACAACGGCTGACATCCCTCGACAGCAACTGCGTGCTAGCGTGGTTGCTTTCGAAGAGGAGTGCCCTACATGGAAGGTGGCAGAGCCCTGCTGACCCTGTTTGCGCTGGGAATCAGCCTGATATGGATCCTGGTGCCGTTCGCGATCTTCGCGGTGCGCAATCTGCTGCGAGAGCTGTTGGCCGAGCAGCGCCGCACCAATGAACTGCTTGAACACATCGGCGGCTACCGCATTCCCAAGCCGCAACCCGAGCCCACCGTCTGGCGTGCGCCCTGACCTCCCGCACTCTCAGGCGGTGGCTTCAAAGGCCGTGGAATAGCTCACCTCGCCCTGCGCCATCGGCGGCCGCAGGCACAGCGCCTGGAAGTACTCCGGCGGAACACCCGGTAGTACCAGGCCCGGCTCGGCGCGGAATCCGAACCGCCCGTAATACGCCGGCTCCCCCAGCAATACGCAGCCGCGCGCGTCCTGCCCACGCAATGCGTCGAGCGCCGCGTGCATCAGCGCCGCGCCAATGCCCTGTCCCTGCCATCCGGGCAGCACCGAGATTGGCCCCAGGCCAAACCAGCCGGTGCTGCCATCGCTGATCGTTACCGGCGACAGCGCAATGTGGCCCACCACCTGCCCTTGGCGCTCGGCGACCATCGAAATGCTCAGCTCTCCGCGTGCACGCAGCGCGTCGACGATGAACTGCTCGGTATGGCTGCTGTGCGGGGCTTCACGGAAGGCCGCCTCGGTGAGTGCATGGATGCCGGCGTGGTCTTCGCGGGTTTCGGGGCGGATCGTGCAGTTCAAGGACAACACCTTTGATGAAGTGATGGACATGTGAATGATCGATTTCCGTCACGGATTCAGTTACGAACCTGCGTCCGGCAGCAGAGCCAACGCGGCGATCGGACGCCCTGTGCGGTAAGCGATCTGCCGGCGCGGAGCGCCCTGGATGCGTCAAAAATCCGTCTCGAGGGGTGGCACAGCCCTCCCGGCACGTTCCATAATCGAGAAACCTGCCACCCAGGAAGGATATATGGACACGGACGCACGATGCAGGATCGGGCCATGGGTGTAGAACACCGCGCGCACAGGAGACGGCCGTTGCTGGCAGTGCTCGCCCTCCTCCCGCTGGCGGCGTGCTCGCCGTACGCCGATGCCGAGCGTGATGTCGCCGCGGGTGGACGCGGTCTGGCCAAGCTCAACCCGGCACCGAAGCAGGCCTATGAGCTGGTGCTGACACTGAAGGACGCGCCGGGCCCGTTCGCGATTGTTGAGGGCGTGGCCCAGTACGACGCCAGCAACTACGCAGACTGTGGACGGATCGTGCCTGCAACAGGCACTGCGGGCCGCATCACCAGCCAGGAGCCCGTCATCCTGCGCAAGATCGGCGAGAACGAATACCGCGGCACGTTCTACCTCGACCGTATGCAGGACGAGGACTACTACGGGCGTGGCGTCTGCCATTGGTCGCTGACGGGTGCTGGTGCAATGTTGCGCGCCACGAACGGAGAGGCGGATACGCGATTCCTGACGTATTTCAGAAAGGAACGCATGAACGCCGAATCGCCGTTGACTCTCTACTATCCGAAGGCTGCCTATCCTCGCGCCGAACTTGCTGCCAACTATCCTGCAAGTGGCAAGGAAGATCCTTCAGCCTACAAAGAAGAGCTGCGAGACGCGCTGTTCTCTACCACCACCACTGTGCAGAAGCTCATGCCATGAGCTGCCAGTTCCACACCCCCTACCCCCAAGGAGGCCGACATTGCGCCACAAGATGATTCCGTGCCTTGCTCTGCTTCTGTTGACCGCCTGCCACCCGGAGACCGCCATGAACCAGGAACGTGCCGCTGCCGAAGCCGATGTCGCCCAGGGAGGGCGCGGGCTCGCAAAGCTCAACCCCAGCCCGCGCAAGGCCTATGAACTGGTGCTGCGCCTGAAGGACGCCCCCGGCGACTTCGCTCTGGTCAAGGGCGTGGCTCAGTACGACGTCACTAACGAAGACCAGTGCGGCCACATCGAGCCAGCCACCGGCACGGCTGCTCGCATTACCAGCCAGGAGCCAGTGGAGCTGCGCAAGGTCGCTGATGGTGAGTACCGGGGCATGCTGTATGTGGACCGCATGCTGGATGAAGACTACTACGGTCGTGGCGTGTGCAAGTGGGAGTTCACCGGTGCCGGGGCAATGCTGAAGGCAACGGGCGCTGAAGAAGAGACCCGCTTCCTCACCTTCGTTGACGCCAAGCCGCTGACCGAAGGTGGCGCGCATACGCTCTACTATCCGGATCTGGTCTATCCGAAGGCAGATCGCGTTCCGAATTTCCCCGCCAGCGGCGAGCCCGATCGCAGCAATTACGCCCCTGATCTTCGGGACAAGCTGTTTACGATCACCCTCTCCGCAACTGAGGTGGCGCCGTGACCATCACCTCCCAGGACTACGCCGCGTTATCTGATGACGCCTACAAGGATCGGGCCGTCGGCCGACGTGAACCCGGCCAGGAAGAGAAGGTCACGTTAAACGGCCATGAGTACAAGATACTTGAGCATGTCAACAATCGCCTCAACGGCTATCAAGGTACCGTCTATCAGCGCGTAGACACCAAAGAGATTGTCATTGCGCATCGTGGCACCGAGCAGATAGCTCGCGACGCGATTCTGACCGATGGCGGCATGGTGGTTGCGCGCACCAACGTGCAAGCGCCCGACGCGATTGCCTTGACACAGAGGACACTTGAAGGCGTCGCGCTTCAGTCGCGCTTGAACGGTGTACCCGCCCCCCAGGTCACCGTCACCGGCCACTCCCTCGGCGGCGCCCTGGCCCAGATCACCTCGCACCACTTCAACGTCAAGGGCGAGACCTTCAACGCCTATGGCGCGGTCAGCCTCAGCTACCGCATCCCCGAAGGCGGCAACACCATGATCAACCACGTCATGGCCTCCGATCCGGTCAGCGCTGCCTCGCCGCACTTCGGCCAGGTGCGCATCTATGCTAAGCCGGATGAGATCAAGACACTTGCCGCAAACGGCTTCAGCAATCATCCGATGCGCGCCCTGATCCCGGACAGCCCGCTCGTCGCAGCAGGCAGCTCGTTCGGCGCGCACAAGCTGGGCAACTTCCTCGGCGACGGCTCGGTGCTGCAACACCCGGAAACGCAGACGCTGGCAAAAGACAACGCCAGGATGATCGAGGAATACCGCGACGACGTCGAATCGTTGCGCCGTGGTGTCACCCGCGCGGCGCGCGGCATCCCGGGCGGCGCGGTCGATCTGTACGACCATATCCGCGGCCCGCTGCAGCCCGGTGAGCCGGCACGCCGCGAAGCGGAGAAGAACGGCCATCACACCAGCATGTTGCGCATGGACGATGCCAACCACGTGGGCAACCCACTGTTCAACGACGCGATCCGTGGCGTGCACGCGCAGGACGTCCGCGTCGGCCGGGTACCAGACGTAATGAGCACGCAACTGGCCGGCAGCCTGGCCGCCGAAATGCATGCGGCGGGCGGCAAGCGCATCGACGAGGTGGTCATGAATGCCGATGCCTCGCGCAGCTTCGCCGTGCAGGGCCAGGGCGGTGACCCGGCCCACCTTCGCGTGTCAGTGGATACGGCGGTGGCGATGAACACACCGCTGGAACAGAGCAGCCAGCGCATCGACCAGCAGGCCGCAGGCCAGCGCCTTGCACTGGAGCGCGACCAGCAGCTGGAACAGCAGCAGAATCAGACCCGCAGCCTGCAGGCCTGATGGACAGCACGGGAGCCGGTCATTCCGGCTCCCGCTTCACCTCTACAGCGCGCCTCAGGGGCTGGAGGCCGCGACCGCTCCAGACCCATTGGCAGTCACGAACAGGTCCGGCCCGGAATCAGGGAATCCACCACAGGCGCGATCGCCCGGTGCTACCGGATCACACGGCCACTGCGCACGCGCCACCTTCTCGCGCAGCTCGAAGCGATCACCGGTCCAGACCACGAACGCGATGTGCTCGCGGTTCCAGTCACCGTAGGAGCGCGGACCGCCCTTCTGCGCCGACTCCGGGTACTGCACGAACCAGCGCATGGCCGGGCCGTACTGCAACTTGCTGTGGTCCAGGCTGATCCGCCCCTCGCGCGACAGCTGGCGCACACGATCGGCCTCCGTCACCTGGGGCATGGCCGGCATGGCATCGGCGGTCACATCCCTCGGCGCGGCGTCTCCGCGCACCTGGTACACGCGCTGGGCCACATAGGCCTCGCGGCAGTCACCCGCTGGCATACGTACCGGCTCCGCGCCGTACTCATCGGGGTTGGCGACCCGGTCGCTGCAGGTGAACGGCGCCGACACCAGGTAGAACGTGCTTTCGGCGTCGCGCCCTTCCAGCGAGCGCACCCAGATGTCGCCCATCCGCACGATGAAGTCCGGGCGCTGGCCGTAGCCCGGCACGGCCTTGAACCAGGCCTTCTGCTGTACCTCTCGCTCGCGCCAGCTGCGCGGCAGGTGGATGTCCTGCTCGGGCAGCGCGACCAGCATCGCAGCCAGATGCGCCGGCATCGTGCCCTGGCAGGCGCCGATCAGCAGGTCGCCCTGGGTCGCCAGCCGCCCGGCCAGATCCACCGGGCAGCGGGCACCAAGTGCCCGCTCGGTCGCCTGCTCGGGCGGCAACGGCACGATGGCCAAGGCGGGAGGTGCGGGCGCTACCGCCGGAGCGGCTGGCTCGACGGCGGCAGGCGGTGCAGCTACAGGGGCCGTCGCTGCGGCCGTCACGGGCGGGGGCGTCGGGTTTGCAGCGGGCTCCGGCTGCGCGTCCACCACGGCTGTTGCAGGGGCTGGCGCGGCAGCGGGTACATCAGAAGCCGGCACCACGACAACGGCGTCGGTCGCCGCGGGCGCTGCAACGGGCGCCGCCCCTACAGGCGCGTCAACGGTCCCCTCGGCAGTGGGGGGCGTCTCCACGACAGGTGCCGCTGCCTCCTGAGCCTGTGCCGACGCTGCGGCAAGTCCAAGTGACAGCAGCCAGAGCGGCGGCAGGCGGCGCACGGATGCATTGCGGGTAGCGGCGTGCCGGGCATTCGAGGGAACGATTCGCATGTGGTGTCCTTACGAGTGGGTTTCCATGTCGGCGCCACAGGGCGCCACGCGTCGTACGTAAAGCGCCTGCGGGCACCCTGCCCGCCGGCATCAGGTGCTACAAGGATCGAGAACGCTGCTCCTGCTCGCGGGCGAGCGCAGCCGCCGGGTCCTGCTGCGCAACGCTGGCGGCCAACTGCTGGCTGCTCTGCGCCAGCGGCTGCTGCGCCGCCTGTTCGCGATCGACCGATGCGCGCAGCATGGCCGGATCGCCCAGCGCACCCTGTACAGCAAACAGCGTGCGACCGTCATTGCCGGCCAGCAGATGATCGATACGCGACATCCCGGCCTTCTGCGCGCTCAGCGCCAACGCGCCGGCGGCATTGTCCAGTTCCTGCCCAGTGCGCAGCCCGCTCTGAGGCCCCATCTGCTGCAGGTGCTGGCGCGCGCCCGAGAACAGTGTGTATCCCGGCTCGCCCGGTTGCGACATGTCGCGTTCGGTTGCCTGCTGGGCTGGCGCCCCCACTTCGCCACGTTCCAGGCGCGCCATCACATCGGGGGTCAGCTTCTGCTGCCACACGTCAAAACGCTGCTGGCGGGCTTCGATGCCGTTGAGCGCGCCATTCAGGGCACGCGTGGCTTCCCGCACATCCTCGCGCGCCGCTTCCGGCACCCGCGTCTGCCATTGCCACACGGCAATACGGCCTGCGTGCTCGGGCTGCGCGGCCAGTTCCGGCTGATTCACCAGGTCCAGATCCAGCGCCTTGCCGGCACGCTCGTAATTCTCCTTGCCGACCAGCGGCAGGTAGCCACGGCCGTGATACTTCAGCGCATCACCGGGCGCATCGTTGCCCATGCGGCCGCCATACATCAGTTCGGCCAGGTTCTCCGGCCGCCCACGCAGCGCTTCCTGTCGGGCGCTCTCAAGCGCGCCATTGCCATTGCGCCACGCCGCTTCCACCGGGATCTGCGAGATACCCCGGGTGAAGTTGAAACTCTCATTGAGCCGGCTCAGGCCACGGGACTCGTGCCCGGCCTGCGCCATGAAGTTGGCCAGTTCCCGGGACGAGGTCATGCCGGCCTCCGTGGCCTGCCGCAACAGCTGCGACTCTCTATCCTGCGACACGGTGAAACTCCTGCTCGATCATCGTTGGGTACTCCCGCCTCCTTACAGGCATGGCACTCAGGGCAAGCTGACGTCGGCGACGACGGCCGGATCGAAATCCTCGAACCGCACCCGCCCAAGTTCGGCGGCCGAGAAGTCACGCGTATGGGTGGCTTCGGTCTCGGTGTCGACCACCCTGCGCTGCACGCCATGCACCCAGCACGCCTGCTCGGCAGGTGCATACCGGAACGTGTAGACGCTGCTCCAGCGTTCGCGACTGCCGCCGTTGGTGATCACACTGAACGCACCATCCTCGATGGTTACGTACGCGAAGGGATCGCCGGCGATGCCACCGCGCGTTGAGCACGGCACCAGCTTGTCGTTGCGTGCCGCCAGCTGCCAGCGGCCCGTGGCATCGCCCAGCAGCAACAGCAGCACCCGGTTCGGTCCGTGCTGGCCGGGCAACAAGCCCTCCGGAGGAGGTTGGTCGATCACCAGGAGCTGGTCCTGGAAACCATTGCCGGTCAGATCGCCGCGCACGGCTTCCAGCAGGTTCGCGCCGGACGGAACGAACGCCAGGGCGTTGTCCATGTGCGTGCCACTCCCCTTCTCCATCCGCTGCAACTCCTTCAATCCCGTCTTGCCAGTTCCCGAGCGGAGGCCGGAAACGGGGCGATGCCTCGCACGTGCCCGGCGGCCGCCATGGCGGATGATAGCCCCGAGCCCACGGCAACCGCGATGGTGGCAAGCGTCACCCGCACCGCGGGGGGACACAGTCCTCATGGACGGAAAAGCTCCTGCGTTCGATGGCACCGGCGCGTCGGGATTTTGACGCGCACGCAGCTTACTTCGAGGAGGCAGCGCTCGTCGAAGGGAGCTTGGGATGAAAAGCGCACTTGATCACAGAAAAAGCGCGGCTAACGTGAATGGTGGCTTATCTGACAAACAGATCCGCAGTGGATGGCGCCGTGGAGGATGCGCCGCGCCCCCGCCCACGGCCTGGTCCGGCAGGGGCGATGTTGCAGGGAAAGCCTGCACACGCTTTGTCGCCCCGCGTCGTGGCCAGCAATCGCGATCAGCGCAAGTGCTGCGCGCAGGTGGCTTCCTGCGTGGCGTAGTCACGAACGTAGCCGTCCATCGTGAGCACCGATATATCGCATCGATTGTTCACGTCACTGACGACATGCCCGTAAGCGTTCAACCCCCGCACACGCTCGCCACGATGCAGATACAGCGTGCGCGAACCATCGGCCCCATTCTCCACACGATCCGGTGAGCCCCACGTCCTCACGAATTCCTGCTCTGTCTTGCCGATCCACATGTCCATGAGATTGTTGCGACCCACGCGGTTGGCAGCGCGACGCGACTCATCCAAAGCCCTGCTGGTTTCATTCTGGGCGCGCGCCACAGTCGCTTCAAGGCTACGCACAGTGCTGTCCATTTCAGCTTCGGTCGGCCGATAGGTGAATGCTGGGCGCTTGCCGTCCTTCCGCAGGTCACCCCAGATGACATCTACAGGTGATTGCCCGACGTCACCGACGGAAAGGAAGCCGTGCTTCAGCATTTCCGCCGGCACCTTGGCCTTGGGATCAGGCCCCACGAGACAGGCAAACCGCACCAGTTGCACCTGCCAGGGAGCAATCGCCTCGGCTCGCGGTTCGGATCTTTCCGGTGGGACGTTCTCCATCGGCCGGTCGCGCCACTGGATCAGACTCGTCCTGATGGCCACGTTGTTCTGTGAGCAGTTCACCCAGTACTTCCTGATCAGGCGATTCGGTTTCGTCGCGTTCTCGTAGACGGTATTGACCTGGATCTCGTACACCGGTTCCGGACCAGCAACGGGCTCACCGGGTTTCGGTGCCTTCCTGCGGCGCAACTGCTTCAGGTACGCGTTCTGCTCTGCCGGCGTGGCACGCTGCAGAAAACCGACCAGATCCGAGCGGTCAGCGAGCGTTTGCGCATCGACCACCCACGCCTCGCGGTTCGGCGTTTCGCCACCGGTGAAGATGACCCAGCTATCAGCCGCATGGGTCGACGAGGCGAACAGCAGTCCGCCAATCAGTGAGGCAACACGGCCTGGATTCTGCATGATTCGTTCCTTCGAATGGCGCGAAGACCTACGGCATCGCGAATGGAGCCTTATGGCACGGTCTGGCGCGTCGCCTCGACCAATGCCCACCCATAGTGCAAAGCCGACATCTTACGCAGGAGCGGAGAATAGAAATGGCCCGCTTTTCAGCAGGCCACCCCTAAAAAAACACAAGCAGAACTTCAGCATGCAACCAAGCCCAACCAATCCCGGCATTCACATCAGCGGAATACTTGAACTCAGACATGCTACATGCTGAATAGATCAATTCACAGCGCGAAGCATTAGCACGTGCTTGGCATTCACGCAGAAAATACAATTTTGCCTCGCTCTCCGATGGAGCTCTCGACGAATATGTTGCCCCACCCTTCATCCTGAACTCACTTACTTCTGGCCCAGCGAGTGCAACACATTGAGTGTGGTACTCATTAAGATTTTACAACTTGCGCCCCCAGCTTTAGCACAATGCGAGATTGTGACCGAAGCCGCCTCTCGCTTCGAAGCCCTAGACTCCGAAACGCCGATAGCGAGCATTGCACCTTGGGCAGGAGAGGTATCCTGAGCAATCGCTCCCCAACGAGTCTCCCATTTCCCGGTAGGTACAGGAGCACTTGGCTGAGCACTCCCTTGACTCTGACCGCCAGGAATCGGCGCACATCCACGACCCCCCTGCCGATCATCGCCAATGGGGTACTGACCAGGAGGGCAGCGCCCTTCCGCCCACGCGAACGAGGGAGCGATAAGCAGAGAAACCAGCCGGACTGCCACCTATCTGGGAATATGCCATGAATCTACCCAAGGTGCCCTGGAAGAACATGGCTGCCATTGGGGGAGCAGTCGGAATACGCGTCGTTAAGATCGGGCCTATGCCGCCCTGCCAGATCGTCGATTGGTCATGCTACCGATGGACGCGGCCATAAGCGGGAACTCGCTCATCGGCTCATTCGTACAGAATGGATCCGAAATACGTGTCATCGCCTCTTACGCGGGGCAGCCACTCACCACGTTCATATGGCTAGCTGCGGGCCCCAGCACCATCATCTAGCTTGATTGGCCACAGTATTCAGAAGAAAGAAAGCACGAATTTTCAGCAGCCCTCTTACGCCTCATACCAAGCAAAGATGGCTGCAATGATTGCAGGAAATTGAGTTGGCAAGCTAAGCATGAGAGCAGGCAAAACCTTAACTCTTCCAGCCATTTCAAGCTGCGGCGCCTCATTGCCTACCACTCAGAACGACTCGAATTCCGGTTCGCTGCATGCCGAGTAGATCACCTTACAGCCTTCACTACCGCGCCTAGTGCAAAGCCCCATCGCCAATGAAGTCGCGGCAGAGACAGATTCAGCGCGTCCAAACGTGGAACCGCCGAATGCACTAGTTCGGGGAGAGACCAGGGCGACGCATTGATTCTTGTAAGTCTGAGTAACCTTGCAATCCGATGCCCCGTGCTGACTACAATTGGCCAAGGCCTCATTTGAGGCGTCAGCCTTTCTCACTTTTCCGACTGACACACCGACGTCACCATTGGAAGCCATGGCAATCGCGCCCCAAGTCTTATTCCAGCGTCCTGTTTGGATAGGGCCCGTCTGACCCGATCCCGCGTCCCCTCCCGGGATCGGCGCACACCCACCAACACCCTGACCTCCGATTGGATACTGGCCTGGCGGGCAACGCCCTTCAGCACCAGCAACGGGCGCGAAGCCAAAAAACAGCATGCAAGCTGCAGCGCCGAAGATAAGCGCACATCGGCGGCCAAATATCGAGACCATATCGTTAGACCCTCAAACTTCCCGTCAGCTGTTGTTCTTTGCAAGACCAAGACGCCCTGAGTCCACGACCGCCGAACCCGGCGATGAACTACCGCCAGTCACTCGCGAACCAACAATCTGCTCGGTAGTGGCACTATGCGTCCCGCCCTTCTCTGGAGCCGGAGGCGTGTAGTAACTACCCGGCGGCTGCCCGCTGGGCCCCGGTGCCTGCGCCACCGGGCTGCCACCTATCTTCGAATATGCCATGAAGCTGCCCAAGGTTCCCTGGAAGAACATCGCCGCCATTGGGGGAGCGGTCAGGATCAGGGTCGTGAGGATCAGGCCCATGCCGCCCTGCTGCATCGCCTGGCTGGTCATGCCGTCGCTGGAGGCGCCTTCGAGCAGGAACTTGTTGACCAAGGCGGTGGACCAGAACGCGGTCGAGGCACGGATCACCATGTCCAGCGCGATCGATACCATCGCTGCCAGTACCGCCATCGAGAACATCGTGCCGATGCCGTAGAACAGCCATCGCTGGAACAGCTGCTTGGTCTGGTCGAACAGCAGACACAG
>NZ_JAWIRX010000024.1:59610-80599 GCF_036319965.1 Stenotrophomonas sp. SMYL41 | reverse complement strand
CCCACCAGAGCAGAACGCCGTTCCGACAGATCGCGGAAAACTGTCGGAGGCGGGGCGGGTCCGGTGGCAGGGGCGTGAGCCGCATGGATGCGGCGACCGAGCTTACATGGACGTACTTGCAGCGTCCCCTGCCACCGGACCCACCCCGCCTACCCACAGGAACCCGGCTTTGACGTTGCTCTGGCCTTGGCTCTGGCCTCTGCGGGTGCAGGGCGCAGCCCTGCAGAGAGCCCCCCTACCTGAACAGGCCTTTTTGCGTGAAGTCTCAAATATCGTTTAGACTTGCGCGGTCTGCAGCGGCCGTCCGTTTCCCTCCGGGACCGCCGGCGACCAGGGTCCGCCCTCTTCGCCCGCCCCCACTCCGACGCCGTTCGTCACGCATTCCAGCCTGCGCTTCGTGCCGGCTGCACCCAATTCTCGCAGCGCGGTTCACGGGAACGCTCCGAGTCAGCCGATCAGTTTGATCTGCCCCCGCCTGTCCAGTCGGTCAGGCGTTTCTTGTACTTGGAGCAAACTCAATGTCTTTTGAATCGCTGGGCCTGGCGCCCTTCCTGCTGCGCGCGCTTGCCGAACAGGGCTACGAAAACCCGACCCCGATCCAGCAGCAGGCGATCCCGCTCGCGCTGGCCGGTCGCGACCTGCTGGCCGGCGCACAGACCGGCACCGGCAAGACCGCCGCCTTCGGCCTGCCGCTGCTGCAGCACCTGGGCACCGCCTCGCAGGAAGTACGTGCCGGCCCGCGCAAGCCGCGTGCGCTGATCCTGGCCCCGACCCGCGAGCTGGCCACCCAGGTGCATGACAGCCTGCGTGGCTACAGCAAGTACCTGCGCATCCCCAGCGCCTGCATCTACGGCGGCGTCGGCATGGGTAACCAGCTGGACATCCTGCGCCGTGGCGTGGACCTGCTGGTGGCCTGCCCGGGCCGCCTGATCGACCATCTGGAGCGCCGCAGCGTCGATCTGTCCGGCATCGAACTGCTGGTGCTGGACGAAGCCGACCGCATGCTCGACATGGGCTTCCTGCCGTCGATCAAGCGCATCCTGGCCAAGCTGCCGAAGCAGAACCGCCAGACTCTGCTGTTCTCGGCCACCTTCGAGGACAACATCCGCCAGCTGGCGCTGGAGTTCATGCGCAACCCGGAACAGATCCAGGTGACGCCGAAGAACACCGTGGCCGAAACCATCACCCACCGCGTGCACCCGGTCGATGCCGGCCGCAAGCGCGACCTGCTGCTGCACCTGCTGGCGCAGGACAGCCGCGAGCAGACCCTGGTGTTCGCCCGCACCAAGCACGGCAGCGACAAGCTGGCCACGTTCCTGGAGAAGTCGGGCATCAAGACCGCGGCGATCCACGGCAACAAGAGCCAGGGCCAGCGCCTGCGCGCGCTGGGTGACTTCAAGGCCGGCCGGGTGACCGTGCTGGTGGCCACCGACATCGCCGCGCGCGGCATCGACATCAACGAGCTGCCGAAGGTGATCAACTTCGACCTGCCGATGGTGGCCGAGGACTACGTGCACCGCATCGGCCGCACCGGCCGCAATGGCGCGACCGGCCAGGCGATTTCGCTGGTGGCGCAGGATGAAGTGAAGCTGCTGCGCGCAATCGTGCGCCTGCTGGGCCGCGACATGGACATCCGCGATGTGCCGGGCTTCGAGCTGCAGACGCCGATCCGCTGGGGCAACAGTGCGCCGGGCAAGGCCGAGCACGATACCGGCGAGCGCGCACCGCGCAAGAGCCACGCGCGTCGCCCGCACGGCGATGCGCCGCGCCATGCGCATGCCGGCCCGAAGAAGGCCGGCGGTGGCCGTCGCGAGGGCGGTGGCAATGGCCAGCAGCGTGCGGGTGCAGGCGCCGGTCAGGGCCAGCGTCGTGGGGGTGGTGGCAATGGTGGCGGTCGTGGTCGTGGCCAGGGCGGCGGCGGCGGTCGCGCCGGCTGATCACAGCTGACAGCTGTTGTGCTTCCCGCTGCGCGGGAGGCTATCGGGGGACGGCGCTGACGCGCCGTCCTTTTTTTTTGCCGGCTACCGTGGGTGAAAGCACGCGGATGGTTTGGCTTGGGGCGGCGCAGGGCGGAGTGGGGGCAAAACACGCCGTAAACCCATCCATGGGGGCTCGATCGCGCCATCCATGGCGCTCACGGTTTTGCCCCCACTCCGCCCTGCGCCGCTTCAAAGATCGCCAGCGCCTACTTGTCCCGCCGGGTAGCCGGGAGAAGAAGATCAAATTCAAATTCAAATTCAAATTCAGATTCAAAGGCAAAAGCCGAAGTCGAAATTCCTGGCTTTGCTTTTGCCCTTGCTCCCGCCTTGGGGTTCGATGCGTCCGCGCCCGCAGGAAACTGTCGAGGGGAGGCCGGGCGGGCTGCGCAGGACCGTGAGGCGCATGGATGAGCCGATCGAGCTTACATGGACGTATTTACAGCGTGTCCTGCGCAGCCCGCCCGGCCTCCCCCACACGCATCAATCAAGGCGCGCAAAGCCTCAACCCCTCGCTTTACTCGGATTCACCAGATTCCCGAAGAAGATCGCGTTGATCAGCAGCCGATCCGTCCCGTGCCAATACTTGCGATGCGCCGGATCATCGGCAAACAACACCACGTTGCCCTGCCCCTGCGCAGACACCAGCAGCCATGCGCTGCCCGCCACCCGCGTGCGGTTGCGCGCGGACAGATAGCCATTCACTCGCGGCGGCGTGTCGATGCGCACCACCGTCGAGAACGGATTCGCGCTTGGCTGCAGCGTTACCGTATTTTCCTTGTTGATCGCCAGCTGCCTGCGTGGCACGCCGAACGCCAGCGGATGGCTGGTATCCACGTCGGCACTGAGGATGTTGCCGCTGACCCGCTCGATCGCGGCGATGTCACGCTGGTCACCAAACGCACGACGGCTTTCGTCAGCAGCATCTTCCTCCTTGCCAAGCTTCTCACCGTCGGCCAGCTTCTGTTCGATCGCCCATTTCGAGGCACTGCCGTAGGTCACCAGTGAACCACCGGCCTGTATCCAACGCTTCAGTGCAGCCACCGCCGTGGCATCGATGCCGGTGTAGGTTCCGCCGGACAGCACGATGGTGGTGTAGCGATCCAGCGGCACTTTGCCCAGCTGCTGGGGATCCAGCTTGCTGGCGCGCAACCGCAGCTGCTGGTCCAACAGGAACCACGCCGAACCAATTTCGGTGGCCGCTACGCCCTCGCCCATCACCAGCGCAACGGCCGGCTTGCGCAGTGCCTTGACGCCATCACTTCCGAGATCGATGCCCTCGCTGCTGCGGCCGCTGGACAGCGCATGCACCGGCACGCCGGCAGCGCGCGCGGCGGACGTCACTGCTTCAAGCAGCGCCGCGCCCTGCAGCGACTGCCCGGCAACAGGAATCACCAGGCTGCCGGCAGCGAAGCTGACCTCGCCCTGCGCGGTCGCGGTGGTGAACGGCTGGAATGCCGCGCGTGCATTCACACCCTTGTCCTGCAGCGCGGCCAACGCGCGCCCGGCATTGTAGTCGCGCCAGTCGATTGCGTAGGCGAATCCGGCCTGGCCGCCCAGCACGGCGCCCGGCTCCGCCGGTAGCGCGGTCACGCGTGCGCCGCCGTCGATGCGGCTGCGGCTGCCGGCGAAGGCCACGCCGTAAGCGGGTGCAATGGCATAACTGGTGCTGCCGTAGAACACATCGCCCTTGATCGGCGGCGTCTCGGCAAAGATCGAATGCACCAGGCGGAACTGCGCCTGCTGCACCGGCACCACGTAGGCGCTGCCGGCATCGAAGCGCTGCCCATCGACAGTGATTGCACGATCCAGCGCGCGCACCTCGATGCGATGCAGCAGCAACAGTTCCAGCAGGCGGCGGGTCAGTGCCGGATCATGCGCATCGCCGAATACGAAACTCTTCACCGGCTGCTGTGCGGCCTGCTTCAGCGCGCTCTGGAAGAACTGCTTCTGCAGGTCGAACAGGCCGCTGCGCTCGGTCACCGCGCCACGCACCGTGCCCAGTCCGGTAGCGACCTGGTTGCGGATGGTGAACGGGAAGGTCAGCAGGCCATTCACCGATTCCTGCACGCGGCCGCGCGAGCTGGCCTGCTCGACGGTAACACCGACAGCGCCATGGAAGTCCGGATAGGTGGAACCGTAGACCGGCGAGAAGTTGTCGAAGTTCTCGCCGGTGTAGTACAGCGAACCCAGCGCGTCCAGCGCCTGCGCGTGGTACTTGGCCAGGGTCCTGTTGAACTCATACGACGCCGCGGGAATCAGCGGGCTGTGCATGCTCTTCGGCGACGGTTCAAAGTAGTAGGTGCTGTCCTTGCCCATCTCGTGGAAGTCGATCTGCACGTTCGGGTACCACTGGTGGAACACCTCCACCTTCGGCCGCGAGTCCTGCTGGGTCAGGGCCAGCCAGTCGCGGTTGAGATCGGTGAAGTAGTGGTTGGTGCGGCCCTGCGGGAACGGTTCGACGTGTTCCTTGTCGGCCGGGTCGGCTGAGGCTGGATCGGACGCCCAGGCGTTGTGCCAGTTGGCGGCACGATCACGGCCATCCGGATTCTGCGCCGGGTCGAACAGCACCACCGCCTGCTGCAGCCACTGCTGGGTTTCGGCGCTGCGGTTGGCCACCAGGTAGTACGCCGTCAGCATCGCCGCTTCGGCACTGGAGGTCTCGTTGCCATGCACGCTGTAGCCCAGCCACACCACCACCGGGCTGTCACCGGCGGCGCTGCGCGGCTGCGCCGGATCGGCCAGGGTCGCGTGCTGCTGGCGGATCTGTTCCAGCCGCGCATGATTGCCTGCAGCGGTGACGGTGGCGATCAACAGCGGGCGACCTTCATAGCTGCGGCCGATCTCGCGCACACTGATCCTGTCCGAACGTTTCGCCAGTTCCTGGAAGTACGCCACAAGCTGGTCGTGCCGCGTGTAGCGGCTGCCGATCGGGTAGCCGAGGAACTGTTCCGGCGTGGGCACCGCCGCATCGAACGCCGCTGCATCGGCAACCTGCGGGAAGAAGTAGGCACTCTGTGCCTGCGCCGGCTGCGGCGGGGACAGTGCGGTGGCGGCGGCAAGCAGCAACGGAAGAACGGCACGGCGATGCAAGGACACGGTGACTCCCCTGGAACTCAACGGCAGACGGTCGCGCGGCCGGTTCGCTGGGGAGACCGGCCGCGGCGGATGGATCAGAAGCGGTAGTCGAAGCCCAGCGTGAAGTAGCGGCCACGCAGGTCGTACTGGCTGAAGTCGTACGGCGCGCGGATGCCGGGGAAGGAGGCGTCGTACGGCGGCGTCTTGTCGGCCAGGTTCTGCACCTTGGCGTACACGGTCAGCTTGTCGATGCCGGTGTAGGCCAGGTACAGGTCGTACTGGCTGTAGCTGCCGACGCGCTGCTGCACGGCCTTGGCGGCGGAGCTGGCCTCCTGGCGGTAGCTGCTGGTGTAGTACCAGGTCACCGCCGCGTTGAAGTCGCCGTACTTCCAGTCCAGCGTGGTGGTGGCCTTGTCCTTGGGCAGGGTCGCGCCGAGGTTGCTGCCGGCGTAGTCGACCAGCGGGCCGCCGACCACGGTCGGGCGACGGTAGTCGCGCACGTGGGTGTAGGCCGAGGACACGGTGAAGTCACCCAGTGCCGCGGTCGGGATGCGCTGGCGCAACTCGACATCGATGCCCGAGGTCTTCAGCTCGCTCAGGTTCTGGTAGCGGTTGTAGACCGCCTGCAGCTTGCCGCGCTCATCGCGCTGCACCGCGCCGGCCACGTTGTCGTTGACCAGGGTCTGGGTGTTGTTGGTGCCGACCAGGTTGTCCAGCTGGATACGGTAGTAGTCCACGCTCAGGTTGGTGTTGGCCCACGGCGACAGCACCACGCCGAAGTTGACGCTCCTGGTGCGCTCCGGCTTCAGTGCGTTGTTGCCGACGGTGAAGAAGGTCGGGTTCTGGCGCGAGCCCGGCACGTCCGGATCACGCGGATCGACCACGCTGCCGTAGGCGATGCTGGTGCTGTTGGAGTTCTCCGACAGCGACGGTGCACGGAAGCCCTTCGACGCCGAGGCACGCACCAGCAGGAAGTCGAGCGGCTGCCAGCGCAGGCCGATCTTCGGCGAGAACGCATCGCCAAAGTCATCGTAGTGATCGGCGCGCGCGGCGGCGGACAGCTCCAGCGTCGAAGCCAGCGGCACGTTCACTTCGGCGTAGGCGGCACTGACCTGGCGCTGGCCATGCACTTCGGCGATGGCCGGGCGCACCTGCAGGCCGGCATCGATCTGCCACGGGTTGTTGGAATCGAGCTTCTCGCGGCGCCACTCGGCACCGGCAGCGAAGCCGATCTCGCCAGCCCAGGTGTGGCCCAGGCTGCCGGAAATCTTCGCGTCGACACCCTGCAGCTTGGACTCGGCCGGGCGCAGCGTGGCGATGTTGATTGAATCACGTACCGACTGCGGCGTGGCCGCCGGATTCAGCAGGTTGTAGCTGCCGGTGGCCAGCGCATCGGCCAGTGCCCAGCGGTTGGCGAAGCCGCCGGACACACTCTCGCGCTCGCTGCTGCGTGCGCCGAATGCGGCCACTTCCCAGTCCCAATTGGCGGTGGTGCCGCGCAGGCCGAACACGCCGCGATAGGCGGTGGAGCGGTTGGTCTTGATCGTGCCGCCGAGGTCGAAGAAGGTGTATTCAATCGGGATCGCGCGGCCGTACGGGTTGTACGGGTTGTTGGCCGGCAGCAGCGATGACACCGGCTCTGCCAGGCCGCTGTTCGCGTTCAGTGCGAAACGTCCGCTCTCCAGGGTGAAGAACGGGCTGCTGCCGAACCACGCGGCGCTCTTGATCTGGCTGTACAGCACTTCGCCGAACGCTTCGACATTGTCGTTCAGGCGGAAGGTGCCGTTGGCATAGGCCTGGTAGCGCTTGGTGGAGGGGATCAGCGTGGTGAACGGCGCCTGGTTGAACCCGCAGGTGTCGCCAGCCAGGCCGTCGATCGGTGCGCTTGCAACGCGGGTGGTGCCGGCCGGGCAGTTGCCGTTGGCATCGAGCATCGGCACCGACACGCCGTTGACCAAGTAGCGCGCGCCCTTGGCCGACCAGCCGTTCCAGCGGCCGCCAGGCTTGTCGGTGTAGATGCCGCTCCTGGTCAGGTTGCGTTCGTCCTGGTCCAGGCGTTCGCGGTTGTAGCCCTGCAGGCTGAAGAGGATGTTGTAGCCATCGGTATCGAGATCACCAAGGCCACCGACGAACTTCAGGTTCTGCTCGTGCAGGCCGCCCTGGTCGGCACCGCCGAAGCTGCCGCCGATCTCGGCGCCTTCGAAGTTCTGCCGGGTGATGATGTTGACCACGCCGGCCACGGCGTCGGAGCCGTACACCGCCGAGGCACCGTCCTTGAGTACTTCGATGCGCTCGACCGCGACCAGCGGCAGCGCGTTGAGATCGACGAAGGTATCGGACAGGCCGCCGGCGGGGAAGCCGTAGTTGGCCAAACGGCGGCCGTTGAGCAGCACCAGCGTGTTTTTCTGCGACAGGCCACGCAGGCCGATGCCGGCCGAGCCGGAGGCCCAGCCGTTGTTGGTGGTTTCGTTGCTGGCGTTGCCGGTGTTGGCCGAGATCGAACGCAGCACGTCGGCCACGGTGGCCTTGCCGGTCTGTTCCAGCTGCTGGCGGCCGATCACCTGCACCGGGTTGGAGGCCTCGGTATCGGTGCGCTTGATGTTGGAACCGGTGACACGCACGGCGGCCAGGGTGCTGGCTTCGCCACGGGCGTCGGCGGAGGTTTCGGCGGCGGCGGACAAAGGCGCGGCCAGAGCGACGGCCAGGGCCGCCACGAGCAGGGTGTGCTTGGGCATGACGATGTAGGGGAGGTGGTAAGGACGACGAAGTTCCGCAGTAGTCCATGCCTGGCCGGGGTCCGGCCAATAACATCTCTTCATACGGATATAAGAGAAACTATCATCTCTTCATCCGGATGAAAAGACGTTCTTCACGAAAGACCAACCTCCGCTCAGGCTGCCCGGCGGCCTGCGGCGTACAATTGCGGCATGGAAATCTTCAAAGTCTTCATGCTCGAGGCGGCGCACCGCCTCCCCAACGTGCCGCCGGGGCACAAATGCGCGCGCCTGCACGGCCACTCGTTCCGGGTGGAACTGAAGGTCGAGGGCGAACCCGGCGCGCAGACCGGCTGGATCATGGACTTCGGTGACGTGAAGGCGGCCTTCCAGCCGATCTACGACCGTCTGGACCATCACTATCTCAATGACATCCCCGGCCTGGAGAACCCGACCAGCGAGAACCTGGCGGTGTGGATCTGGAACGAACTCAAGCCGAGCCTGCCGGCGCTGAGCGAGATTACCGTGCACGAAACCTGCACGTCGGGGTGCCGCTACCGCGGCCCGGCGACCTGATCAACCCATTGATCTGAAAGGTTTTCCAAAGGCGCCTTGGGCGCCTTTTTTATTTTTGTTGCAATGCCGCATCAAGGGCGTATGCTGCATTGCATCAAGCCACTCCCTGATGCCCCATGGCCGCCGCCTTCAGCGATCGCTTCAGTGATGCCACCCGCCAGCTCGCCGCCGCGGCAACGCGCGCGAACCGGTTGGCGTTGGAGAACGCGGAAAGCATGTTCGGCGTGCAGCTGAAGGTGATGGAGCGCAACCTGACCGCGACCGGCGGCTGGCTGGGTGAACTGGCCCGCGGCGACGATGCGGCCGGGACGCTCTCCAAGGGGGCGCAGCTGTGGCAGGACAACCTGCAGCGGCTGGGCCAGGCCCAGCAGGATGTGGTCGGACTTGGCCTGCAGGCCAGCAAGGCCTGGTCCGAACTGGTGCAGGGCTACAACGAATCAACGGCGGACGCGAACAACCACTGACGCGACGCAACGCTCATTGCGTGGGTCCCTCCCCCTACGCAATCCGGACCCGGCAGATCCCTCCCTCTGCCGGGTCTTTTTTTGCCTGGCGTTCGGATTACGGAGCGCGTCTTCGTCCGGATTCGCTGCGAACTGATGGGCCTCGCCGGGGTGGGCAGGGGCCTGGGCAAATGTCCCCCGGCGCCGGCCGTTGGCCGTCACCTCCTCCTTTACTTTGCCCAGGCCCCTGCCCGCCCCGACGAGGCTCGGCGTGCGGTGAGTAGAGCGCAGCGCGCGCGGGCGCCTTTCAAGGACGCGCCGACGAGCTCCGAACGCAGGGCGGATGCCCTTGCGTACGAAGTAAAGGGGGAGGTGACGGCCAACGGCCGGCGCCGGAGGACATTCGTACGCAAGGGCATCTGCCCTGCGCCGCGCAGAACACACCGCCACAAGCGCGTCTTCGTCCGGATTCGCCGCGAACTGATGGGCCCCGCCGGGGTGGGCAGGGGCCTGGGCAAATGTCCCCCGGCGCCGGCCGTTGGCCGTCACCTCCTCCTTTACTTTGCCCAGGCCCCTACCCGCCCCGACGAGGCTCGGCTTACGGCAGGTAGGGCGCAGCGCTTGTGGCAGCCTTTCAACGAGGCGCCGACGAACTCCGAACGCAGGGCGGAGGCCCTTGCGTACGAAGTAAAGGGGGAGGTGACGGCCAACGGCCGGCGCCGGAGGACATTCGTACGCAAGGGCATCCGCCCTGCGCCGCGCAGAATGAAACCGCCGCACGCGATGCAGGAACGACTCAGCGCCCGCGGCTACCGTGCCAATGCTGGTGCCACGCCTGGAACATCAGCACGTTCCACAGGTGCGTGTGCCACTTGCGCTCGCCACGCAGGAACGCCTCCCAGATACCGCGCACCCGCGCCGCGTCGAAGCAACCCTGGTTGCGCAGCAGCTGCGGGTCCAGCAGCGCCTCCGCCCAATCGCGCAACGGACCCGCCAACCAACGCGCCATCGGCGGACCAAAACCGCGCTTGGGGCGATACACCAGCGGATCCGGCAGGTAGCGCGCCAGCAGGTGCTTGAGGATCCGCTTGTGCTCGCCATCGTGGTACTTCAGGTGCTGCGGCAGGCGCCAGGCCAGGCGCACCACCTCCATGTCCAGCAGCGGCGCACGGGTTTCAACGCCCGCCGCCATGCCCGCGCGATCAACCTTGGCCAGGATGCCCTCGGCCAGGTCCATGCGGAAATCCAGCAGCTGGATGCGCGCCTCGGCGGGCAGCGCCGTGTCCTGCTGCTGGAAGATCGTCACCGGCTCGCGCGCGCCCAGCACCACCTGCGCCGGCTGCCGCCAGCGGGTCACGCGCTGCAGGTAGTGGCCTTCCACATCGTTGGCGGCAACCTCGGCCACCAATGCGCGCCAACCACCGAGGCGGCCGCGCTCCACGTTCATGCGATTGCCGCTGCGCCGCGCCAGCCCGCGTACCCAGTCCGGCAGGCCGCCGCACAGGCGCGCATTGCGCAGTGCACGGCCGTAGCTGGGGTGGCCGAAGAACAGTTCGTCGCCGCCATCACCCGTCAGCGCCACCGGCTTGCGCGCGCCCAGCAGTTCGCTGGCCAGCAGGGTCGGCAGCTGCGAGGCGTCGGCGAAGGGCTCGCACCAGACCTGTGGCAAGCGCTGCAGCAGGTCCAGGCCCTGCCGCGCGTCCATGCGGTGCAGGTGGTGTTGCACACCCAGGTGGCGCGCGACCTGCGACGCCCAGTCGCTCTCGTCATGCCCTGGATCGTCGAAGCCGACGGTCCACGCTTCGATCGGCAGCGTGGATTGGGCCTGCATCATCGCCGTCACCAGCGAAGAGTCGGTGCCGCCGGACAGGAACGCGCCGCAGGCCAGTGGCGAGTGCATGCGTGAAGCGATGGCCTTCTGCAGTACCGCTTCGAGCTGGTCGGTGGCCTGTTCCAGGCTGGGCGCCGGCTGCAGCGGCTCCTGCAGTGCGCTCTGCATCGCATCGCGTGCACACCAGTAGCGCGTTCCCCCCTGCGCGGCCTGGCTGGCGCAACCCGCGGCATGGTCGCTGAGATCGATGCGCAGCACCCCGCCCGCCACCAGCTTGTGGATGCCACGGTAGATGGTGTGCGGCGCCGGCACATAGTCGTGGCGCAGCAGCAGGCTCAGGGCGTCCTGGTCGATGCTCGGCGCGAAGCCGGCGAAAGCCTGCAGCGCCTTCAACTCGGAGGCGAACAGGAACTGGCCCTGGTGCCAGCCGTAATACAGCGGCCGCTCGCCCACCGGATCACGGGCCAGCCACAGCACGCGCGACTCGCGGTCCCAGATACTGAAACCGAAAGCGCCCTCGATACGCGACAGCGCCCGCTGCACGCCCCATTCAACGATCGCCTGCAGCAGCAGCCGCGCATCGCTGCAGCTGCGCGGCAGATCGCGCAGCTGCGCCTGCAGGTCGCCGCGGTTGTACAGGCGGCCGTCCAGGCACAGTACGTAGCGACCGCAGTCCGAGCTCAGCGGCTGCAACGGCGTATCGGTCGGCGCCCGGCAGTGGCCCAGCGCGAGGCCGGCCTCGGCATCGGTCCAGTAGCCAATGCGGCCACGCCCCCGCTGCTGCAGGGCGCGCAGCATCGGGGCCAGCTGCTGCAGCAGCTGCTCGTCCTCGGCCGGCGGCAACCAGGCCCCGACCACGCCGCTCATCGGGAGCCTCCGCACTGACAGCGGCGGGACGGGTTCGGCAGGCAGGGGGCGGCGGGCGACATGAGGACGGCACGCGGAGCGGAGGAGACTCCATGCTCGGCCCCGGGCCGCGCGGCGTCAGTCGCTTTGCTGTCAGCGATCGTCACCAGACGTATCACGAAGGTAACGTTTTGTAACAGCCTCAGGCTATGCTGGACGCCAAGTTGTTGCCGGGACTGAGACCCGGCCCGCGCGCCAGCAACCCCGGCTGAATGGCGCCCGCCCCCGGGACCCGGGCGGCCCGAAGGCTGGGATAGCATCGCCGCGCTCGTGCCGTGGCGGTACGTTTGCGCCCACGGAGGCCTTGGAAATGCTGGATATCGTACTGGTCGAAGACGATGCCCGCCTGGGAGCGATGGTCAGCGACTACCTGCAACGGCATGGCTACCAGGTGGCCCACGAGCGCAGCGGCGAGCGCGCAGTGGCCCGGATCCTGGCCGAGAAGCCGGCCCTGGTGCTGCTCGATGTCGGCCTGCCCGACCAGGATGGTTTCGAAGTGTGTCGGCAGATCCGGCCCCACTACGACGGCATCATCTGCGTGCTGACCGCCCGCACCGACAACATCGACCAGGTGCTGGGCCTGGAACTGGGGGCCGACGATTACATCGGCAAACCCATCGAACCGCGGGTGCTGCTGGCCCGGCTGCGTGCCCACCTGCGCCGCCACCGCCGGGTCGAGCCGCGTGACGGCAGCCTGCGCTTCGGCGAGTTGAACATCGACCCGTCCACCCGCAACGTGCACCTGCAGGGCGGCCTGCTGGAGCTGACCACGGCCGAGTTCGACCTGCTGTTCCTGCTGGCCAGTAATGCCGGCCAGATCCTGGACCGCGACGCGCTGCTGCGCGGCCTGCGTGGAATCGCCTTCGACGGCCTGGACCGTTCGATCGATGCCCGCATCTCGCGCCTGCGCCGCAAGCTGGGCGACAACCCCGAGCAGCCGGAACGGATCAAGACCGTCCGTGGCCGCGGCTACCTGTTCAGCCGGTCGGCATGGGGATGAAGCGCACGCCTTCGGCGATGCGCGGCCACGCCTTCCACTTCCTGCGCTACGGCATCGGCTTCCTGGTCGCCCACCTGTTGTTGATCGTGCTGGGCCTGTGGGCCTGGGATGCCCTGCTGGAAGACCGCACTGAAGCCGGCCTGCAGGCCGAGATGCGCGGTACCCATGCGCTGCTGCAGCATCGTTTCGCCGAAACCCCGCGCGAGCAGTGGCCGGCGCTGGCGCGCGAACTCGACGCCGATTTCGCCTACGCGCTGCGCATGGTGCCGCTGGCCGAGGCCATGAAGGAGCTGCCGGCCAGCCAGCGCCCGCCGTTCAACAACGGCCGCGTGCAGATCGACCTGGAGCACATGCGCAGCCTGCAGCGGATCGGCCACAGCGACTACGCGGTGATGCTGGGACCGTTGGACGAAGCACTGCCCGACGAGGGCTGGCAGGACAGCGAAGTATCCGGTGTGGCGATCCTGCTGCTGATCCTGATGGTGGCGGTGGCACTGCCGATGTACGTGATGGTCTACAGGCTGTGGCGGGATGTTTCGCAGTTGGCCCAGGCGGCGCGGCAGATGCGCGACGGCCAGCTGGATACCCGCGCGCCGCGCGCCGGTACCGCGCTGGTGCGGCCATTGGCCAACGCCTTCAACCACATGGCCGAGCAGCTGCAGCAGCTGCTGGAAAGCCAGCGCGTGCTGGCCCAGGCGGTGGCGCACGAGGTGCGCACGCCGTTGGCACGGATGCGATTCGGCCTGGCCGATCTGGAAGACACCGCGCTCGACGATGTACAGCGCGATGCGCTGGGCGGGCTGCGCACCGATGTCGATCGGCTGCAACACCTCACTGATGCCGGCGTCGAGTACGCCGCACTGGGCCGCTGCCACCAACTGACCCGCCAGCGCCTGCAGCTGGCGGCGCTGGTACGCGGCGTGGTGGCCCAGTTCGCACCGTTGCCGATGCCGGTGCAGCAGGCGTTGTCGCCCGTGGGCCTGGTCAACGTCAACCGGCACATGCTGGAACTTGCGCTGCGCAACCTGCTCGGCAATGCGCTGCGTTACGCGCGTCGGCAGATCCGCATCGCCAGCACGGTCAACGACGGCTGGCTGTGCGTGCAGGTGGAGGACGACGGCCCCGGCATCGCACCGGAACTGCGCGGCCAGGTGCTGCAACCCTATGTGCGGCTGGACCCTGGCAGCCCCGGCTTCGGCCTCGGCCTGGCACTGGTGCAGGTGGTGGCCGACAAGCACGGCGGCCACGTCGAGGTGACCGATTCGGAACTGGGCGGCGCCTGCATCCGCCTGCACCTGCCGCTGGAAACCGGCGGTGTCGTGGAGGGCGAGGCGGCCTGCTAGACCGACGGTTCGGCGCGCGGCAGGGCAAACACGAACAGCGCGCCTCGCTCGCTGTCGCGCAGTTCGATACGGCGGCCATGCAACTGCACGATGCGCTGCACGATCAACAGGCCCAATCCGCCGTTGTCGCCACGCCGCGCACCCAGCGCGGCCGGTGCCTGGAACAGCTGGGTACGCAGCGCCGGTGCCACCCCGGGGCCATCATCGGCGACGCTAACCTCCACGCTGTCCGGGGTCACGCGCAGGCGCACTTCGATCTGGCCACCCTCGGGTGCATGCCGCAACGCGTTGTCGAGCAGGTTGGTCAGCACCCGTTCGACCAGGCCCAGGTCGGCACGGACCAGGGGCAGTCCGGGCGGGAACGCCGCGTGCAACTGCTGGCCACGTGCCTGCGCCGCCAGCTCGAATTTCTGCAGCACGTCCTGCAGCAGCTCCGGCAGCGCGAACACCTCCCACTCCAGACGTACTTCGCCGTGCTCCAGCCGCGCCAGCTCGAACAGCGCGCGCGCCAGCCGGCCGACCTTGGCACTCTGCGCCAGCGCAATGCCGAGATAACGCCGGCGCTCATCCGGCGAAAGCGTGGCGTCCTTCAATGCCAGCGTTTCCAGGTAGCCGTGCAGCGACGACAACGGCGTGCGCAGGTCATGCGAGATGTTGGCGACCAGTTCGCGGCGCTGCAGGTCCTGCTGGCGCAGCTGCTGCCACTGCTCACCCAGCCGCTGCGCCATCTGCGCGTGCGCGTGTTCAAGGATCACAAGCTCGTCGCGCTCACCGGGGCGCAGCGGCTCCGGCGGCGGCAACGGCGTGGGCGCATCGATGTCGAAGGCTTGGATGCGCCGGGTCAGCCGCCGCAACGGGCGCGTCACCCAGTAGAACGCCACCAGTCCGGCGAACAGGCCGAGGCCGCCGACCAGCACCACCGACCACAACGTGGTGTTCCACTGGCTGCCGGCGGCAAGATCGTCGGCGAGCATCTGCCGGTGCTCGCCGACCAGCACCACGTACACATAACCGGCCTGGCGGCCCTGCACGATCAACGGCGCGGCGCTGAACACCTTGCGGCCATCGGCGCTACGCGGGTCATCGCCGAGGATCGGCAACGGCGCGCCGGCCAGCAGGCGACGCAACGGCGTCACGTCCACCCGGTTGCGCACCAGGTGCCCACTGGGTGCATCGTGGCCGAGGATGCGGCCCTGGTCGTCCAGCAGGTAGACCTCGACGCTGGGGTTGACCGCCATCAACTGGCCGAACAGCGCACGCACCGCGGCATCGCGCATGCCACTGGTGTCCATCAGTTCACTGCGCTGGGCGATGTGCTCGGCCAGGCCCAGCGACAGGCGCTGTACCACCTCCTGTTCGTGGCGGGTGTTGGCACGCATCTGCAATGCCAGCAGCGCCATGCAGCACATCAGCATCAGCGCGGCGATCACCACCGCCAGCTTCTGCCACAGGTTCGGCTTGATCATGCCGCCGCCCCGGCCGGATCGACCAGCTTGTAGCCGCGGCCCCACACCGTCAGCAGGCGCCGTGGGTTGGCCGGGTCGGGTTCGATCTTGCTGCGCAGGCGGTTGATGTGGGTGTTGACCGTATGCTCGTAGCCATCGTGCTGGTAGCCCCAGACCTGGTTGAGCAGCTCCATGCGCGCGAACACCTGGTCTGGATGACGGGCAAAGAACAGCAGCAGGTCGAACTCGCGCGGGGTCAGCTCCAGCGCGTTGCCATCCACCGAGGCAGTGCGTGCCACAGGGTCCAGCTTCAGCCCACCCAGCTCGATCGCGCCGGCATCGATGCGTGCGCTCTGCGCCATCGCTTCGGCGCGGCGCAGCAGGGCGCGCACCCGTGCCACCAGTTCCGGCATCGAGAAGGGTTTTGCCAGGTAGTCGTCCGCGCCCAGTTCCAGGCCGACGATGCGCTGCGTTTCGCTGCCGCGCGCGCTGATGATGATGATCGGTACATAACGTGCCATCGCGCGTGCACGCTGGCACACCTGCAACCCATCGACGCCGGGCAGCATCACGTCCAGCACCAGCGCATCCCACGGACCTTCCTGCTCGAGCAGGCGCAGGCCGGCATCGCCGCTGGCGGCATGGGCGACGTCGTAGCCCTCGTCGCCCAGATGCATGCGCAGCAGGTCGGCGATGTGGGCATCGTCTTCAACGATCAGCACGCGTTTGGTGGACATCGGCAGCTCGGGGCCAGTGGGGAGGCTGGCTGCATTGTGGCGCGGGACGGCCGCCGATACCTCACGAAAAATTGAATCCTGCGTGAGGATTCGTTGACCCGGGCCGGCGCAGCATGGCCCCGTCGCCCCTTCCCGGAGTCCGCCATGTCCCTCTCCCGCCGCCATCTGCTGGGCCTGGGCGGTGTTGCCACCGCCGCCGGACTGCTCGGCCTGGGGGCCTGCAGCCGCGCCGCCCCGGCCGCCGCCGAAGCGCGTCCGTCGCGACAGTTCGAGGTCATGCACAGTGATGCCGACTGGCGCCAGCGCCTGAGTCCGGCGCAGTACGCGGTGTTGCGCCAGCAGGCCACCGAACGGCCGTGGAGCAGCCCGCTCAACAAGGAACACCGGCAAGGCACCTTCGCCTGCGCCGGCTGTGCACTGCCACTGTTCTCCTCGTCCACCAAGTTCGAGAGCGGCACCGGCTGGCCCAGCTTCTGGGCGCCACTGCACAACGCCATCGGCGAAGACCGTGACGTCACCTTCGGGATGCTGCGGGTGGAGGTGCATTGCCGCCGCTGCGGCGGCCATCTCGGCCATGTGTTCAACGACGGCCCGCGCCCGACCGGGCTGCGCTACTGCATGAACGGTGCGGCGATGGTGTTCGTTCCCGGTGCCACTGATGGCACTGCCGACGGCTGGCGGGTACCGGTCGGTTCTTCCACTGCTTCCGGAGCCTGACGATGCTGCTGTTGCTGCTTGCCTACCTCGGGGGCGCGCTGACCCTGCTCAGCCCCTGCATCCTGCCGGTGCTGCCGTTCGTGTTCGCCCGTGCCGATCGCACGTTCCTGCGCAGCACGCTGCCGCTGCTGCTGGGCATGGCGCTCACCTTCACCATGGTCGCCAGCCTCGCCGCGGTGGGTAGCCAATGGGTGGCGCAGGCCAACCAGGTCGGACGCTGGATCGCCCTGCTGCTGATGGCGCTGTTCGCGGTCGCTCTGTTGTGGCCACGACTGGCCGACCACCTGCTGGCGCCGTTCCAGCGCGTGGGTGCCCGCCTGAGCGCGCGCGCCGATGCGGCGGATGCTGCCGGGCATGGCGGCGCGTGGACCTCGCTGCTGATCGGCATCGCCACGGGCCTGCTGTGGGCACCCTGCGCCGGGCCGATCCTCGGCCTGGTGCTGACCGGCGCCGCCCTGCATGGCGCCAGCGTCGGCACCACTGCGCTGCTGCTGGCCTATGCGCTGGGCGCGATCACCGCACTGGCGCTGGCGGTGTGGATCGGCGGCCGGGTGTTCCGCGCCATGCAGGCGCGGCTCGGCCTCGGCGACGTCCTGCGCAAGGTGCTGGGTGTGGCCGCGCTGCTGGCGGTGGTGGCGATCGGCCTGGGCTGGGATACCGGCCTGCTGACCCGTCTTTCGACGGTCAGCACCGCGCGCATCGAGCAACGCCTGCTGGACGCAGTACCCGGCGCGCAGCCGGCGGCACCGCCGATGATGATGATGGCCGGCGCCAATGCCGGTGCCGATGCACCACTACCGGTGGAGGGCACCCTGCCCGCGCTGGACGGTGCCACTGGCTGGCTCAACAGCCCGCCACTGAGTGCAGGGCAGCTGCGCGGCAAGGTGGTGCTGGTCGATTTCTGGACCTATTCCTGCATCAACTGCCTGCGCGCGATGCCGTTCGTGCACGAATGGGAGCGACGCTACCGCGACCACGGCCTGGTGGTGGTCGGCGTGCACACGCCGGAGTTCGCCTTCGAGCGTGACCCACGCAACGTGATGAAGGCGGTGCAGCAGCTGAAGGTCGAGTACCCGGTGGCGCTCGACAACCAGTACACCATCTGGCGCGCCTTCAACAACCGTTACTGGCCGGCGCAGTACTTCGTCGACGCACAGGGCAACATCCGCGGCCACCAGTTCGGCGAGGGCAACTATGCGCGCTCGGAACAGATGATCCGTCGCCTGCTGACTGAAGCCGGGCAGACGAATCTGCCGCCACCGGCCGATCCCGCTGCCGCCGAACTGAAGGGCGTGGCCGTGCAGGCCGACATGGGCAACCTGCGCTCACCGGAAACCTACCTGGGCTACGCCCGCGCCGAGCAGTTCGCCTCGCCCGGTGGGCAGCGCAGCGACACCGCGTTCGACTACACGCTGCCGACCACCCTGGCGTTGAACCAATGGGGACTGTCCGGGCGCTGGACCGTCACCGACGAAGCCGCGCAGCTGCAGCAGGCTGGTGGCCGCATCGCCTTCCAGTTCCATGCGCGCGACCTGCACCTGGTGCTGGCACCGAGCGAGGACGGCAGGCCGGTGCGCTTCCGCGTCTGGCTGGATGGCCAGCCGCTGCCGGCCGCCGATGCCGGCAGTGATGCCGGTGCCGATGGCAGCGGCGTGATCGATGAGCACCGCCTGTACCAGCTGGTGCGCCAGCGCGGCACGGTCGGCCCGCATCGCTTCGAGATCGAATTCCTCGATGCGGGCGTGCAGGCCTACGCCTTCACCTTCGGCTGAACCGGGAGGACACGATGAAACTTTCCTTTGAACAGGGCATCGCCGCCGGTGTCGCCGGACTGGTGGCTGCCGCATTGATCACCGGCGTGCTGCTGGTCGACCACAGCGCAGTGGCGGCACCGGTCGAGGCCAGCGCGCAGGTCAAGGCACTGCCTGCGCCCAGCGGCGACGCCGCGTTCCGCGATGAGGCCACCCATGCCAGCGTGGTGTTCGCCGGCGGCTGCTTCTGGGGCGTGCAGGGGGTGTTCCAGCACGTCAAGGGCGTGAGCAATGCGGTGTCCGGCTATATCGGTGGCAGTGCTGCCAATGCGCGCTATGAGCGCGTCAGCGGGGGCCAGACCGGTCATGCCGAAGCAGTGAAGATCGACTACGACCCGCGCCAGGTCAGCTATGGGCAGCTGATGCAGGTGTTCTTCTCGGTGGTGCATGACCCGACCCAACTCAATCGACAGGGACCGGATCAAGGCAGCCAGTACCGCTCGGCGATCTTCAGTGACGACGCGCGCCAGCAGGCTGCCAGCCGCGCCTACATCGCCCAGCTTGGCCAGGCCGGCAGCTACCGCGCGCCGATCGTCACCCAGCTGGTCAGCGGCCAGCGCTTCTATCCGGCCGAGAGCTACCACCAGAACTACATGAGCAACTACCCGCAGGCGGCCTACATCCGCTACTACGATGCACCGAAGCTGGCCGCGCTGGGCAAGCAGTTCCCGGCGCTGTACCGCCGCGAAGCGGTACTGGTACCGATGCGGTAGCGGTTCTGCACAAAAAAGACGCACGGCCATCCAGCCGTGCGCTTGGGAAGTATCGGCCGTGCCCCGATCAGGCCCGGCCGACAACGACATGCTAGGCTCGCCATCATCATGGGTACAGCACCAGATGGCGCGAACTTCGATGGATACAGATGACCAGAGCGCGATGATCCCACCTCGCTACCAGCGGCTGTCCGACGAACTGGCCGAGGCCATCCACGGCGGGCGCCTTCCGGTCGGCAGCCGCCTGCCTTCGCTGCGGCAGATGGCCCTGCAGCGCAGGCTCAGCCTGAACACGGTGATTGCCGCCTATCGCCAGCTCGAAGACGCCGGCCTGGTCATTCCGCGGCCCAAGGCCGGCTTCGAGGTCGCGCCGCGGCTGTCGGTACCGGAGCGTTCGCTGCGGGATACCCCGTCCGCACCCACCGCACCACTGCAGCAGGTGCTGATGGCCCGCGTGCTGGAAGCACAGCGGCGCCCCGGTGTGGTCGACCTGGCCTTTGCCGGTCCGCGCGGGCGCCAGTTCTATCCGGGCGCGCAGCTGGCCCGGCATACCGCGCAGGTGCTGCGCCACGGCCTGCAGACGGTGGAGACCTACGCGCGCCCGAACGGCTCGCCGCGGCTGCTGGCGCAGATCGTGCGCCGCGGGCCACGCATGGGCCTGCACACCCACAGCGAGCGCCTGCTGCTGACCCACGGTGCGATGGAGGCCCTGCAGCTGGCGCTGCGCGCGGTCACCCAGCCCGGTGATGCGGTGGGCATCGAGGCGCCGTCCTACTTCAACCTGTACCCGTTGCTGGCCAACCTCGGCCTGCAGGCCATCGAGCTGCCCACCCATCCGCAGCACGGCCTGGATGTGGATGCGCTGGATGCGCTGCTGGAGCACACCCCGCTGGCCGCGCTGGTGGTGATGCCCACCGTGCACAACCCGCTGGGCTGCACCATGCCGACACCCGCCAAGCAACGTCTGGCCGAACTGGTCAACGCACGGCAACTGCCGCTGATCGAGGATGCGGTGTACGCCGAGCTGCAGTTCTGCGAACCGCCGGCGCCCTTGCTGAAGGCCTTTGATCGCGATGGCTGGGTGATGGTGGTCGGTGGTTTCTCCAAGACACTGGCACCGGATTACCGCATCGGCTGGCTGGACGGCGGCCGCTTCGCCGAACGCATCGCACTGCTCAAATTCCAGTCCACCGGCGGCGAGCCGCAGTTGCTCGGCGACGCGGTGGCCGCGTATCTGGAAGCGGGCAGCTACGAGCACCACCTGCACCGCATGCGCCGGCTGTATCGCGAACAAGTGGGACGGCTGCGCCAGCTGGTGGCCGAACACTTCCCGGCCGGCACCCGCGCCACCGAACCGCAGGGCGGGTTCCTGCTGTGGCTGGAACTGCCGGGCGTGGATACGCGCGAGCTGTTCGAGCGTGCATTGCAGGAGGACATCGTGTTCATGCCCGGCCAGGTCTATTCACGGGGTGCGCGTTATCGCCACTGCCTGCGGCTGTCGTGCTGCCAGACGCTGGATGCGCGCTTCATCGGTGCGGTGGAGCGGCTGGGTGCGATCGCGCGGGAGCTGGCGGCTGCAGCACGGTAACGCCGGCCGCTGGCCGGCAACCTCGGGATCGCCAGGTGGATGCAGTTGCCGGCCAGCGGCCGGCCCTACCCAGGCGGATTCGAGGAGGGGCGCGCGCAGCGCGTCGCCCTC
>NZ_JAWIRX010000024.1:0-59600 GCF_036319965.1 Stenotrophomonas sp. SMYL41 | reverse complement strand
CCCCCCGACCCCCCCCCCCGGGCCCGCGACGCGCGCGCCCCCCGGGGCCCCCCCCCCCCCCCCCCCCCCCCGGCACTACCCAGGATCATTCGAGCAGGTGCGCGCTCAGCGCTTCGCCATCCGCTCCCGACAGATAAGGCAGTCGCCCCCAGCACGGCATCGGCAGGCGCTGCTGCAGCGTGGTGATGTTCTCGTCCTGGCGCTGCATCGCCGGGTCGATGTGGTTGCCGATCCAGCCCAGGCACTCCACGCCGCTGGCCTGCAGCGACTGCGCAGTCAGTCGCGCGTGGTTGACGCAGCCCAGCCGCATGCCCACCACCAGCAGCACCGGCAGCCGCAGTGCACGTACCAGGTCCAGCTGGTCCAGCGTGGCCGAGACCGGCGCCAGCCAACCGCCAACGCCCTCCACCACCACGACATCGGCCTGCGCGCGCAGTCGCGCGAACGCGGCCACGATCGGCGCCAGCTCCACCTGCACGCCATCCTCGGCAGCGGCCAGTTCCGGTGCCAGCGGCTGCCGCAGCGCATACGGGTTCAGGTCGGCGTAGTCCGGCACCGGCCAGCTGGCTGCCTGCAGGGCCAGCGCGTCTTCGTTGCGCAGGCCCTGCCCCAGGTCTTCGCTGCCGCTGGCCACCGGCTTCATGCCTACCGCGCGCAGGCCGCGCCGGCGCAGTGCATGCAGCAGCGCGGTGCTGGCTGCAGTCTTGCCGATCTCGGTATCGGTGCCAGTAACGAACAGGGCGGGCGGCAGCGTGGCGGGCAGCGGCATCGATGGGCTCCAACGGGACGACAGGGCGTGCATTATCGCCGGCCCGGCGTGCTTGCTAGACTGCGGGCATGTTCGCCAATGCCTCGCTTACCGGCAGCAAGCCGGAACAATACGCCCAGCTGCTGGAACAGGCCCGTGGCCTGGTCTACGCCGAGTCCGACCGCATCGCCAACGCGGCCAACCTCTCCGCACTGGTCTACCACGCCCTGCCCGACCTGAACTGGGTGGGCTTCTACCTGTACGATGGCAAGGAGCTGGTGGTCGGCCCGTTCCAGGGCCTGCCGGCCTGCGTGCGCATCCCGCTGGACAAGGGCGTGTGCGGTGCCGCCGCCAGCCAGCGCGTGACCCAGCGCGTGGACGACGTCGATGCCTTCCCCGGCCACATCGCCTGCGATTCGGCCTCGCGCTCGGAACTGGTGGTGCCGCTGCTGCGTGGTGATGAACTGATCGGCGTATTCGACATCGACAGCCCGAAGGTCGGCCGCTTCGATGCCGATGACCAGGCCGGCCTGGAAGCCATCGCCCGCGTGTTCGTCGAGGCGCTGGGATGAGCGCACCGAAGCTGCGCAACATCGGCCCGAAGAGTGCGGCGTGGCTGCGCCAGGTCGGCCTGCGCAGCCGCGAGGACCTGGTTGCAATCGGTGCGGTCGGCGCCTTCGTCAAGGTCAAGCGCGCGGGCTTCAAGCCCAGCCTGAACCTGTTGTACTCGCTGGAAGGCGCGCTGCTGGACTGCCACTGGCAGGAACTGAGCGAGCCGCAGCGTGAGGCGCTGGTGCAGGATTACGAAGCGCGCATCGCCGCGCACCCGCTGAAGGCGGCCGGCCCGGCGTCGGGTCCGGTGCATGAGCAGCGCTTCGACGCCGACGATGACGCGGAAGACAGCGTGGCCGAGCACGCCGACGAGGACTGACGGGTAGTGCCGGCCGCGGGCCGCCACCTGCACGATCTTTGCAGCGTTCCTGAGGAAGCCGGCCAGCGGCCGGCACTACCGTCGGGTCAGGGCTGCTGCAGTTCCAGCAGCTCGCCCACCAGCCCGACCTCACCGCGTTCCACCCACACCCGCAGGCGGGTGCCGTGATCGATGCGCAGTGCCCAGCACAGTGACATCGGCAGGCCGCAGACCTGTGACAGCACCATGCGCAGTGGACCACCATGGCTGACCACCAGCGTCGGCACCGGATCGTCAACATCAAGCAGGCGATCCAGCGCGCGCGCGATGCGCCGCTCGAAGTGGCCCCAGCTTTCACCATTCGGTGGCGGGAATGCATGCGGATCGGCGTGAAAGGCCGCCAGCGCGTCCTCCGGCAGGTCGAACAGCGACTGCCCGTCCCAATCGCCGAAATCCAGCTCTTCCCATTCCTCGTCCGCTTCCACGTCCAGCCCGCGCGGGGTGGCCAGGGCCATCGCCGTGTGCAGCGAGCGCAGCCGCGGCGAACTGATCACCCGCTCCCAGGGCTGCGCAGCGTAGGCGTCGACCAGTTCCTGCGGCAGGCGGGCCAGCTGCGGTGGATCGCTGCGGCCATCGAGGAACTCATCGCGACCGTTGCCGGCATGGCGGACCAGGTCGAGGATCATGCACGCGTCCTGTACGGGCAACGCGGGAACAGCGGAAAACAGGCGGACATCGGCAACGGCACCACGGGATCGAGGGACCATTCTAAAGGCACGGCAAAGGCAGTCGAGCAGGCTCGACGCTACGGGCCGCCTTCGATGCCGTAGACTGCGCGCACTTCCAGGTGACCTGCGGCCACGGCCGGCAGGTTGAAACGGGAAGCCGGTGACGCGTGATTCAACGCCATGCCGGCGCTGCCCCCGCAACGGTAAGCACGTCAGTTCCAGGCAACAACACCACTGTGCCGCAGGCATGGGAAGGCGCCTGGACGGTGGCCTCGCGCCACCCGGCGGCAAGCCCGGAGACCGGCCCGGAAGCCTCAGGTCGCGATGCGGTGGGCATGGCGCTGGATGACCGCAGCCTGCGCTGCGGCGTCGGCGCATGCCTGCCTTCGCGGCTCCTCCCCTTCGCCACGCGGGCGTGCGTGGCACCTGGAGTCCCCCATGAAGCTGCAGTCCCGAATGCTGTCCCTGGCCGTGCTGGCCGCCCTGCCCGCGCTGGCCCAGGCCGCCGATGACACCACCGCGCTCGACCAGATCCTGGTCACCGCCACCCGCACCCCGATCGCCCTGCAGGACAGCATCGCGCCGGCACAGGTGATCGATCGCGCGCAGATCGAATCCAGCCAGGCCACCTCGCTGCAGGAGCTGCTGCGTGGCCGCGCCGGCATCAACCTGGCCAATGCCGGCGGGCTCGGCAAGCAGAGCTCGCTGTTCCTGCGCGGCACCAACTCGGGCCACACCGTGGTGCTGGTCGACGGCGTGCGCATCAACAGCGCCGACCTCGGCCTGGCCATGTACCAGGACCTGCCGCTGGCGCAGATCGAGCGCGTGGAAATCGTGCGCGGCCCGCAGTCCAGCCTGTACGGCGCCGACGCCATCGGGGGCGTGATCCAGATCTTCACCCGCCGCAACCAGGGCGATTTTGCTCCGCACTTCCAGCTCGGTGGCGGCAGCAACGGCCTGCGCGAAGCCAGCGGCGGCATCGGCGGCGGTACCGAACGCGGCTGGTTCGGCGCCGACATCGCCTACCAGCATTCCGATGGCATCGACGCCTGTCGCGGCTCGGCGACGCTGTTCACCGGCTGCTTCGCCGACGAACCCGACCGCGATGGCTACCGCAACCTGTCCAAGAGCCTGCGTGGCGGCTACACCTTCAACGACCAGTGGAACGTGGAAGGCAGCGCGCTGCGCGCCGACGGCAAGAACCACTACGACGGCTATTACAACTACTCGGAAACCCGCCAGCAGGTGCTGGCCGGCAAGGTGCGCTACACCCCATCCGAACGCCTGGCCTTCACTGCCAATGTCGGCCGCAGCGACAACGAGTCGGACAACTTCGGCGACTTCGGTGCCCGCGGCAGCGCGCAGACCCATCGCGACAGCGCCTCGCTGCAGGGTGACATCACCTTGGCCGAAGGCCAGCTGCTGAGCACCGGCGTGGACTGGAGCGAAGACAATCTGGATGGCAGCAGCGCCGGGTATCTCGTCGACAGCCGCCGCAACACCGGCGTGTTCGTGCAGTACCAGGGCCGCTTCGGCCGCCACCAGCTGCAGGCCAGCGCGCGCAACGACGACAACCAGCAGTTCGGCAACCATGCCACTGGCAGCCTCGGCTGGGCGATGCAGCTGGAGCACGGCCTGCGTGTCAATGCCAGCTACGGCACCGCGTTCAAGGCACCGACCTTCAGCGACCTGTACGACCCGTGGAGCGGCGTGCCGACGTTGAAGCCGGAGAAGTCCAAGAGCGCCAACCTGGGGGTTTCACAGCAGGGCCAGGGCTGGCATTGGGGCTTGGACGTGTACGAGACCCGCATCGATGACCTGATCACCTACGATGCGTCCACCATGAAAATGCAGCAGGTGGAGAAGGCGCGCATCCGTGGCGCCGAGCTGACCGGCGGCGTGCTGTTGGCCGGCTTCGACATCAACGCGCAGCTGAGCTACACCGACCCGCGCAACCGCACCCACGGCAGCACCCAGTTCGACAACTGGCTGCCGCGCCGTGCACAGCAGACCGCACGCCTGGACATCGACCGTCGTTTCGGCGGTTTCCGCGCCGGCCTGACCCTGCAGGGTGCGGGCAAGCGTTATGACGATGCCGCCAACGCGGTGAAGGTTGGCGGCTACGGTACCTTGGACCTGCGCGCCGAGTACGCGCTGACGCCGGAATGGTCGCTGCTGGCGCGTGCCGCCAACGTGTTCGACCGCCGCTACGAGACGGTGGCGTGGTTCAACCAGCCCGGCCGCGAGTACCAGCTGAGCGTGCGTTACCAGCCGAAGTAAGGAAATGCGCCGGGCATTGCCCGGCGCATCCTGACGCCATCGACGCATGGCGTCGATCTACTGTGAGCCGAGCGTGGGCTCGGCTCTATACCGGAATGCCCGTGGCCAACCCCGGCAGCTCACGCAGGTCGTCGATCACCGCCACCGCATGCGCGGTGGCCAGGTCCAGGCCGCGCGGATAGCCGTAGCGCACCAGCGCGATCGGCATGCCGGCATCTTCGGCGGCACGGTAGTCGGTCAGCGAATCGCCCACCATCAGGCAGGCATCCACCGGCAACCCGAAGTGCGCGGCGATGTGTCGCAGTGGCTCACCGCTGGGCTTGCGCTGCGGCAGCGAATCGCCGCCCAGTATCAGCGCGAACGCATCACCGATGCCCAGGTGCTGCAGCAGCGGTGGCACCAGCGCTTCGGGCTTGTTGGTGCAGATTGCCAGCGGCACATGGCGTGCACGCAGCTGGGCCAGTGCCTCGGCCACGCCATCGAACAGGCGCGGGCTGCGCAGCAGGCACTCACGGTAGTGCACCATGAACACCGGCATCACTTCGCCCATGTCGACCTCGCGGCCGGCCGCATGCACGGCCTGTTCGACCAGGCGGCGCACACCGTCGCCGATCCAGCCGAGCACCGTGGTTTCCGGCACGCGTGCCACACCGATGGCCTCCAGCGTGCGGTTCAGCGCTTCAGCGATATCAGCCGCGCTGTCGACCAGCGTGCCATCGAGGTCGAACACGACCAGCGGATAGGGATACGACAAGGGACGGCACCTGTTGAACGTGGGGCCGTCCATTGTACGCCGCCGCTTTTTCCGCAGACCCTTCTGCCGCTGTGCCTCAGCCGATCCTGCGTGCGCGGGTGGCGAGGAAGGTGGGCAGATAGCGGTCGATCAGGAAGCGCGGCTGCGGCTGCCAGTCTTCCATGAAGCGGTCGATGACGAAGCCGGCATCCAGCTGCCCACCGATCAGTTCGGTCAGGCTGTGGCCGAAGGTCAGCGCATCGCCACGGGCCAGCTTTGCCTCGCGCTCGGCCGGCGCCAGGTCTTCCAGGTCCGAATAGGGAATGGCGTACCGCGGCCGGATCAGGCCCTGTGCATCCAGCTGCGGATCACGTGCACCGACGAACAGCACCGGGTTGTAGAAGCTGGCCATCAGCATCCCGTCGCGCGCCAGCACACGGCGGCATTCGGTCCACACCGGACGCACGTCGGGCACGTACAGGTTGGAGATCGGGTGGAACACCACGTCGAAGCTGTCGTTGGCGAACACGTGCAGGTCGCGCATGTCGCCCTGCACCGTGCGCAGCTGCAGGCCGTCGCGCGCAGCGACCCGGCGGTCCTGTTCCAGCTGCCCGTCGGACAGGTCGAACACGGTGACGTCGGCGCCGGCCGCCGCCAGCACCGGCGCCTGCTGGCCCCCGCCCGAGGCCAGGCACAGGATGCGACGGCCGCGCACGTCGCCCAGCCAGTCCAGTGGCAACGCGCGGGGCGTGAGGTGCACCTGCCAGCGGCCTTCGCGCGCGGCGGCAATGGTTGAACTCTCCACCGGGCGCGACCATTCGCGCACTTCGCTGGCCTGGCGGTCCCAGGCAGCACGGTTGTGGTCGATCAAGGCCTGTCCATGGTTCATGTGTTCTCCTTGCCCGGTGGGCGCCAATCCAGATCCTGGAAGGCCGGGCTGGCGAAACACTCGGCCAGGTAGTCCAGGAATCGCCGCATGATAGCGGGCTGCTGGCGCCGCGACGCGTACACGGCATGAATGCCGAGCTCATCCAGGCTGAATCCGGGCAGCAGTTCGATCAGCTCGCCACTGCGCAGCAGCGGCGCCACCTGGTAGGTCGGCAGCATGGCAATGCCGGCACCGGCGCGCACCGCCTCCAGCAGCAGCGAGGCCTCGTTGGCACTGATGTTCCCGCCTACCGCCACCGACAACGAACGGCCATCGCGGTGCAGCTGCCACAGGCTTCTGCCGACGTAGTGATGGGTCAGGCAGTTGTGCGCGGCCAGGTGCTCGGGGGCGGTCGGTGTGCCGCGTGCCTGCAGGTAGGACGGCGTCGCGCACAGTACCGAGCGGCAGGTGGCCAGCCGCCGTGCGATCAGGCTGGGGTCGATCTGGCGCGCGATACGCACCGCCAGGTCTACCCGCTCCTCCACCAGGTTCACCGTACGGTCGACCAGCAGCAGTTCGATGCGTGCCGCCGGATGACGCGCAACAAAGCCGGCCACCGCCCGCGCCAGGTGGCTCTGCCCGAACGACACGCTGGCAGTCACCCGCAGCGTGCCGTGCGGCTCGGGATCATCACTGGCCAGCTCGCCCTGCAGTTCTTCGCCAATCGCCAGCATCTGACGGAAGCGCGCCAGCGCCGCCTCGCCCGGGCCGGTCAGGCTGACCCGGCGCGTGGTCCGGTGCAGCAGGCGCGCACCCAGCCAGCCCTCGACCTCGGCCAGGTAGCGGCTGACCATCGCCCGCGACATGTCCAGCACCTCGGCGGCAGCGGTGAGGCTGCCGCGCTCGGCCACTTCGACGAACACGGTCATGGCGGTCAGTCGGTCCATATGCTCGATCCATGCAACAAACAAGCGCGTTATACGCTGTTTTTCGATCGACTGCAGCGGCCTAGAGTGGCCCCATTCCCACCCCACACCGCCCCACGGAGTCCTGCCATGAAGATCGCCCTCGTTGGTTCCACCGGCAACATCGGCCGCCAGATCGCCCGCCACGCGCTGGCCCGCGGCCACGAACTCACCGTCATCGTGCGCAGCGCACAGGACCTTCCGGCCGAGCTGGCCGGCGCCCACCCGGTGATCGCTTCGCTGGATGACCTGGACGCGCTGGTCGCCGCCATCGCCGGCCACGACGTACTGGCCAGCGCCTACGGCCCGCGCCCGGGCGATGACATCGGACGCGTGGGCGAGGTTGCCGCGCAACTGGCCGCCGCCGCATGCAAGGCCGGTGTACCGCGCCTGGTGGTGGTCGGTGGTGCCGGCAGCCTGGAAGTGGCCCCCGGCGTGCAGCTGGTCGATACCCCCACCTTCCCGGAGGCCTACAAGCCGTACGCACTGGCCCACCGCGAAGCGTTCAACCGCCTGCAGGCGGTGGATGACCTGGACTGGACCTTCTTCTCGCCGGCCGCCGAAATCGGCCCGGGTGAAGAGCGTGGCCAGTACCGCGTGCAGCCCAAGGCGCTCCTGGCCGATGCCAGCGGCCATAGCCGCATCAGCTACGCCGACTACGGCGCCGCGTTCGTCGCTGAGCTGGAAGCGCACGCGTACCCGAAGCAGATCATCACCGCGGCGTATTGATCCACGTGCGTCCCTTGTAGTGCCGAGCCTGCGCTCGGCGCTACGCGAACCTGCAGCCGGGCATTGGCTCGGCGCTACACAAGGAATTCCGATGCGTACCGCTGCCCTGCTGCTTCCCCTCGCCCTTGTCGCTGGCTTCGCCAGTGCGCCGCTGCTGGCGGCGCCGGCCGCTGCCGCTCCGGCCACGGCGACGAAATCCCAATTGCACCTGCAGACCTTCCATCCCGGCCCGCAGGCGATGTTCTCGGTGTCCTCGGTGCTGATCGAAGGCCGCCACGACGCGATCCTGGTCAATGCGCAGTTTGGTGCCAGTGACGCGCGCAAGCTGGTCGCGCTGATCCGCGCCAGCGGCAAGCAGCTGACCACGATCTACATCAGCCACGGTGATCCGGATTACTACTTCGGCCTGGCCACCGTGCAGGACGCGTTCCCGCAGGCACGCATCGTCGCCACCGCGCAGACCGTCGCCCACATCCAGCAGACCCAGGCCGGCAAGCTGGCCTACTGGGGGCCGAAGATGGGTACCGACGTGCCCGCGCGCATCGTGGTGCCGCAGGTGCTGGACGGCGATGCCCTGCAGCTGGAAGGCCAGCGCCTGCCGCTGATTGGCCTGGATGGCCCGACCCCGGACCGCACGGTGCTGTGGGTGCCGTCGCTGCGCGCGATCGTCGGTGGCATTCCGGTGGTGGCCGGTGAACACGTGTGGATGGCCGACACGCAGACGCCGAAGTCGCACACCGACTGGCTGCAGACCCTGCAGCGGCTGCAGGCACTGAAGCCGAAGGTGGTGGTGCCGGGGCATTACGCGCCGGGTGCGGCGCTGGATGCCAGTGCGCTGCGCTTCACCGCGGACTACATCCGTGCGTTCGACGCCGAGACGGCAAAGGCCAAGGACAGTGCGGCGCTGGTGAAAGCAATGCAGGCGCGCTACCCGAAGCTGGACGGCGTGGCATCGCTGGAACTGAGTGCGAAGGTGGCCAAGGGCGAGATGCAGTGGCCATGAGCTAGGGGGTTTTCTTTTGCAGGGCTGCACCCTGCACCCGCAGAGGCAACAGCAACAGCCGAAGCAACAGCAGAAGCTGGTTTCCTGAGGGTGGGCGGGGGGGGGGGGGGGGGGGGGGGGGGGGGGGGGGGGGGGGGGGGGGGGCGGGGCGGGGGGGGGGGGGGGGGGGCGCCGCCCCCCCCCCCCCCCCCCCCCCCCCCCCCCCCCCCCCCCCCCCCCCCCGCCTTCGATAGTTTCCCGCTAACTGTCGGAACCTGCTGCTGATGGTGGGTGCCGACCGTTGGCCGGCACGGGGTCGGATCCCGTTGCTACGCAACGGGCTCTGACCCCACTGTTTGATGATTAGGTATCTGTGGGATTGTTCATGTCGTGCTCGAACAATTCCCCCTGCACCACCGGTTCCTTTTCGCGGAAGCCGCCGAGTCCGACGCCGACCAGCCGGTAGCGGGTCTCCGCTGGCAGGTCGACGCGGGCACGCAGGGCCAGGGCGATGTCGCGCAGTTCTTCCATCGACTCGGGCGGGCGCTCCGGAGTGAAGCTGCGGGTGAGGATGCGGAACTGCGCGGTCTTCAGCTTCAGCACCACGGTGTGGCCGACACGCTCGGTCTTGCGCGTGGCATTCCAGGTCTTCTCCGCCAGCTGCACGATCGCTTCGCCGAGGTCTTCCAACGGCAGGTCCTCGGCGAAGGTGTCCTCCGAGGAGATCGACTGCACCTGCTGGTCCGGCTCCACCGGCCGCTCGTCGATGCCGCGCGCACGGTTGTACAGGCTGCGACCGAAACTGCCGAACGCCTCTTCCAGATCGATCAAGGCCCACTGCCGCAGATCGCCGCAGGTGACGATGCCACGTGCGGCAAGTTTTCCTTCCATCACCTTGCCGACGCCGGGCACCCTGTTCACCGGCAGTGGCAGCAGGAAGGCGTCCACCCGCTGCGGCGGAATCACGAACTGGCCGTCGGGCTTGCGCCAGTCCGATGCGATCTTGGCCAGGAACTTGTTCGGCGCGATCCCGGCTGAAGCGGTCAGGTTCGTCTCCTCGCGGATCTGCGCACGGATGGTGCGGGCGATGTCGGTGGCCAGTTCGATGCCGCTCTTCGGCTCGGTCACGTCCAGGTAGGCCTCGTCCAGCGACAACGGCTCGACCAGGTCGGTATGGCGCAGGAAGATCCCGCGTACCTGCTGTGACACCGCCTTGTAACGTGCGAAGTCCGGCGGCACGAAGATCGCGTCCGGGCACAGGCGCTCGGCACGCACGGCGGGCATCGCCGAACGCACGCCGAACACGCGTGCCTCGTACGAGGCCGCGCACACCACCGAGCGTGCGCCGCGCCATGCCACAACCACCGGCTTGCCGCGCAGTGACGGATCGTCGCGCTGCTCCACCGACGCGTAGAACGCGTCCATGTCAACGTGGATGATCTTGCGCAGTCGGGTCATGTCAGGCGGAAAAGGCGGGGGCGTGCCGAACGGGCCACACGCCGAAGTATGGTCGTTGCACATCAACAGGATGCGCGTATTCCCTTGAAAACACTACGGTTGCGTACGGTTGAAATGTTTGATCGGCACAGTTTCCACGGGCATCCTCGAGGACTTGTTTTCCCGTTTCCCCGCTTCCAGGATTGTGCTTCATGACCCGTCTCCACGCGTTCAACCGCGAACAGCTGCTGGCCAGCGCACGCGGTGAACTGTTCGGCACCGCCGCCGGCCGTTTGCCCAACGATCCGATGCTGATGTTCGACCGCATCACCGACATCCGCGAGGACGGCGGACCGCATGGCAAGGGCATGGTACGCGCCGAGCTGGATATCCGCCCGGACCTGTGGTTCTTCGGCTGCCACTTCATCGGTGACCCGGTGATGCCCGGCTGCCTGGGCCTGGATGCCATGTGGCAGCTGACCGGCTTCTTCCTGACCTGGCTGGGCGCCCCGGGCAAGGGCCGCGCACTGGGCTGCGGCGAGGTGAAGTTCACCGGCCAGGTCCTGCCGGAGGCCAAGCGGGTGCGCTACGAGATCGACATCAGCCGGGTCATCAACCGCAAGCTGGTGATGGCCCAGTCGGACGCCCGCATGTACGTGGATGATCGCGAAATCTACAGCGCGCGCGACCTGCGCGTCGGCCTGTTCACTGAAACCGGGAGCTTCTGATGCGTCGCGTCGTCATCACCGGCATGGGCATCACGTCCTGCCTCGGCAATGATCTGGATACCGTTTCGGCTGCGCTGCGCGAAGGGCGCTCGGGCATCACCGCCCTGGCCGACCACGCCGAAGCGGGCCTGCGCAGCCAGGTCGGCGGTCGCGTCGACCTCGATCTGGAGGCGCTGATCGACCGCAAGCAGAAGCGCTTCATGAGCGATGCGGCGGCTTTCGCCTACCTGTCCATGCGCGATGCCATCGCCGATGCCGGGCTCAGCCCCGAGCAGATCAGCAACCTGCGTACCGGCCTGATCGCCGGTTCCGGTGGCGGCTCCAGCGAGTGGCAGATCGGCGCGGTCGACCTGCTGCGCGAACGTGGCGTGCGCAAGGTCGGCCCGTACATGGTGCCGCGCACGATGTGCTCGACGGTCTCCGCCTGCCTGGCCACGGCCTACCAGATCAAGGGCGTCAGCTATTCGCTGTCGGCCGCCTGCGCGACCTCGGCGCACTGCATCGGCGCCGCCGCGGACATGATCCGCCATGGCGCGCAGGACATCATGTTCGCCGGGGGTGGCGAAGACCTGCACTGGTCGATGAGCGTGATGTTCGACGCGATGGGCGCGCTGTCGACCAGCTTCAACGACACCCCGGCCAGCGCCTCGCGCCCGTACGACAAGGACCGCGACGGCTTCGTCATCGCCGGTGGCGGCGGCATGCTGGTGCTGGAGGATTACGACCACGCCGTCGCGCGCGGTGCGCACATCCATGCCGAGCTGATCGGCTATGGCGTGACCTCCGATGGCGCCGACATGGTCGCCCCGTCCGGCGAAGGCGCGGTGCGCTGCATGAAGATGGCGCTGCAGGGCGTCGATCGCCCGCTGGACTACCTCAACACCCACGGCACCTCCACGCCGCTGGGCGACGTCACCGAGCTCAACGCAATCCGCGAAGTGTTCGGCGACGCGATGCCGCCGCTGTCCTCCACCAAGGCGCTGTCCGGCCATTCGCTGGGCGCGGCCAGCGTGCACGAGGCAATCTACTGCCTGCTGATGATGCGCGATGGTTTCGTTGCCGGTTCGGCCAACATCGGCGAACTGGACCCGAAGGTGGAGAGCTTCCCGATCCTGCGCGAGAGCCGCGAGCAGACGCTGGATACGGTGATGTCCAACAGCTTCGGCTTCGGTGGTACCAACGCTGCGCTGGTGTTCGGGCGGGTGTGATTGGGCAGGTGTGCCGACCAACGGTCGGCACCCACCTGGGCAGGGGGGTGTGCCAACCAAGGTTGGCACCCACCAAAGCAGTAAAGAGTGCCGACCAGCGGTCGGCACCCACCTTACCTCGGCAGCAGCGGCAGCAGCAGCGCGTGCGCGTCCACCAGCGAGCCGACGATGCGGTGGCCCAGTGCGCGCAGCTCTTCATCCGGATGCACCAGATCCGGCACCTGGATCACGGTCATGCCGGCCGCCAGTGCGGCGCGCGTGCCGGCCGGTGAGTCTTCCAGCGCCAGGCAGCGCTCGGGCACCTGGCCCAGCCGCTGCGCGGCCAGCAGGTAGATGTCCGGCGCCGGCTTCGGCCGCGCCACGTCACCACTGGTGATCACGGCATCGAAGTACGGCAGCAGGCCTGCGGCCGCCAGCTTGCGGTTGGCGCGCGGCTGCCGCGTGGTGGTCGCCACCGCACGCGGTACCGCGTGCGCCTTCAGCAGCTCCAGCAGCTCCAGGATGCCTGGTCGCAGCGGCAGCCCGGTCTGCGTGCGTGCTTCGTACAGCTCATGACAACGTGCCGCCACCGCCTCGATCACGCTGTCCTCGATGCCCTGCGCGCGCAGCAACGCGTGCGTATCACGGTCACCGAGGCCGACCATGCGCAGGAACACGGCTTCTTCCAGGCCCAGCCCGAATTCGTCGGCGGCCTCGCTCCAGCAGGCCAGCGAGACGCGCTCGCTGTCGATCATCAGGCCGTCCATGTCGAAGATGACGGCGTCGGGCAGGAACGGCAGCGCAGCGATGGTGGTCATGGAGCGAACAGCGTATCCAGGTCGGTGGAAGTGAGCTGCCGCCATTGCCCTTCGTCCAGCCCCTGCAGGTCCAGCCCGCCGACGCGGCTGCGGTGCAGGGCCTGCACGTGGTTGCCGGTGGCGGCGAACATGCGGCGTACCTGATGGTAGCGGCCTTCATGCAGCACCAGCCGCGCGCGACGCGCCTCCAGCACTTCCAGTTCAGCCGGCAGCAGGGGCGTCTTCTCGGACTCCAGCATCAGCGTACCGCTGGCGAACAGCGCTACCTCGTCGCCGCGCAGGTCGTCGCTCAACTCGACCTCATAGACTTTCGGCAGCTTCGACTTCGGCGAGATGATCCGGTGCAGCAGGCTGCCATCGTCGGTCAGCAACAGCAGGCCACTGGTCTCGCGGTCGAGGCGGCCCACCGTGGACAGCACCGGGTCGCGGTCGCGGAAACGCGGCGGCAGCAGGTCGTAGATCAGGCGGCCGGTGTCCTTGGTCGAACAGGTGTAGCCGGCCGGCTTGTGCAGCGCGATCGACAGCCCCACCGGCGGGTCCAGCGGCTCGCCATCGACCCGGATCGCCTCGTGCGGCACCTGGTCGTCGGCATACAGCACCTCGCCGTCGGCGTCGGTGACGCGGCCTTCGCGGAACATCCACTGCACCTGCTTGCGGCTGCCATAGCCCAGGTTGGCGATGTGCTTGACCAGCTTCACTTGCCCTTCCCCTTCACGGCTTCAACCAGCTTGAAGCCGTCGCGCTCGGCGACCACGCGCACCGCGCCGAAGCTGTCGTTGAGAGTGTGCTCGTACGGCAGGTGGCGGTTGGCCACCACGTACAGGCGCCCGCCCGGGCGCAGTGCCTGCGCGGCCACGGCGATGAAGCGCTGGCCGATGTCCGGGCGGTCGGCACGCGACGGCGTGTGGAACGGCGGATTGCTGATGATGACGTCGTAGCCTGGCTCGATGCCGGCGGTGACGTCCTGCCACAGGAAGCGCAGCGGCAGCGCGCGCGGCGGCGGCGCCAGGTTCAGTTCGGCCAACGCCAGCGCACGCTGCTCGGCCTCGTACAGGTCCAGCGCAGTGATCTTCGGGCAGCGTTCCAGCAGCTCGCGCGACAGATAGCCGTAGCCAGCGCCCAGGTCGGCAGCGCGTCCGGCCAGATCGGCCGGCAGGTGCTCGGCCAGCAGCGCCGACGCCGGATCGATGCGATCCCAGGCGAACACGCCCGGGCGGCTGAGGAAGCGGCCACCCACGATCGGGCGCACCGCATCCAGCGCGGACCAGCGCTTGGCCAGGTCGGCGTCGTGCTGGCCCTGCAGCGGGGCGGTCCAGTACACGCGGCAGTGGTTCTTGGTCAGGCAACCACCGAGGCCGGCCAGCTGCTTGAGGTCGCCTTCACCGGAGCGCGCGCCTTCATTGTTGGACTGGCAGGCAACGATGCGGCCGCCTTCGGCGACCAGCGCCAGAGCGCGGGCGAACAGCGCACGGGCTTCTTCACGCTGGCGCGGTGGCAGCACCAGCACCAGCGGGTAACGGCCCTTGCCGGCCACATCATCCAGCTGGCCACAGACGGTCCAGCCGGCGGCCTGCTGCAGTGGCTGCGCGAACGGGGCAAAGCTCTGTTCGCAGTGCACCTCGCGGTTGCCGGCCGCTTCGCGCAGCGGCCAGCCATCGCGGGCACGCAGGAACGCCACCGGGCCCTCCGGCCAGCGCAGGGCGCCTTGGGAGAACGGCAGGAGCAGGGTCTGCAGGGGGGCGTCGTCGCTGGAGGCCATCGGCGCGGGTACTTCAAGCGTGAGGGCCGTCCATTGTACCGGCTTGGCCGCGCCGGCCCCGGCTGGTCGCTTTGCGAAACCCGAACGGGGCCTTGATGTGGCAGAAACATTGAAACGTTCAGGGTAGAGGCTCCCCCCGGAAACCCAGGAGAACCTGCATGCGAGCCTTGTTCGTCGGTGGCGTGGTCGACAACAGCGAAATGGACCTGGAAGGCAGCCATCCGCCCGTGCATTACCCCGAGGACACCGGCGGCGGCCACTCACGCTACCGGCTGCACCAGGTTGGCCATGGCGCCGACGGCAGCGTGGCGTATGCGGTGTACGGCGCGCCGGACCTGGCCGATGACGAGGTGGCCCGGGTCGCTGAAGAACGTGCCTACGCGCGCCGGTTCGAAGCGACGCCGACGTTGTTCGAGCATTGAGCGTGAGGGATCGGCAACCGGTCGCCGGGCATGGCCCGGCGCTACCGGTTTACGCGGTCCTCGGTGGCAACTGCCGGATGCTGGCAATCTCGTCCAGCCAGACATGGTGCTGCTGCACCGGCGTATCGTAGTCATCCAGGCGCAGCTGGCCATTGCTGCCTTCGTCACCGGCCTCGTTGCGGTACTGCTGCACCGTCGGTCTCACCGCGACGGTGCCGAGCAGGCGGCGACCATCGTGCAGGGTCAGTTCCACCTGCGTTTCGCCTTCCAGCTGCGGCAGCAGGGCTTCCAGGCGCGCGATCTGCGCCGGGTCGGTATGGATGCGGGGAGCTATGCGGGACATCGGCGACCTCCTGCAGGCAGGGTCGCCGATCGGCCGTGAATGCTCAGTGCAGCGCGCTGTCCGCGCGGGGTACCTGCACCTTGCGCACCGCAGCCACCAGCTGCGCCACCGAGTACGGCTTGGCCACGTGTTCCTGGAAGCCCGACGCCAGCGCGCGCCGGCGGTCATCGGCACGCGCCAGCGCGGTCACGGCCACCGCGGGCAGGGTCATGGCGTCCACGCCCATGTCCTCGCGCAGCGTACGCACCAGGCCATACCCATCCATGCCCGGCATGCCGATGTCGGTCAACATCACGTGGTACTGCAGATGGCCGGTATCGGCCAGCAGCGCCAGCGCCTCACCGGCCGAACTGGCCGCGGACACGCTGGCGCCCTGCTCTTCCAGCATGCGCCGCAGGTACTCCAGCACTTCCGGCTGGTCTTCCACCGCCAGCACGTGCATGCCGCGCAGCGGGTACGGCTCGACGATCACCGGTTCCAGGATCGGCCCGCTGATCACTTCGCGCAGCGGACGCCGCTCGGCATCGGGAATGTGCTTCGGCAGGCGCACGGTAAAGGTGGAGCCGTGGCCGTGGCCCTCGCTGGCCGCGGCGACCGTGCCGCCATGCAGTTCGACCAGCTGCTGCACGATCGCCAGGCCCAGTCCCAGTCCACCATGGCGTCGGGTGGTGGTGCCATCGGCCTGGCGGAAGCGGCTGAACAGATGATTGAGGAATTCGGGCGCGATGCCATCACCGGTATCGCGCACGGTGATCTCCCAGTGATTGCCATCGGCCCGCAGCTGCAGGTCGATGCGGCCTTCAGCCGGGGTGAACTTGATCGCGTTCGAGAGCAGGTTCCAGAACACCTGCTGCAGGCGCGTGGCATCGCCCAGCACCAGGCTGGGTTGCCCGGGCAGCTGCAGGTGCACGTCCAGCGCCTTGCCTTCGGCCACCAGTTCCTGCGCGCCGAGGGCCTCACCCAGCACCGTGCTCAGGTCCAGCACTTCCACCTCCAGCTGCACCTTGCCCAGCAGCATGCTGCTGAGGTCGAGCATGTCCGAGATCAGCCGCTTCTGCGCGCCGGCGCTGTTGGCGATCACGTTCAGGCCCTTGTACAGCGGGCTGGTGTTGTCCACGCGCTGCAGCAGCAGCTCACTCCAGCCGAGGATGGTGGTCAACGGCGTACGCAGCTCATGCGACAGCGTGGCCAGGAATTCATCCTTCAGCCGCGCCATGTTTTCCGCCGCACTGCGCGCAGCGCGCTCGGACTGCAGCAGTTCCTCGCGGGCCAGTTCGATCTCGCGGCGTTCGGTCACGTCCGGGCTGCTGCCGGCCAGGCCGATGAAGCGCCCCATGCGCGAGAAGCGCGGGCGGGCATTCATCTCCAGCCAGCGCCACTGCCCGTCGGCACGGCGCGCGCGCACCAGCGCATGCATCGAGCGCTGCGCCTTCAGCGCTTCCTGCAGTTCGTACTCGAACACCGACGCATCGTCCGGGTGCACCAGGCCACGCCAGACGTCTTCCGGCACACGCGTCTCGTCACCGCCGAAGAACTCGCTGAAGGCGCTGTTGACGAATCGGGCATGGCCGCGCTCGTCGAGCACCCACACCGGCATCGGCAGGCCATCGGCCAGCGCGCTGAAGCGGGCTTCGCTCTCGCCCAGCTCCACTTCCATCTGCTTGCGCGCGGTGATGTCGAAGAACAGGATGCCGACCTTGTCCTCGCCCGGCCGGCCCACGCGCACCGCGTCAACCGCGAACGAGCGGCCCAGCGCGCGCGCTTCCATCTCGAACTGGGCGGGGCGACCGCTGCGTGCGACCTCACCGTAGATGCGGAACCAGTCTTCCTCATGGTGCGGTTCCAGCACGCTCATGCGCTGGCCGCACGCATCCTTCAGGCCGGTGTGGCGCTCGAAGGCGTCGTTGACCTCGATGAAACGATAGTCGACCGCACGATCGCCCTCGAACAGCACCTGGATCACGCAGAAACCGGCGTTGATGCGCTCAAGCACGCCATGATGCAGGTCGGGTTCGGGCGCCGGCACCATCATCGGTGGGCGCTCCACGAGGGGCGGCAGTGTGGACAAGGGCGTCTGTGCGGGCCGGGTTGGAGGCACAGCATCTTCCAGAGGGCGTATTCACAGCGTCAAGCGCCGTCAGTCATGGTTGACGACGATGAATTGGCGGCAACCACCCTTGTGCCCGACGCATCAGGCCATTGCTGTCGCCTGAAAGCAGGATCACACTCGATCTGTGATCAACATCGCCCCATCGAGGGGACGCAGGAGACCGTCATGAAACGCTCAATCGCGATTGCCCTGTTGGCAGGGGCTCTTGTGGCGGGCGGCGCCAACGCGGCACCGCGCACCGTGACCGACCCGGAAGCGCCGCGCGCACTGCAGGCCGATGGCCCGGTCAATGTGAAGTGGGACGATCCGGCCAAATTCACCGAGATCCGCCAAAGCACCAACCGCTTCGAGGCCGAGCGTGGCGACTGGGTGCAGCAGCTGGCGCGCTACCTGCAGACCGCCGCCGCCAAGCCGCTGCAGCCAGGGCAGACGCTCGATGTGACCCTGGTCGACATCAAGCGCGCCGGTGACTACGAGCCATGGCACGGCCCGCGCGGCCGCGACATCCGGATCATGCGCGACATCTACCCACCGCGGATCAGCCTGCAGTACACCTTGAAGGATGCCAACGGACGCATCGTCAGCGAGGGCGATGCGCGCCTGAGCGATACCGGCTACCTGCACAACGTCGGCCTGAAGAGCGACAGCGATCCGCTTCGCTACGAGAAGCGCCTGATCGATGACTGGGTCAAGCGCCAGCTGGCCAGCGAGGCGACCGCTGCGCGATAAGCCCATCGGCAGGTGTCGACCTTGGTCGACACCCATTCACGGCACCGGCCAAGGTCAGCCGCCACCAGAGCCGAGCGCGGGCTCGGCCCTACACGTACACCTTCGCCACGCGCTTGACCGCACACGGCAACTGGTACGCGCTCACGCCACAGCGCGGCGCCAGTTCAGACAGCGTCGGCGCAGATCCCCACAGCTCCACCACGCTGCCGATGCCGGCCTGCGCATGCGCGGTCAGGTCCACGGTCAGCATGTCCATCGACACGCGCCCGATCAGGGCACCGGGCTGATCGTCAATCAGCACCGGGGTGCCATTCGGGGCGAACTGCGGATACCCGTCGGCATAGCCGAGCGCGACCACGCCCACGCGGGTGCGCGCCTTGGCCACGAAGCGGGCGCCGTAGCCCACCGGCTCACCGGCCTCGATCCAGCGCTCGGCGATCACCTTGGACTGCATCGTCATCACCGGGCGCAGGCGCCCGGTCAGCACGGTGTTGTCCGGCAGCGGATTGGCGCCGTACAGCATCAGGCCCGGGCGTACCCAGTCGCTGCGTACATCCGGCCAGCCCAGCAGCGCCGGCGAGTTGCACACGCTGGTCTCGCCCTGCAGGCCATCGATGGCGCGCGCGAAGGTCGCGGCCTGTTCATGGGTGCGTTCGCTGTCCAGTTCGTCGGCGCGCGCAAGGTGGGTCATCAGCACGATGCGCTCGACCTGCGGCAGCGCCGACAGGCGCGCATGCGCGGCGCGGAAGCTGTCCACGTCCAGGCCGAGGCGATGCATGCCGCTGTCCAGCTTCAGCCACACCGTCAACGGGCGCGGGCTGTCGAACGCGACCAGCGCTTCCAGCTGCCACGGCGAGCCCACCGCAAACCAGAAATCGTGTTCGGCCACCAGCGCCATGTCACTGGGCTCGAAGATGCCTTCCAGCAGCAGGATCGGCGCACGGATGCCGGCCTGGCGCAGCTCCAGTGCTTCTTCGATGGTGGCCACGCCGAAACCATCGGCCTCACCTTCCAGCGCCTGCGCACAGCGCACCGCGCCATGGCCATAGGCATCGGCCTTGATGATCGCCAGGGCCTTGCCACCGCCCAGTTCACGGGCGAGCCGGTAGTTGCTGCGCAGGGCGCCCAGATCGATCAGCGCGCGGGCAGGACGCATGTGCGGTTCTCTTGTTGCGGGGCGTGACCGTACTGGCCGTAGCGGAAAATATCCAGGCCTTCAGTGCTGATCTGCGGCTGGCGCGCGCTCATCAGGTCGGCCAGGTAACGGCCCGAGCCGCAGGCCATGGTCCAGCCCAGGGTGCCGTGGCCGGTGTTGAGGTACAGGTTGCGGAACGGCGTGGCGCCGATCACCGGCGTACCGTCCGGCGTGGCCGGGCGCAGGCCGGTCCAGAACTGCGCGCGCGACAGGTCGCCGCCCTTCGGGTACAGGTCGCTGACCACCAGTTCCAGGGTCTCGCGACGGCGCTGCGACAGCGACAGGTCGAAGCCGGCCACTTCGGCCATGCCACCGACGCGGATGCGGTCGTCGAAGCGGGTCACCGCCACCTTGTAGCTCTCGTCGAGGATGGTGGAGGTCGGCGCCATCGCCGGGTCGGTGATCGGCAGGGTCAGCGAATAGCCCTTCAGCGGGTACACCGGCAGGCGCATGCCCAGCGGAGCCACCAGCGCCGGTGAGTAGCTGCCCAGCGCGACCACGAAGCGGTCCGCGCTTTCCAGCTTGCCGTCGATGCGCGCGCCGGTGATGCGATCGCCATCGAACTCCAGGCCGGTGATGTCCTGGTCGAAGCGGAACTCGACGCCGGCATCCACGCACATCTGCGCCAGGCGGCGGGTGAACAGCTGGCAGTCGCCGGTCTGGTCACGCGGCAGGCGCAGCGCGCCGACCAGGCCATCGACGTGGGCCAGGGCTGGTTCGGCCTGGATGATGCCGGCGCGGTCCAGCACCTCGTACGGCACGCCGTACTGGGCCAGGATCTCGATGTCCTGCGCCGAGGCATCCAGCTGCTGCTGGGTACGGAACAGCTGCGTGGTGCCCAGGTCGCGGCCTTCGAACTCGATGCCGATCTGCGCGCGCAGCTCGTTCAGGCAGTCGCGGCTGTACTCGGACATGCGCACCATGCGCGCCTTGTTGATCGCGTAGCGCTCGTGGGTGCAGTTGCGCAGCATCTGCCACAGCCAGCGGTACTGGGCCAGGTCCATGCCCGGCTTGATCGCCAGCGGCGCGTGCTTCTCGAACAGCCAGCCGATGGCCTTCTTCGGCACGCCCGGGGCTGCCCACGGCGAGGTGTAGCCGAACGACAGCTGGCCGGCATTGGCAAAGCTGGTCTCCAGCGCCGGGCCGGGTTGGCGGTCGATGACCGTGACTTCAAACCCGGCCTGTCGCAGGTACCAGGCACTGGTGGTGCCGATCACGCCGCTGCCGAGAACTAGGACTCGCATGGGACTTCTCCAACCCGATCATTCCCTGCACTGGAGCGTGCCGGGACCATAATTGGGGAAGTATAGACAGCCAATACCAGTTGATTTGCCTGATTTGAAATCAAACGGCAGGATGTTCTCCTGCAATTCATTCCCCAAGGTTGACGGCCATGGCCACCCGTACCCGCGAACTGGACAAGATCGACCGCAAGATCCTGCGCATCCTGCAGGCCGAGGGCCGCATTTCCTTCACCGAACTGGGTGAGCGGGTCGGCCTGTCGACCACCCCATGCACCGAGCGCGTGCGCAGGCTCGAGCGCGAAGGGGTGATCACCGGCTACCACGCCCACCTCGACCCGGCGGCGGTGAAGGCCAGCCTGCTGGTGTTCGTGGAGATCAGCCTGGCCTACAAGTCCGGTGACATCTTCGAGGAGTTCCGGCGCGCCGCGCTGAAGCTGCCGAACGTGCTGGAGTGCCACCTGGTCTCGGGCGACTTCGATTACCTGCTGAAGGCGCGGATCAGCGAGATGGCCTCCTACCGCAAGCTGCTCGGCAGCACCCTGCTGACCCTGCCGCATGTGCGTGAATCGAAGAGCTACATCGTGATGGAAGAGGTGAAGGAGACGCTGAGCCTGCCGATTCCGGATTGAGGCGTTTGCAGCAGGATGGGGTCAGAGCCCGCTGTGCGGGATCTGACCCCGGTCATGGCAACAGTCAGCGCTGCTGCGGGTGCTTCTGCGAGCGCTGCTCCTGCTGCTTGCCGCCCTTGTGCGGCTGCTGCGGCTCCATCTGTTGCTGTTGCTGCTGTTGCTGCTGCGGGTTGCGACCCTGCGGTTCCTTGCCGGGATGACGGTTCTGCTGGTTTTTCATGATCGCGATCCAGTGGACGAAGGACATGCGGCGGCGGAATGCCGGCGCAGGGCCACGGTGGTCCCGGAACGGTTAATCGCAGGCGAAAAAGCAGTGATCGGCAGGACGTTGTTTTCGTGCGTTCAGGCCGTACGGCGTGGTCTCGCCGCCCGCCCTGGCTGGCACCCGAGGTCAGCGCTTGATCTGCTGGCCGTCGCCGGCCGGCACGCTGTCGTAGTAGCGGCCGGTGCGCGAATCGAACACGCGGTTCGGGCCAGCCGGGCGCACACCAGGCACGATGCGGCCATTGCGGTCATAGACCTTGTCGGCCGGCTTCGGCGCCGGGGCGGGCGCAATCCGGGCAGGACCGGTGGACCTGATCGGCTGCGCCGGCTGCGGCGACGGCAGCACCTGCGGCTGCGGGCGGGCGGCCTGCGGCGGCGGTGCGACCGGCGTCGGTGCCACAGTGCTCGCACTGCGGGTGGCCGTCGGGTCGGCAGTGGGCACCTGGGCCAGCGCCAACGTGGGCAACAGGGCCATCAACAGCAGGGGAAGGGTCGCTTTCATGGCACGCTCCGGCGTGGATCATATGTACCTTGCGCCTGCACCCGTGTGCCGCCCATGAACGGCCGTCACACTTGCAAGCGCGCGCCAGCACCCCCACGTTTTCCGGCATCCCAGGCCATCGACCCCACGGAGAGCCGGCATGACTGCCTTCGACCTGACGCCCCCCACTGCCACCCAGACCGAGGCGCTGATCGCCGGCCTCAGCAGCGAAGAACGCCGCGTGCTGCTGCAGCACGGGACCGAAGCGCCGTTCTGCGGCGTGTTCCTGGACAACAAGCGCGAGGGCGTCTACTGCTGCCGGCTGTGCGCGCTGCCGCTGTTCCGCTCCAGCACCAAGTTCGATTCGGGTACCGGCTGGCCCAGCTTCTTCGCCCCGTTCGACCCGGCGCACGTGCGCGAGATCCGCGATACCAGCCATGGCATGGTGCGCACCGAGATCACCTGCGTGCGCTGCGGCAGCCATCTGGGCCACGTGTTCCCGGACGGTCCGCCGCCCACCTACGAGCGCCACTGCCTGAACTCCGTCTCACTTTCGTTCACCGGCAATGGCGAGCCCTGGCCCGACCCGTTGCAGCGTGGCGGTGCAGAAAGCGGCGTGGCGGGCTGAAACACCCTGCTGACCGATTTCACAGAATTCCCTCTTCAGAAATCCGGGCGACGGGCCGACAAGGAGATATCCCCTCTCCTTGCGTCGCCCCATGCTCATCATCGTTGGATTCCTGGTCGTCATCATCAGCGTGATCGGGGGCTACCTCGGTGCCCACGGCCGCCTGGGTGCCCTCTGGCAGCCCTACGAGCTGGTCATCATCGGCGGTGCCGCGCTCGGCGCTTTCCTGGTGGGCACGCCGGCCAAGACGGTCAAGCAGACCCTGCAGGCCATGGTTGGCGTGTTCAAGGGCCCGCGCTACAAGCAGCAGGACTACATCGATGTGCTCAGCCTGCTCTATGAACTGCTCAACAAGGCCCGCCGCGAAGGCTTCATGGCGCTGGAAGACCACGTCGAACGCCCAGCCGAGAGCGCGCTGTTCGGCAACTACCCCAAGGTGCAGGCCGACCACCACCTGATCGACTTCATCACCGACTGCCTGCGCCTGATGATCGGCAGCAACATCGAGCCGCATGAGCTGGAGCCGCTGCTGGAACTGGAGCTGGAAAAGCACCACGCCGAGGCCATGGCACCGTCGCAGGTGCTGACCAAGGTCGCCGACGGACTGCCCGGTTTCGGCATCGTGGCGGCGGTGCTCGGCATCGTCATCACCATGGGCTCGATCGGCGGTGACATCGTCGAGGTCGGTGGCCATGTGGCCGGCGCGCTGGTCGGCACTTTCCTGGGCATTCTGCTGGGCTACGGCTTCGTCGGCCCGATGGCCGCCGCGATGGAGGCCCGCGCCGAGCAGGACAGCCGCATCTACGAATCGGTCAAGACCGCCCTGCTGGCCTGCCTGCGCGGCTACAACCCGAAGATCGCGCTGGAATTCGCCCGCAAGACGCTGCCGTCGAACGTGCGCCCGGCCTTCTCCGATTTCGAGCAGCACCTGAAGACGGTCAAGTAAGCCATGGCCGAGACCAAGCCCACCGTCATCGTCCGCCGGGTCAGGAAGGCCGGCCACGCCGCCCATCATGGCGGTTCGTGGAAGGTGGCCTATGCCGACTTCGTGACCGCGATGATGGCCTTCTTCCTGGTGCTGTGGCTGATGGCCACCACCAACAAGAACGACCGTGCGGCCATTTCCGAGTACTTCCGCAACCCCAGCCCGCTGAGCGGGCAGAACGCCACGCCGGCGCCCGGCATGGCCGGCCCGGGTGGCGCCAGCACCTCCATGATCAAGCTGGGCGGTGCCACCGACATCTCGCGGGGCAGCAGCAACGATCCCTTCCAGAACCAGAAGGAAGCGGTGCCGCAGCCGGTGGACCCGCAGCAGCGCGACAAGCAGCAGCTGGAAGCGCTGATGAAGGAACTGCAGGAAGCGATCAGCAGGAGCCAGGCACTGGAGCCGTTCAAGGACCAGCTGCTGCTGGACCTGACCCCGGAAGGCCTGCGCATCCAGATCGTGGACAAGCAGAACCGGCCGATGTTCGACCTCGGCAGCGCCACGCTGAAGCCGTACACGCAGCAGATCCTGCACGAGCTGGCCAACTACCTGAACCACGTGCCGAACCGGATCAGCCTGACCGGCCACACCGACATCACCGCCTATTCGGCCGCGCGCGGCTACGGCAACTGGGAACTGAGTGCCGATCGTGCCAACGCCGCACGCCGCGCACTGGTGGACGGTGGCCTGGAGGACAGCAAGATCACCCGCGTGGTCGGCCTGTCGTCGTCGGTGCTGTTCGACAAGGCCGACCCGCAGAACCCGATCAACCGCCGCATCAGCATCGTGGTGATGACCCAGGCCGCCGAAGCGGCGGCCCTGGCCGGGGCCGGCCCCCTGGCGGGGCTGACGGCCCCCCGTGCCGACCCGGACGTGCAGGCCGCGCAGGGGCCTGCGCGCTGAATCGGGGTCAGATCCCTTTCCATGGGAAAGGGATCTGACCCCACCTGCACGCGGCCGCTACAATGGCGGTCTTTCCGTTTCCAGGTGACCCCACCCCATGTCCCAGAACTCCAAGGCCAAGCGCGACAAGCGCAAGAAGCAGCAGGCCAAGCGCCCGTTCCTCCGCCTCAACGCCCAGCAGCAGGTGCAGAACCATGCCGTGCTGACCAACGAAGACGGCCAGGTGGTCGCGGCCATCGGCCTGCAGGGCCGTGAGTGGCTGCTGGCCATCGGCGGCCAGACCATGGGCAACGCCGAGAACCCGGTGCCGATGCTGGCCATGCTCAAGCACCTGGCCAACGTGCAGGAGAAGGAAGGCCGCAAGGTCAACCTGGAGTACTCCGAACTGCTGCAGAAGCTGCTCGACACCCTGGCGGCCGAATCCGAGCAGACCGCTGACGAGTACCTGGACAAGCTGGTCGCCGAGTTCGAAGGCGTCGACGCTGCTGAAGGCGAGGAAGGCGAAGCCGCCGAGGGCGACGTGGCCGAAGAAGCCGCTGCCGAGGCCACCCCGGCCGCCGACAGCGACAGCAAGCCGCAGGCCTGAACCGGCCGCGGCGGTGACGGTCTACGTCGATGACGCGGTGCATTCCTGGCGCGGACAGCGCTGGGCGCACCTGATGGCCGACACCCTGGCCGAGCTGCACGCGATGGCGGCGCAGCTCGGCATTCCCCCGCGGGCCTTCCAGAACAAGGCCAGCGGTGCCCACTACGACGTCACCGCCGAGCTGCGCGCGCAGGCGATCGCGCTCGGTGCGCGGGCGATTTCCCGTCACACCGACCGCGAGCTGGTCAAAGCCGTGATCGCCAACGCCAGGGCGCAATACCGGCCGTAGGCAGGCGCTGGCGGCTGCCGCGCGCTGGGGTGGGTGCGGACCGTGGTCCGCCCATCAGGCACAGGGCATGCCGACCAAGGTTGGCATCCACCCATGGGCGAGCTCCGCACCCACCTACCCTGCTCAGAACGGGTCGCTGCCCAGCCGGATTTCCACGTTCAGCAGCGAACACAGCGCCAGCATCGCGTCGTCGTCGCGGGTCAGCGCCATCACGCCGGTGAAGCCGTCGCTGCCGGCATCCACGCTCCACAGCGTGTAGTTGTGCTCGCGCAGGCGGTCGAAGGCGGTGGACATCAGCTGCACGCCGTCCAGGTCTGCGATGAAGTCCTCGTCGTCCAGGTCGCCGCCCCAGTCCAGCTGCAGGTTGAAGCGCGCCGACAGCTCGTTCACCGCCGACTGCAGCGATTCCAGGTCGTCACGCTCGACCTCGAAACCGGACTGCCAGGCAATGGCCGTGAACAACGCCGGCAGCCAGTCGCTGTCCGCCTCCAGCGGCTGCCCGTCCTCGGCCAGGTGCTCGCGCCAGCGGTTGAACTGCTGCAACGCCAGCTCTTCGTCGCCCGGGTTGATCAGCACCAGCAGGTTCCAGACCCGCGCCTCGAAGCCCTCCTCGTCGAAGTCGTGGATGTCTTCCTCGAAGTCGAAATAGTCGCTGTTGTCGGGCATGGCGGAACGTCCTCTGGGGCAGGCCGGCATTCTACGGTTTATCCTGTGCCGCTGAAGCCGGCCTTGGTGGCCGTCACTGTGAATGAAACGATGAGCGATACCCCTCCCGACCACCTGGCGATCAACCCGGCCAGCCCCTTCCATGATGCGCAGGCGCTGGAGCGCGGCGTCGGCGTGCGTTTCAACGACGTCGAGCGCGACAACGTCGAGGAATACTCGGTCAGCGAAGGCTGGATCCGCGTGCAGGCCGGCAAGGCCCGCGACCGCCGCGGCAACCCGATGACCATCAAGGTCAAGGGCAAGGTCGAGGTGTATTTCCTGGAAACGAAGCCGGAACAAGGCTGAAAGGTGTGCGGACCAAGGTCCGCACCCACCCGGGGTACACGGTCATTCGCGCTTGCGCGATTCCAGCAGGTCCAGGTTGCGGATCAGGCGCCGCGAGATCTCGTCGGAGATCACCCCGCGCCGGGTCAGGCGGAACAGTTCCTCGCGCTCGGCATTCAGGCCCGCGCTGCGCAGCTGGCGGTACCCCAGTTCCATGCGCCGTACCTTGTCAGGGTCCACGTCGGGCCCGTCGTTGTCCTTCTCCAGGTGCCGCTGGTACAGCAGGCTCACCCGCGAGGCGGCGTCGTTGTACAGCTGCACGTTCTCGGTGTTCTGGTTCATCACCAGCTGCTGGCGCATGCGTTCGACCCCGGCCAGCGCGGCCTTGGAGGACAGCTTGCGTGCCAGGTCCTCTTCCTTGCGCTCGCCCGAATCGGCTGGCAGCTGCAGGCCCTTCAGCAGCTGCGGCAGCGCCACGCTGGCGCCGATCAGCGAGAACAGGATCACCGCCGCCGCCAGGAAGATCACCAGGTCGCGCGCCGGGAACGCACTGCCGTCGGGCAGGAACAGCGGCAGGGTCAACACACCGGCCAGGGTGATCGCACCGCGCACGCCGGCCACCGAGGTCGCCACCACGATGCGCCAGTTCGGCGCCTCGCCCCGCTCCAGGCCGCGGCGGCGCGCGCGCAGCAGGTTCCAGCGCAGCGACAGCCATACCCACAGCAGGCGCAAGGTGATCAACGCCAGGTTGATCACCACCACGTACACCACCAGCCACCACGCACTCTGGTGGCCGGACTCGTTCATGGTGGTGGTGGCGCGTTCGACAATGCCCGGCAGCTGCTCGCCCAGCAGCACGAACATGATGCCGTTGAAGCTGAACTGCAGCATGTTCCAGACCCCCGCACGCTGCACGCGCATGCTGCCGGAGACGCGGCCGGTCAGCTCGACGTAGCTCATCGCGATACCGGCTGCCACGGCGGCAAGGATGCCCGAGGCATGGATTTCTTCGGCCAGCAGATAGGCCGCGAACGGGATCAGCAGGTTGACCAGCATCGCCGCACCCGGCTCTTCGCCGAACCGGCGCCACAACCAGCGCTGGAACGTGGACACGCCCAGGGTGACCGCCACGCCCACGGCAAGGCCGGCCACCGCCACCCACAGGAAGGTCAGCGAGGCCGTGGCCAGCGAGAAGGAGCCGGTCATCACCGCCGCCACCGCGAAACGGAAGCAGACCAGGCCGGACGCATCGTTGAGCAGCGACTCGCCTTCCAGGATGTGCATCAGCCGCTTGGGGATCGGTGCCTTGGAGGCGATCGCCCCGACCGCCACCGGGTCGGTCGGCGACACGATGGCCGCCAGCGCGAAGCACACCGCCAGCGGCATCACCGGAATCATCCAGTGGATCAGCAGGCCGGCACCGATCACGGTGAACACCACCAGGCCGAACGCCAGTTCGAGGATCGCGCCCTTGTCGCGGAACAGCCCCTGCTTGGGAATGCGCCAGCCATCGAGGAACAGCAGCGGCGGCAGGAACAGCAGGAAGAACACCTCCGGCTCCAGCGCATGGCCGCGGTTGAACACGCCGGCGATCACCGCGCCCAGGCCGATCTGCACCAGCGGCAGCGGCAACGAGAACGGGAGGACGCGAACCAGGTAGCCGCTGGCGACAACGGCCACCAGCATCGCCAGGACGACTTCAATGGTATGCATGCTTCTTCCAGGAAGCGGCGCGCGGGGAGGTTCGGAAGCCAGCGCCGGAAACCCGGAAAAAACTACCACACGCGGCCGCAACCGCGACGGCCGGGGCCGTCGCGCGTCAGCCCCGGCTCATGCCCCGTCGAAGCGGTACAGGTCCATGGCGAGGAATCCGGCATCGATGCCGGCGTCGATGCGGCGGGCACCAAATCCGCCCTCACCGGCCGCGCCCATCGCGAAGAACAGCGGCAACAGGTGCTCGTCGGTCGGGTGCGCACGTTCGGCGAACGGCGCCTGCCGGCGGTAATCGAGCAGGGCCTGGCGGTCATCGGCGGCCAGGCGCTGCTCCACCCACTCGATGAAGGGCCGCACGTACGGCGCTTCCTTGCCGTCCTGGTAGTCGCCCCAGTCGTGCAGGTTGTGGGTGATGCTGCCCGAGCCGACCAGCAGCACGCCCTGCTCGCGCAGCGGTGCCAGCGCGCGGCCGAGCGCGAACTGGTGTTCGGGGCCGAGCAGCGGCTGGATCGACACCGGCACCACCGGGATGTCGGCCTGCGGGCGCAGCAGCCGCAGCGGCACCCACGCGCCATGATCGAGGCCACGTTGCGGGTCGATGGCCACCGGCAGGCCAGCGGCGGCGATACGGCCGGCCACCTCTTCGGCCAGCGCCGGATCACCCGGTGCCGGGTACTGCAGTTCGAACAGCGCACGCGGGAAGCCGCCGAAGTCGTGGATCGTCGGTGGCTGCGGATGCGCGCCGACCCGCGGCTGGCGGCCCAGCCAGTGCGCCGAGGCCATCACGATGGCGCGCGGCGTCGGCAGGTCACGCGCCAGCTCGGCCAGGCGCACGCCGACCTGGCCCGGATGCAGGGCGGTCATCGGCGAACCATGGGAGATGTACAGCGAAGGCAGGCGGGACATGGAATCCTCCAGTTGCAGGGTCAGGCCGCGATCAGCGCGAACGCAGGGTCCACTTGCCATCGCCGACCAGGAACAGCACCACCAGCGCCAGCGCCCAGAACGCCGGGTATTCCCAGCCGCCGCCAGCATCGGCGAAACCGAAGCCGTTGGCCCCATGCACGGTGACGATGGTGCCGAGCAGCAGCGGCACGCCGACCAGGCCCACCCAGCGCGCATAGACGCCCAGCAGGAGCGCGACGGTGATCACCAGCTCGGCGCCGATGGTGAGGTAGCCGAGCACGCCGGGCAGCCCCAGCGACTCGAAGAACGCCGCCGTACCGGCCGGGGTGAATACCAGCAGCTTGGTCAGCGCATGGACCAGGAACAGCACGCCCAGGGCCAGGCGCAGCAGGGTGGCGCCGTAGGGGGCCAGCGGAGAAACCGGAGCGGTCGTGGTGTGCATGGGGAACCACCTTGAAGGGAGTGGGCACAGGTTATTGCGCCTCCGCGAGCCGATAAATACGATGGATTGACCGTATTTATTTCAAAAGGCGCAACAATGGACACCCTCGAGGCGATGCGCGTGTTCGTGGCGGTGGTCGATCGCAATGGCTTCAGCGCCGCCGCCCAGGCCCTGGACCTGTCCACTGCCGGCGTCACCCGCCAGGTCGCCGCGCTGGAAAAGCGCCTGTCCACCCGCCTGCTTCACCGCACGACGCGACGGGTCAGCCCGACCAGTGCCGGCGCCGCCTACTACGCCCAGTGCGTGCGCCTGCTGGCCGAGTTCGACGCGCTGGAGGCCAGCATCGGTGCGCAGGCGCTGGAGCCTTCCGGCACGCTGCGCATCAACGCACCGGTCAGCTGGGGCATCGCCCGCCTCGGCCCGCTGCTGGCCAGCTACCGCGAACGCTACCCGCAGGTGGAGCTGGACCTGGCCCTGTCCGACCGCCTGGTGGACATGGTGGAGGAAGGCTACGACGTGGCCATCCGCATCACCCGCGAGCCCGGGCCGACGCTGATCGCGCGCCGCCTGGGCGAATCGCGGGTGAGCCTGTGCGCCGCGCCGGCCTACCTGGCCGCACGCGGTACCCCACAGACACCGCAGGACCTGCAGGCGCACGCGTGCCTGAGCTACAGCTACTGGGCCGCCGGCGACCATTGGCCGCTGCAGGGGCCGGGCGGCGAAGTGAAGGTCTCGGTGAGCAGCCTGCTGCACGCCAACAACGGCGACGTGCTGCGCGAAGCGGCGATCGCCGGCATGGGCGTGATCCTGCAGCCCGACTTCCTGCTGGAAGACGCGCTGGCCGATGGCCGCCTGGTGCGCGTGCTGCCCGAGTGGGAGGCCTCGCCGATCGGCATCTTCGCGGTCTATGCCAGCCGCAGCCACCTGGCACCGAAAGTGCGCAGTTTCATCGACCACCTGGTGGAAGCCGGGGTATAGCCGAGTCTGGCGTCTGCCGGCCAGCGGCCGGCAGATGCGAAACCCGCTCAGGCAGGAACTTCATCCAGCGCGTCGATGATCCGTTCCAGCGGTGCCGGCCGCCCCAGCAGGTAGCCCTGCACCTGGTCGCAGCCGTGCGCGGCCAGCCAGTCCAGCTGCCCCGGCGTTTCCACGCCCTCGGCGATGATGGTCAGGCCCATGCTGTGGCCCAGTGACAGCAGCGCGCGGCAGATCGAGGCATTGCGTGGATTGGTTTCCACGTCGGCGACGAAGCTGCGGTCGATCTTCAGGATGTCCAGCGGCAGGTGCTGCAGGTAGGACATGCTGGAATAGCCGGTGCCGAAGTCATCCAGCGACACGCTGATGCCCTGCTCATGCAGGCGCTGCATGGTCTGCATCGCCTGCGCCGGCTTGCGCATCAGGCTGCTCTCGGTCAGTTCCACGTGCAGCGCACCGCGGGCCAGGCCGAAGTCCTGCTGGGCGCGGGTGAACTCGGCCACCAGGTCGCTGTTGAAGAACTGCACCGCCGATACATTGACCGCGATCGGCAGCTCGCCCCAACCGGCCTCGACCAGCCGGCGCTGCGCCTTCGCCGCCGCGCGGATCACCCAGCGGCCCAGCGCCAGGATCAGCCCGGTGTCCTCGCACAGCTGGATGAACTCGTTGGGCGGAATGAAGCTGCCGTCGGCCTGCGGCCAGCGCAGCAGGGCCTCCAGCGCGGCCGGGCTGCCATCGCTGGCATGCCGGATCGGCTGGAAATACAGCTGGAACTCGTTGTCGATGGCGGCGTGGATGCGCCCGGCCAGGCGCAGGCGATCGGCCAGGCGCGTGGTCACCGCCGCGTCGAACCAGACCACCACGTTGCCCTCGGCGCGCGCCGCGTGCGCGGCCTGTGCAGCCATGCCGATCACCTGTTCGGCGCTGTGGCCGTCACCGGCGATGTGCACGGCCACGCCGATGCGCGGTTCGAACTGGTGCAGCGAGTCCTTGCCACGCATCGGCGCCGACACGATCTGCAGCAGGTCGTCCAGCACGCGCTGGGTATCGTGCTCGGCACCGATGGCGAACACGAAGTCCTCCGCCGGCTGGAATGCCAGCGTGCCACAGCGCGCGCCCAGGCCACCGAGCCGGGTCGCCATCGACTGCAGCACCGCATCGCCGATCTCGCGGCCCAGCGTATCGGCCACCAGCTGCAGGCCGCGCAGCTGCACGAAGGCGATGGTGTAGCCCTCCTGCTGCTCGTCCAGCTGCTCGGTCAGGGCGCGCACGTTGAGCAGGCCGGTGGCCGGGTTGTGCCGTGCCTGGTAGGCCAGGTCACGCTCGTAGGCCAGCCGTTCGCTGACGTCCTCGGCCAGCACCAGGCACGCGGGCTGGCCATCGAAGTCGAGCCTGGACAGGTGGGCACGCACTTCGAACACGCTGCCGTCCTTGCGCCGGTGCAGGCGCACGGTGGCGTCCTGCAGCTCGCCGACGCGGGCCTTGGCGATCGCCCCTTTCACTTCGTCCCAGCCTTCGCGCGGCCGGATGTCGAGGATGCTCATCGCCAGGAACTCGTCGCGGCTGTAGCCGTACTGGCGCACCGCGGCATCGTTGACCTCGATGAAGCGCAGCGTGTCCGGGTCGAATACCCAGAACGGCGCCGGGTTGCGGTCGAACAACAGGCGGAAGCGGCGTTCCACCTCGCTCATCTGCTCGCGGGCCTGGTAGCGCTCGCTCAGATCGGTCAGCGCACCGATCATGCGGCGCTCGCTGTCGGCCACCTCCACCCGCTGCCCGCGCGCGCCCACCCAGCGCACTGCACCTCCGGGCAATACCAAGCGGAACACCTGGTCGAGCACCGCGCCACCGGCGAAGGCCTGGTCGAAGGCCTGCTGCAGGCGCGCGGCATCATCGCGATGCACCCGTGCGAAGAAATCGGCAACCGGCAGGGCATCGGTCTGCACGCCAAAGATCTCGCGCGCCAGCGGCGACCAGCGCAGCAGTGCGGCATCCTCGTCCACGTACCACGTGCAGACACGCCCGACCTGATGCGCCAGGCGCAGCTCGGCGTGGCCTGTCTTCAGCTCCTCGGCCATCGCCTGCTGGCTGCGGGTGCTGCGGCGCACGGCGTACAGCAGCACCAGCAACACCGCGATGTAGGCCAGCATGATCGCCACCGACGCCTGCAGGTACGGCCACCACGGCGCCAGCACGTCCTCGTCGGCCAAGCCGACCTGCACCGCCAGCGGGCTGCGTTCCAGCGTGCTGATGGTGATGATGCGCGGCACGCCGTCGACCACGCCGGGCAGGCTGCCCAGCTCGACCACCGCCTGCTTGCCGAGCAGGTCACGGCGCGGCAGATCGTAGCGGCGGCCCACCGTGCCGTGCGGGTCGGGCACGCGGGCCAGCATGTAGCCTTCGGCGTCGCTGATCGAGACCAGTCCGTTGGGGCCGACATCAAGGCCACCGACGATGCGCTGCAGTTCGCCACAGCGCAGCCGCGCCAGCAGCCAGCGGTCGCCGGCCATCGGCAGCGCCAGCGGGACCACCCAGCCGCCATCACTGGCCCGCTGCGGCGGGCCGATATACAGCGCGCTGCCCTGGCCTCGGCGTTGCGGGTCGGTCCACAGCGGCAGCTGCAGGTCGCCCTTGCCGGCCGTCAGCGGTCGGCCATGGCTGTCGAGCACCACGATGCTGTGCAGCTCGGCATGCCGGCGCAGCACGCCGCCGATGGAGGCATCCAGCAGGGCCGGCGCCTGTGCCGGCACGCTGCGGAACAGCTCGGCGGCGTCGGTGGCGATGCCGGACATGGCCCGCTCCAGGTTGCGCAGCTCCAGCGCCAGCAGGCGCTCGCTGCCCACCGCCAGCGCACGGCTCTGCCGCTGCGCCGCTTCCAGGCGACGGTGGTGGTCATTGGCCAGCATGGTGGCCAGGCCGGCCACCAGCAGCACGCCCAGCAGCACGCCGCCCCAGGTGATGGCGCGCAGCGGCCGGGCCAACGCCCGTTTCAGCGCGGGCATCGGTTGATCTTCCTTGTGCAGTCGGCTGGCTTCATGCGCGAACGAATCCTCCACGTCCCCGACCTCAACGGCCGGCGGACGCCATTCTTGACGCCTGACCCCGTCCTGCATGGCCACCTCCCCGTGTCCGCGCAGGGCTCCGGGGTCCAGCATGCACCACCCCGGTGACGGCGTGAAGATCGCGTCTGCGCGTTCAGCCAGATCCTGCACAGGGCGGGCCCTGCAGGGGGGCGGCCAGTGGCGCCGGAGCGGATTAGACTTGGGGTTTTCCGCTGCAAGAGAAGTCCATGTCCAAGCTGCGCCGTCCCACCCTGGCGCTGGCCATCGTTGCCAGCCTGTCCCTGGCCGCCTGCGACCGCCCGGCCGAACCGGCCGCCGGCACCGCCGCGCCGGCCGATGCCGCCCCCGCTGCGGCCAAGCCGATGCTGGGCAGCTTCGGCTTCGATGCCAGCGGCATGGACCGCAGCATCACCGCAGGCGATGATTTCTTCGGCTTCGCCAACGGCACCTGGGTGAAGAACACCGAGATTCCGGCCGACCGTTCGCGCTTCGGCAGCTTCAACGTCATCGCCGAGAAGACCCTGGCCGATACCCGCGCCATCCTTGAAGGGGCCGCCGGCAACACCCAGGCCAGCGGTGACGACAAGCTGATCGGCGATTACTACGCCGCCTACATGGACGAAGCCGGCATCGAGCAGCACGGCATCACGCCGGTGCAGCCGCAGCTGAAGGCCATCGATGCGATTGCCGACAAGGCCGGCCTGGCCCGCGCCCTGGGCGGCGACCTGCGCGCCGACGTCGACCTGCTCAACGCCACCAACTTCTACACCGACCGGCTGTTCGGCCTGTGGGTGTCGGTGGACCTGCTGCAGCCGGACCGCACCGCGCCCTACCTGGTGCAGGGCGGCCTGGGCATGCCCGACCGCGACTTCTACCTGGGCGGCGGCCGCATGGCCGAACTGCGCAAGCAGTACCAGGCCTACATCGCGCAGATGCTGCAGCTGGCCGGCGTCGCCGACCCGGCCGGCAAGGCGCAGCGCATCCTCGCGCTGGAAACGAAGATCGCGCAGGCGCACGCCACCCAGGAAGAAACCAACGACGTGACCAAGGGTGCCAACCCCTGGACCCAGGCCGACTTCGCTGCCAAGGCGCCGGGCATGGACTGGAACGCTTTCCTCGACGCAGCCGCGCTGGCCAAGCAGCAGGACTTCATCGTGTGGCAGCCCAAGGCCGTGGCCGGCCTGTCCAAGCTGGTCGCCACCGAGCCGCTGGATGTCTGGAAGGATTACCTGGCCTTCCACGCGCTGGACCGTGCCGCCGCTTACCTGCCGAAGAAATTCGCCGATGCCCGCTTCGCCTTCCACGGCACCGCGCTGAGCGGCACGCCGCAGCAGAGCGACCGCTGGAAGCGCGCGGTGGACGACGCCAACCATGCGGTCGGCGAAGCCATCGGCAAGCGCTATGTCGAGAAGCACTTCGACGCCAAGACCAAGGAACGCGCGGACGAGATGGCGAAGAACATCATCGCCGCCTTCGCCAAGCGCATCGATGCACTGTCGTGGATGTCGCCACAGACCAAGGCACGTGCCAAGGCCAAGGTGAACGGCCTGACCGTCGGCATGGGCTATCCGGAGAAGTGGCGCGACTACACCGGCCTTGAGATCCGCCGCGATGACCCGCTGGGCAATGCACAGCGCGCCGAGCTGTTCGAGTACCAGCGCAACATCGCCAAGCTGGGCAAGCCGGTCGACCACAGTGAGTGGGCGATGCTGCCGCAGACCATCAACGCGATGAACGTGCCGCTGGAAAACCGCCTGGTGTTCCCGGCCGCGATCCTGCAACCGCCGTTCTTCGACGGCGCCGCCGACGATGCGGTGAACTACGGTGCGATCGGCGCGGTGATCGGCCACGAGATCAGCCACGGCTTCGACAACGCCGGCGCGCTGTTCGACGAGACCGGCAAGCTGCACAACTGGTGGACCGCCGAAGACCTGAAGCAGTTCAACGCGGCCGGTGATGCGCTGGCCGCGCAGTTCAGCAGCTACGAGCCGTTCCCCGGCGTGCACGTGAACGGCAAGCTGACCCTGGGCGAGAACATCGCCGACGTGGCCGGCCTGGGTACCGCCTACGACGCTTACCAGCTGTCGCTGCAGGGCAAGCCGGGCCAGACCCTGGAAGGCTTCACCCCGGACCAGCGCTTCTTCCTCGGCTTCGCCCAGGCGTGGCGCAGCAAGAGCCGCGAGCAGGCCCTGCGCAACTCGCTGCTGACCGATGTGCATGCACCGGGCCAGTTCCGCGCACTGACCGTGCGCAACATCGACGCCTGGTACCCGGCGTTCGAAGTGAAGGAAGGCCAGAAGCTGTACCTGGCCCCGGACAAGCGGGTCAAGGTGTGGTGATGTGAATCGAACGGGCGCCGCAAGGCGCCCGTTTCATTTCCCGGTAGCGGCCACCCCTGGTTGGCACATGCCCCGCTCTGGTGGGTGCCAACCTTGGTTGGCACGGCATGGATCTACCTGCGGGTGGTGGCCGCCATCAGCAGAGCGCTCGCAGCCAACACCGCCGCCGCCCACAGCGTGGCGTGCAGCCCGATGCCATCGAGCAGCCGGCCACCGCCCCATGCACCCAGTGCGATGCCGATGTTGAACACTGCGACATACAACGCCGTGGCGATCTCCACGGCCTGCGGCACCGCTTTCATCATCCAGCTCATCAGGCCGACCGACACGCCGCCGTAGGCCAGGCCCCACAGCAGCAGCACCGCAATGCCGCCGGCCGGCGTGCCGCCCAGCCACAGGAACAACAGCGGCGTCAGCAGCAGGCCCGATGCGATCAGCAGCAGCGTGCCACGTGGATGCCGCGCGGCCATCGGCCCGGCGATGAAGTTGCCAGCGATGCCGGCCAGGCCGTAGGCGAACAGCAGTGCACCGATCCACGACGGTTCCACGCTGGAGACGGCTGTCAGCAGCGGCCGCACATAGGTAAACGCGATGAAGTGCCCGGACACCAGCAGCACGGTCAGCCACAGACCACGCCGCAGGTCGTGCTGGCCAAGCTGCTGCACGAACTGCCGCGGCCGCACCGACGCGGTGACCGGCAACGCCGGAACCACGCGCAGATGCAGCAGCATCACCGCCGCGCTGAACAGCGCCATCGCCGCAAACGCGCAGCGCCAGCCCAGTGCGTCGCCGATCAGTGCGCCCAGTGGCACGCCCAGCACGGATGCGGCGGCCACGCCGCCGAAGATGATCGAGGTGGCCAGGCCGATGCGCTGCGCAGGTACCAGACGCGCTGCCAGCCCACCGGCGATGGCCCAGATGCCGCCCATGCAGAACCCCACCAGTACGCGCGCGGCCAGCAGCCATCCGATGCCCGGTGCCAGTGCCGACGCAAGGTTGGCGATCAGCAGCAGGCCCAGCAGCACGCACAGGATGCGGCGACGATCGATGCCACCGGCTGCGATCACCACCAGCGGTGCGAACAGCGCCGCCAGCAGCGCCGGCAGGGAGATCATCAGCCCGGCGGTGCCGGTGGAGGCACCCAGATCGTCGGCGATAGGGGTCAGCAGGCCCACCGGCAGCATTTCGGTGGTGACCACCGAGAACGTGGCAAGGCCGACGGCGGAAACCGCCCACCACGGCGGACGGGGCACAGGCGCGGCGTGCGCAGGCGATGATGCGCTCACGGGATGATTCCTTCAGGGGATGTGGATGCGGCAGACGGGCGCAGTGCACGTTGCGCGAGCACGGCGAACAGCAGCACGCCGCCGCCTGCCACCAGCGCAACGACAAAGCCGCTGCGCACGCCCCCCGCATCGACGCTCTGCCCGGACAGCGCCGCGCCCAGCGCCACACCGATGTTCAGTCCGGCCAGCAACCAGGTCATGCCTTCGGTGAGGCGCGATTCGGGCACGCGCTGTTCGACCAGCGACATCGCCACGATCATCGTCGGCGCGAAGAACAACCCGGCCAGCAGCACCGCCACGGCCAGCGCCGGCAGGCTGCCGACCCACAGCAACGGCAGCGTGGTCAGCGCAGTGGCCGCAGCGCCGGTCAGCAACAGGCGCGGTAACGGCACCTGCAGCTCCAACGCACCGAACACCAGGCCCGCTGCGCAGCTGCCCAGCGCATAGGCCGACAGCACCGCGCTGGCGGCCACCGGCTGCCCCCGCTGTTCGGCGAAGGCCACGCTGGTGATGTCGACAGTGCCGACGATCACGCCCATCGCCAGCATCAGCAACGCCAACAGGCGGATCTCCGGCTGCCGCAGCAGCGAGCGCGAGGGTATTGCGCCTTCGTAGTGCCGCAGCGGTGGCTCGGTGCCCCGCTGCAGCACCAGTGCGGCGACGCCGACCACCAGCAACAGGGCGGCCGCCAACACGCCGGCCTGTGGCCATACCGCCACCGACAATCCAACTGACAACGGCGGCCCGGCAATGAAGGTGACCTCGTCGAAAACAGTTTCCAGCGAATACGCAGTCTGCAGCTGCGGGCGACCGCGGTGGATCGCGGTCCAGCGCGCACGCACCATCGCCGACACGCTGGGCATGCAGCCGGCCAGCATCGCCGCAATGAACAGTGTCCAGTCCGGCGCGGCCAGCAGCGTGCAGGCGAGCAGAGCCAGCAACCCGGTGGCACTGCCCGCCGTGGCCCAGGGCAGCACCCTGCCCTGCCCACGCCGGTCGACCCAGCGCGACACCTGCGGCGACAGCAGCGCGTAGGTCAGCACGAAGGTGGCCGACACCGCGCCGGCCAGTGCATAGCTGCCGCGCAGCTGCGACAGCAGGGTGATGATGCCGATGCCGGTCATCGGCAACGGCAGGCGTGCCAGCAGGCCCGCGAGGGCAAGGCCAGCGGTACCGGGGGTGGCGAACAGGTCGCGGTAGGGGGTGGCCATCGAATTCTCCAGGGCAGCGGCTTGCCTGGCGCACGCGGCGCCACGACAATACATACAGAGCGTATGAATAAGAGGCTACATTCATACGCCTCGTATGTAAATAATCATGCACCGCGTATGTAAGGAGCTCCGAATGGTCCGTCGCACCCGCGCCGAGATGGAAGAAACCCGCGCCAGCCTGCTGGCCGCCGCCCGCCGGGTATTCAGCGCGCATGGCTATGCCGCCACCTCGATGGATGACCTGACCGCCCAGGCCGGTCTGACCCGGGGTGCGCTCTACCACCACTTCGGTGACAAGAAGGGCCTGTTGGCAGCCGTGGTCGCCCAGCTCGACGCCGAGACCGACCTGCGCCTGCAGGCGATCAGCGACGGCGCAGACGATGCCTGGCACGGCTTCGTGCAACGCTGCCGCACCTACCTGGAATTGGCGCTGGAACCGGAGATCCAGCGCATCGTGCTGCGCGACGCGCGCGCGGTGCTCGGTGGCGCCTCACCGGAATCGCAGCGCCACTGCGTGCACTCGATGCAGCAGCTGATCGAACAGTTGATCGCGCAGGGCGTGGTGGCACCCGTGGATGCGCAGGCATTGGCATCGCTGATCTACGGCAGCCTGGCCGAGGCCGCGTTCTGGATCGCCGAGGGCGAGGACGGTGATGCGCGCCTGCGCAAAGCAACGACGGCATTGGAAATGCTGTTGCGTGGGTTGAAGGTGGCCGGGTAACGCCCATCCACGCATGGCGTGGATCTACTGCGGAAGCCGCTCGCTTCTGCGGCACCGCGTGAAACACGTGCCAACCAAGGTTGGCACCTACCCGGCAACCGCGGGCCACTCGCGCAGGACGTCCACCGGCACGCCCATGCGCGCACAGGCGCGGCTGGCCAGGCCATCGGGCAGCGCGCGGCGGAACAGCGGCGCCATGCCCTGCATCAGCTTCGCTGAAGCTGCCGCCTGCGCGCGCTGGCGCGCATTGCGTTCAAGCATGCCTTCGGCCCAGTCCGGCAGCAGTGCCGCGCCCGCACCCAGGAACACTTCGCGCGACAACCCCGGCACCGGTACCGGCAGGCGCACCCCGGACAGCACCTCCAGCACCTCGCGCGCGCGTTCGTCGACGCGCAGCTCCGGCTGCCGTGCACAGAAGTACACCGCCACTTCCGCTTCGCTGCGCGGCACATCCACCGCGCCCAGCGCCTCGGCCACGCAGCGGTATTCGTCGTAGTAGCGATCGGCGATGGGTGCCGGCACCTCGCGTCCGTAACGACGGAAACCCTGCAGGAACCCGAATGCTTCGGTCACGTGCACCCAGGTCAGCAGCTGCGGATCATCGGCGGCGTAGGGTTCGCCCTGCGCGGTCTGCCCGCGGATCTGCGCATGGATGCGGCGTACCTTGGCCACCAGCGCCTCCACCTCGCCGGTGGGCGCATAGCTGGTGCCGGCAACGAAGGCCGTGGTACGGCGCAGGCGCCCCACCAGGTCCTGGCGGAAATTGGAGTGGTCATAGACCCCGGCCAGCGCGCGGGGGTGCAGCGTCTGCAGCATCAGCGCGCACAGGCCACCGGCCAGCATCGAGGGGAATTCGGCGTGCAGCCGCCAGGTCACACTGTCCGGGCCGAACCAGCCCGGGTCGCCCTGCGGATGGTCGTAATCGATGCCGCTCTGGCCACGCGGGAAGGCCTCCAGTACCCAGCGCCGGATCGGCGCGGTGACGGGGCGGGAGAGTCGCTGCAGCAGAGCCGGCATTGCAGATCCAGGAAAGGCGGAGGAACGGCCGCACGTTGCGCGGTCGACACCGATTCTGGGCGATCACGACGGCGGCGGCGAGTCTCCGCGCTCAGCTACGATTTCATGTGCGACTGCAGCACGTTTCACCCTGCGACATCCTGTCGCAGGCTGCGACCGCGATGCTGCCATGCAACAAGATCCACCCATTCAGACAAAACCCTTGCGCCGCTTGGCATTGCGCCCATTGCACGGCTCGCTGGAAGTGCTAGAACTGAACCCGCCACACCGTCCAACGCTGATCGACGCACGTTCCACAAGGAGCCAGCCATGATTGCTTTGTTCAAGGGTTTGGGACTACTGCTTCGCGACAACGAGCTCTACAGCAGCCCGTTCGAAAAACAGGTCGCGCACTGGCGCAGCCTCAGCGAGCAGCAGATCCGCGATGAAGTGGCTGTGCTGGCCCAGGCCAAGTGCCAGTGGCTGATCGCCTCGATCGTCGGCTGGCAGGCGGCCTCGTTGCTGATCCTCGGCCTGATCACCAACTACCTGTGGCGCGACGATTACCACATCACCTTCACCCGCGTGGTCGTGGTGTTCGGTTCGTGGATCTCGATCCTGTTCGTGATCTGGTTCATGGCCAACATGTTCGACCGTACCGCCGGTTTCGAGCGCTGGATGAAGGCCTTCAACAGCCGCGCCCGCATCAGCTCCAAGGCTGACAGCGTCGAGCACGTGGCCGAGGCGCTGGACCTGGCCGAGCACTACCCGGAAGTGCTGGACTACAAGCAGGCGGTTACCGCCAAGCGCGAACTGCGCCATGAAGACATCCGCATCATGACCGAGATCGGGCGGATGAAGCAGCACTCCGAACTGGTCGGCCGCCTGAACCATGTGGGCGAGACCGAACACCATCACGACCTGACGCTGCAACCTGCCTACTGACCCTTCAGGGAAGCGGGGGGACCCACAATGCCACCGTGATCACTCACGGTGGCATTGTTCCATGGCGTCCTGGCTGACGCACTGGCGGAAGCCGTCGGGCAGGCCACGCAGGGCTTCGGTCCTGCCTGCTGCAACCGCGAACCGGCGCAGCGGCGGCGTGGCACACGCGGCATCGGGGCTGCAGGCCGGATCGAGCACCAGGTAGTGGCAGGCGCCACTGCTGCTGGCAATGCACTGGAAGCGTGCCTCGCCATCGACGACGGTGCCCTTGCTGTACAGCGTATCCACGCCGTTGGCCTGGATGCGGGTGATCGAGGTGTTGCGGGATTTTTCGCAGCCGGCCAGCGCCAGCACGACGACGCACGCAATCAGCAGACGGGGCATGTTCGTTCCTCGGTGCAGGGGTGATGCAGCTGCGGCTACATGCCGCGGAACAGGCTCATGAACGGCTGGCTGACCACCAGCGTCTCCGTGCGCCCGCGCAGGCGCAGCACGCCGCGCCCGGTGTCGTCGCGGCTCACTGCCGCCACCGCCTTCATGTTGACGATGGTGGAGCGATGGATCTGGCGGAAGTGCTGCGGATCGAGCACTTCCAGCAATTCGCGCAACGGTGTGCGCAGCAGGCTTTCGCCGGCGGCGGTGACCACGGTGGTGTACTTGTTGTCGGCGCGGAAGTAGGCCACGTCTTCCAGCATGATCAGCTGCGTCTCGCGGCCGTTGCTGGCGGTGATCCAGGCCAAGGGCGGGCGCTCGGCAGCGCCCTGCGATGGACCCAACCGCTGCAGCAGCCGCTCCAGCACGGCGTCATCCTGGCGCGTCGATGGCAGCCGGGACAGGATGCGTTCGCGGGTCGCCAGCAGGCGTTCGTCACTGACCGGCTTCAGCAGGTAGTCCATCGCACCCTGCTCGAACGCATCGATGGCGTACTGGTCGTAGGCGGTGACGAACACCACCTGTGTGCGCGGGCTCAGCTCGGACAGCGAGCGCGCGACTTCGATGCCGCTGATGCCGGGCATGCGGATGTCGAGAAAGGCGATGTCCGGCTGCGTCTCGGCCAGCTGCTCCAGCGCGCTAGCACCATCCTCGCACTGGGCCACCAGTTTGAGGTCCGGCCACAGCCGGCCCAGCTGCTCCACGAGTGACTGCCGCAGCAGTTCCTCATCTTCGGCGATCAGGGCTTCAAGCGGCATGGCTGCGCTCCTTGTGCGACTGCGGCAGGGTCATGGTCGCGGCCACGCCGCTGGGGAAGTTGGCAACGATCGCCACGCCGGCCTGCTCACCGCAGGTCAGGCGCAGGCGTTCGCGCAGGTTCTTCAGGCCGATGCCGGTGCCACTGGTGCCCTGGCCGAAGCCGAGCCCATCGTCGGCCACGGTCACGGTCACGTGGTCGTCGAAGCCACGCGCCAGGATCCAGATCGTGCCACCGCCGGGCTTGGGTTCCAGGCCGTGCTTGATCGCGTTCTCCACCAGCGTCTGCAGTGCCATCGCCGGCAGGTGCACGCCGTGCAGTTCGTTCGGTACCTGCACTTCCACCGCCAGGCGTGCGCCCATGCGGATACGCAGGATTTCCAGGTAGGCGCGGGTGCGCTCCAGCTCCACGCCCAGCGTGGATACCGATTCGTCCACCTGCGGCAACGAGCTGCGCAGGTACTGGATCAAGTGGCCGAGCATCTGTTCGGCACGCGCCGGGTCGGTGCGCGTCAGTACCTGCGCATTGGCCAGCGTGTTGTAGAGGAAGTGCGGTTCCACCTGCGCGTGCAGCAGGTTCAGCCGCGCCACCGACAGTTCCTTTTCCACCTGGGTCTGCTCGGCCGCGGCCTGCTCGTCGCGGCGCTGGTCGGCAACACGGCGGCTGATCGCGCGGGTGACCGCTTCGGCGTTCTCGTAGTTGCTGCCCTCGTCCAGCGCCAGCAGGTCGGCCCACCAGCCGGCGTCCGGTTCGAACAACAGGGTGACGGTGCTGGTGCCCTGCCCTGGCGTGACCGTGGCCAGCACGCTGTTGCGCTTGATCGCCAGCCGCGCCGGCAGGTTCCAGCGCGACGGTTGGCGGCCGTTCCAGAGGTCGACGCGGCGTACATAGGCGCGCACCTGCAGGCTGCCGGCCGAGCTTTCCACCTCTTCCACCCGCGGCAGTTCACCCACCGCCGCCTCGACCACGGCGAAGGCGTGGCCGGCATCCATCGGCAGTTCGATCTGCCGGCGCTGGCGTCCGGACAGGGTGGCACCATCGAGGCGGCCCGCCACCAGCCAGACCCGGCGCACATGGGTCACCGCACTGCCCAGCGCGGAGATCATCAGGAACATCACCAGCAGCCCGAATACCCAGCCGGGACCATCGTTCATGCCGCTGAAAATACCGCTCCAGACCATGCCGGCCACGAACAGTGCCGCGGCCCAGGCCAGCAAGTGACGGAGGATGAGGGAGAGGCTGGCGATCACGGCGGCGCCTTGGTGGAAGGGGGTGAGCCGAGCATAGGGCGGCCCATCGGGCAAGCAAGCGGGCTGCGACGAAGGCCTGGAAAGCGGGGATGGAAGGCCATCTGGTAGAGCCGGGGACTCGCCTGCGCAAGCCGTGGGCCCCTCTCAGCAGCCTCCACACCCCCGCGCCTCCGGCGCTGCCCCCTGACTCAGGGGGCGATTACTGCGGGTTGCAGGCGCCTTACTTGCGCTGGTCGGCGCTGGCGTCACGCACGGCGCGGAACGACTCGTCCTTGCTCCAGTTCGGCCAGCTGCGCGCGTTGGCCAGCTGGTTGCCCAGCGTGTACAGCACTTCCAGGTCGCGGGCGGCACCGGCGAACACCCAGTCCGGCTGCCACTCGTCGCCCTGCTGGTGGTAGCGCTTGGCGGTGTAGTCCTCGGAGGCCTTCTTGCCTGCGGCCACGCCACCGTCCACCCAGTCCTGGCCGGCCGACCAGGACAGCGCCGGCACGCCGCGCTTGGCGAACGGGAAGTGGTCGGAGCGGAAGAACAGGCCCGCTTCCGGCTTCGGGTCCGGCGTGTAGCGGATGTCCCAGCCCTTGGCCACGTCCTTCAGCTGGTCCAGCAGCTCGAAGCGCGCGGCACCGTAGATGCCGAAATCACGCGACGGGCCGAACGGTGCCATGCCGTCCATGTTGATCACCGCCACGGTCTTTTCCAGCGGATACAGCGGATGGGTGGCGTAGTACTCCGAACCCAGCAGGCCCTTCTCCTCGGCGGTGACCGCCAGGAACAGCAGCGAGCGCTGCGGGCGCTTTTCCTTGGCGAAGCCACGGGCCAGTTCGATCAGCGAGGCGGTACCACTGGCATTGTCCAGTGCGCCGTTGAAGATGCGGTCGCCGCGTGCGTCCGGCTCACCCACGCCGATGTGGTCCCAGTGCGCGCTGTAAATGATCGTCTCGTCCGGGTGACTGCTGCCTTCCAGGCGCGCGGCGACGTTGTGCGAGGTGATCACTTCGGTCTTCACCGCGTACTTCGCGTCCAGGCTGGCGCCGGTCAGCGCCACCGGGGTGAAGTCGCGCTGCTGCGCCTTCTTCTTCAGCGCCTCGAAGTCCTGCCCGGCGGAGCGGAACAGCTCCACCGCCAGGTCACGCTGGATCCAGCCTTCCAGCAGCGGATGGCTCTCGGCCGGGTTGTCGCGCACCACATCGAACATGGTGTTGGTGTTGGAACCGGCCACGGTGGCCCAGCCATACGACGCCGGCGCGGTCTCGTGCACGATCAGCACGCCCAGCGCACCCTGGCGGGCGCCTTCTTCGTACTTGTAGGTCCAACGGCCGTAATAGGTCATGCCCTTGCCGTCGAAATCACCCTGGCCGGTTTCGAAGTCCGGGTCGTTGATCAGCACGACAGCGATCTTGCCCTTCAGGTCCACGCCCTTGAAGTCGTCCCAGTTGCGCTCCGGGGCCTTCACGCCGTAGCCGAGGAACACCAGCGGGGCCTTGCTGATGTCGACGTTGCTGGCGCCGTTCATGGCGGCACGCACGGCGATCTGCTTGCCCTGCTCCAGCGCAACGGTCTTGCCGCCCTGGTGCAGCGCCAGCTGCGGTGCGCCGACGATGTCGCCCTTGCGCAGCGGCACGGCCTGGGTCCACAGGCGCTTGCCGTCCTTGAGGTCGCCGCCCGGCTGCAGGCCGGCGTCGGCGAACTGCTTGCTGAGATAGGCGATGGTCTTCTCTTCGCCGGCAGTGGCCGGCGAGCGGCCTTCGTAGGCGTCGGAGGCCAGTTCCTTGACGTCGGCGGAGATCCGCGCGCCATCGAATTTCGGGGTGGCCGCCATCAGTGCGCTCGACACCGACAGGGCCAGCACGCCCAGTACCACTCGTTTCATTGCTCTCTCCAGCAGGGAAATCCTTCTGGAGTGTAAGGGGTTCGGCAGGGCTGCGCCCTGCACCCGCAGAAACAACGGCAACGGCCGAAGCAACAGCAACAACAACAGCAGACGCAGGCATTCCGTGGGATGGCGGGGTGGGTCCGGTTGCGGGGGACGCTGCTGTTGGTGGGTGTCGACCTTGGTCGACACGGACGGAAACAAGAAGGGATCAGATCCCTTTCCCTGCGGGAAAGGCCTCTGACCCCATCGGTGTGTTGCTTGGGCCTGTTACCAGTTCGGATCTTCGGCCGGGGCGGCGGCAGGCTTGGGCTTTGGCTTGGCCGCCGGGCGCGCGGCGGCGGCCGGTGCAGCCGAGGACGTTGCGCCAGCAGCGGCGGCAGCCGGCTTGCTGCCGAGCTTCTGGCGCAGTTCGATCTGGCCCGGACGGAAGCCGCCGCGCAGCGCGTCGACGCCGTCCTCAATGGTGCCGTACGAGGTCTGTGCAGCAACGCGGTCGATGCGGATGGTGCAGCACGGGTGTTCACTGCGGCCCAGCGAGCGGCCGGTCTGCGGGTCCTTCAGTTCCTCGCCCAAGCGCACGGCCTGCCAGCGCTGGCCGGCCTGCAGGGTTTCGCCGCCCTGGCTCAGCACCACCTGGTCACCGTCCACCGAAACCACCGACACCGGGAACAGCGTGGTGACGATGGTGGTACCGATCTGGCCGGACAGTGATTCCATCATCGCCGCGGCCATGTTGCGGCCGTTGACCACGCGCGGCAGGGTGCTCGGGCCGGTCGAGGCCAGCTGGTGATCGAAGCTGTCGGACATCACCACCTGGCCGGTGGTGGCGTTGATCAGGCGCAGGGTGACGCGGCCGCCACCGGCGTACGAGGTCACCTGGCGGTCGGACATGCGCAGGTTGCGCACGCTGCGCGGGTACTCGAAGCGTTCGATGGTCGGGATCAGGATCAGGTCGGTCGCCAGCTGCTGGCCGACGCGGGCGGTGTCCTGCAGGCGCACGTTGCCGCTGTTGATGTGGTCGATCTCGGCCTGCAGTTCGTCGCCGAACTCGCGGTCCAGCACGATGAAGCGCTGGGTCTGGGTCAGCGTGTCGGACAGGCGCGCGCGGATCGCGTCGGCCACTTCATCGGCACTCACGCGGCCATCGCCCACGGCATAGCTGCCGGCCTTGGTGCGCGGCAGCGCGACCACGATCTTCGGCTTGCCCTGCTCGTCCGGTGCACGGTACTGGGCAATCTGTGCACGCACGCGCACCTTCCAGTAACTGCGCATGCTGCGATGGGTCACGTCGGAGTCGAACGAGCTGGCGCCACGCTTGGCATCGACGCTGACCTTCTCGTCGTAGCTTTCCCTGACGCTGGCCGAGCCGCCGGCACCCTTGGCCGTGGCTTCGCCGGAAGCGCTGGCAGACGCCGAACCCTTGAAGCTCCAGCCTTCATCGCTGGCGCGCACGCGTGCGATGGTTTCCTCGTCCAGCTGCCGCACTTCGTCCTGCGACAGGATTTCATATCCCAGCACCGCGCCCTGCGAGCCGGCGATCATCTGCTGGGTGAACGCGTCGGCGCGGATATCGCCGACGTGTTCGTCATCCACATCCACATGCAGGCCTGCACGCAGGCTCTGCATCTGGCTGGCCACGCGTACGCCGTTGACCTGCGCCACCGCCGACTGCAGCGCCGCCAGCACCGCCAGTTCCGGGGTGCTGCCGATGCCGTCGGCCTCGCGCGCGACCTGGGTGGTGCCGCCGAAATCCGGCGTGCCACGCAGGGGCGCGGCGTCCACTGGCGCATTGCTGGCCAGTGCACTGGTTGCCTTGTCCTTGGCGGGTGCGGGCGCTTCGGCCGGGGTGTCCTGCTTGCCACAGGCTGCAAGCAGCGCGGCGGCCAGGCCCAGGCCGATCAAACGGGAGGTCGTACGCATGGGGATTCGCCTCGGATCAGTTCATCTTGTCCAGCTGGCCCAGCATCGAGTCGGCGTTGGACGGCACCTTGACCTTGCTCTTCTTGGCGAAGGTCACGGCCGACTTGGTCGAGCCGTAAAGGCCCTGGATGAAGCCCGGCGATTCCTTGGCCACCCATGCACCAGCGGCCAGCTTGCGACCGACGGTGGCCATCTGGGTGGCGCCCAGGTTCTTCATGCCGGCGGTGAAGTTGCTGGCTTCGCCACCCAGCTTCTGCGCTTCGGCAGCCGAGGACAGCAGCGAGACCAGGCCTTCGGCGTAGTGCTGCTTGGATTCAGCGTTCAGCTCCGGCTGCGCGGCCTGGCGCTCGTCGATCGCGGCCTGGGCGGCTTCGCTGACCGACACCGACTTCTTCATCGCATCGACGCTGACCGAACCCGACGACAGCGCCTGGCGCTCGGCTTCCAGCAGCTGCACCTGCTCGGCCAGGCCGAAGGCACGGGCGAACGAGGTCTGGGCCTGCAGCGAGTGCGACTGCGAGCTGACGAAACGACGCACCAATGCTTCCTGCGCAGCTTCGTTCGGCGCGGCGGCGCTGGAGGTGCTGCTGGAGGAGCCGCTGGAGGCGCCCGTCAGGTCCTTCAGCTTGCCCAGGCCTGCATGGGCCGGCATCGACAGGGTGGCGGCCGCGATGGCCAGGACAAGAGCGGTATTGCGGATCATGTGAGAGTCCTTTGGGAGAGACGGCCGCGGTGCGGCACGTGGGAAATCGGTAACCCCGGGGCGATGCCGAGCGAGCTCGGCACCCACCGGGGTGGCGGATCAGCGGACCGCCTTGACGTTCAGTTCGTTGATCATCTGCTGGGCGGCCTTTTCGGCTGCCAGCTGCAGCGCATTAGTACGGGCCACGGTTTCATTCGGGCCGGTACCGGAGAACTGCACCGGGCCGACCGACGACACGGTGCGCGGGAAACGACCGGTGACATCCAGCACCTTGCCGGTGACAGTGACGAACACGCGGGTGTTGCCGCTGGCCGGATCGCGGTCGCGCATGCCGACGTCGAGGGTGCCGACCGCGATGTACGGGATGTTGGCTGCACGGATGCCATTGGCGGTGTCGCGCAGGGTGGCCGGGGCCAGGTCGTTGCCGGTGCTGAAATCCTTGCGGATGCGCTCGATGCTGAGCAGGCCGCGCGACTCGCCTTCCACGTATTCGGCTTCAACCACTTCGTAGCCGGCAGCGCTGAAGGCACCGGTCATCGCGGTGTTGACCTCGGCGGCGTTGGCCACCTTCCAGGTGATGTTGTCGGCGCGCGCGGTGGTGCTGCCGCCGCTGGTGACCGACACCGAACCGTTCTGGTTGATGCTGCCGTTGGTGCTGACCGAGTTGCCGCGGAAGCTGTCGCCCTCGCGGGTGTTCTCGCTGTAGCTGCTGCTGGCATCGACGCGGCGGTATTCCTTGTCCTGGAACGACTGCACGGTGTCCTGCGAGCGCGCCATGAACAGGAAGGTCAGCAGCGAGCGCTGCGCGGCGGTGGCACCGGCCACGGCCGAACCGGCATCCAGCTTGGTCTGCAGCAGGGTGGTGTTGATCTCGGCGCGGACGGTGACGCTGTAGGTCTTGGCCTTCTTGTCTTCGGTATCCGACAGCTGCACCGCGCTGAGCACGTAGCGGTCGATCTCGCCGATGAACTCGGCGCGGCGCGCTTCGAACAGGCGCAGCTTGGCCGCACCGGATTCGGCGATGTACGCCTCCAGGGCATTGACCTTGGCCTTGTTCAGGGCCTGGGCGCGGGTGTCGGCACTCAGGCGCAGGCCGTAGCTGGCCGAGCCGGTGCCGCGCGAACTCGCGGTCTGCGCAGCGACCGGCGAGGCCACCACCAGCGCGATGAGGATGAGCAGGATGGTACGCATCAACGACATGACTTGATCAACTCCTGGAGGGCTTGGGTCTGCTGCTGCAACGGGCGGCCGCCCGGCTTCTGTTCGTCCAGCCAGGCGCGCGAATCGGCGCGCTTGGCGGCGGCGCCGGCGAAGGCGTCGAAGCCGGCCAGCAGGGTTTCGTAGCTGGCCGACCACTGGTCGACCTGCCACTGCGTGACCGGCACCACCTTGGTGGCACCCTTGCGCAGCGGCTGTTCGAAATAGACCTTGCCCGAGAACGGTTCGGTCACCTTGGCGGTGAAGAAGGCGCCGAACAGCATCGTCTTCATTGCCGGGGTTTCCTCGATCACGCCGTTCTTCAGTGCATCGACCTGCAGGTGGATGACGTAGTCGGGTTCGGGAATCTTCAGCTGGTAGACCTTGCCGTCGGCAAAGCGGGCAGCCATCGCGCCACCGATCGCTTGGCCCGAGGCCGGCGGCAGCAGGCCGACGCCGGTGTTGGACGACAGCGTCTTGGACAGTTCATGGGCCAGGGTGGCGCGCAGCGGCGCGTCCCACTTCGGGTCGGGCAGCTTGGCGCGCACCGCCTCGGACAGGGTCACCCCACCCACCTGCAGGCGACGCACCGCAGCGTCGGGCAGCCGGGCCTGCGACAGGCTGGCCGCCAGTACCTGCGACAGGCTGGTATCGGCGCCGCCGTACAGCAGATCGGCGACGATCGCGTCGATATCGTCGTTGTCCGGACGGTAGTCCTGCACGTCGATGCGCTGCAGGGTGAGCGGATAGGAGGCGATCACCTGGCGCTCGCGGAAGTCGAAGAACAACGCCTGCAGCGCCACTTCCACCAGCACCTTGTACTGGTCGCCGATCGGCTCGACCGAGACCAGTTCGCGGTCCAGCGCTGCGGCCAGCACGGTGGCGCTGGTGGTGCCGTCGAGCATCGCCACCGGCTGGTCGATCAGCTCCAGGTGGGCCGGTGCGCGGCGTTTGAGCGACTGCGCCAGCGTCTGGTTCAACGGGACCAGGCCACGCCGTTCCAGCACCGCATGCGCATGCGGCGTGGTCGCCTGCACGGCGGCAGCGTCAGCGGTATAGGCAAAACCGGCCCAATAGGCCTGCTGTGACTTGTCCGCGGCCTGCACGGCCACCGGCCATGCGGCCAGGCTCAGCGCACAGGCAAGCAGGCGCGCAAAAGCGCGCGATGCGCTCTTCGTCCTTGAATACATCCAACCGCTCCTCGGTCAATACGCACGGATCGCAGACGCTCATGCGTCCGCTGGGCGCGAAACATAGCCGCTCACGGGCCCGCCGACAAGTACTGCCTTTGTCGGTTCACTCCGTGGGTGGCAGGCCCGCCCGTTGCCGCAGCAGACCGCGCTCGGCCTGGTTCTGGCTGAGCCGGGCGGCCTCGGCAAAAGCCTCACGCGCGTCCTGCTCACGCCCCAGTGCCTGCAGCAGCTCGCCGCGCACCACCTGCAGCGGCGCGTAATCGCGCAGGCGCGGGTCGACCAGCAGTGGCTGCAGCTGCGCCCACGCGGCAAAGGCACCGTCGCTGCGCAGGATCGCCACCACCCGGTTCAAGGCCACCACCGGTGAAGGTTGCACCTGCAGCAGCTGTGTATAGAGCGCAGCAATACGCGGCCAATCGGTGGCGTCAGCGCGACGCGCAGCCGCATGGCAGGCCGCGATGCGCGCCTGCAACACATAGGGGTCCTGGTCGCCGCCGAGGGCCAACGCGCGCGCCAGCACCTGCTGCCCGCGGTCGATCTGCAGCCAGTCCCAACGCGTGCGGTTCTGCTGGTCCAGCAGCACCGGTGCACCCTGCGCATCTGCGCGCGCCGCAGCGCGCGAGGCCTGCAGTTCCATCAACGCCAGCAGGCCCAGCACCGGCGGTACCGGCAACCGGTGCGCCAGGATGCGCGCGAGCCGCAGTGCCTCCTCGCACAGCGCCGGGCGCATCCAGTCGTCGCCGGCACTGGCCGCGTAGCCTTCGTTGAACACCAGATAGATCGCCTCCAGCACCGAGGCCAAGCGCTCCGGCATCGCATCCGCGCGCGGCACCTCATAGGGCACCTGCTTCTGCGCCAGCGTGCGCTTGGCGCGCACGATGCGCTGGGCGATGGTCGGCTCCGGCTGCAGGAACGCACGCGCGATCTCGGCGGTGGTCAGGCCACCAAGCAGGCGCAGGGTCAATGCCACCCGCGCGTCGGCCGGCAGCACGGGATGGCAGGCCACGAACATCAGCCGCAGCAGGTCATCGCCCAGGTCATCTTCCAGTGCCTGGCTGTCATCCGGTGCCGGCAGCGCCGCCGGATGCAGTTCCTCGCCCCATTGCGCGTGCTGCTGCGCCACCCGCTGGTGCTGGCGCAGCACATCGATGGCACGGTTGCGCGCAGTGGTCATCAGCCAGGCTCCGGGATTGTCCGGGATGCCCTGCTCCGGCCAACGCTCCAGCGCGGCCAGCCAGGTGTCCTGGGCCAGCTCCTCGGCACGGCCGACATCGCCACCGAGCAGCCGCGCCAGGCGCGCGATCAGCACTGGCGACTCCATCCGCCAGAGGGTTTCCAGACGCTGCGTCAGTGCGGGCTCGAGCATGCGCCGATCACAGCACGCACGCCCGGCCCGCACAAGCGCCGTGGCTCACGCTTCAACAATCGGCTTGAAGCCGCCCCAGAACATGCGCCGGGTATCAAACGGCATGTCCTTCGGACCCAGCGACGCCAGCCGCGGGTCGGCCATCACCCTGGCGTTGATACGGTCGCGTGCCGCGCGCGAGCGGAACACCACGAAGGCGACGATCACCGTTTCGCCCGGTTTCGCCTTGACCGCGCGCGGGAACGAGGTGCTCTTGCCCGGTTCCACATCGTCGGCCACGCATTCCATGTACTGCAGCGCGCCATGGTCCTTCCACACCGCGCCGGCCTTGCGGGCAAGGCGGCGGTAGGCCGCCACCTTGTCCTGCGCGCACGGCAGCACGTAAGCATCCACGTAAGCCATGAGGGTTCTCCCTGCGGCGGCCGTCAGCCCGGCTCGCCGTCCATGTGTGCGATTTCCCAGAGATGGCCGTCCAGGTCCTGGAAGCCCCGCTGGTACATGAAGCCCAGGTCGCGCGCCGGCTGCGGTTCGCTGCCGCCGGCGGCCAGGGCCTTGTCCACCAGCTCGTCAACTGCCTTGCGACTGGGTGCCGAGAGTGCGTTGATCACTTCCGTGTGGGTATGCGCATCGGCAATCGGCTTGTTGGTGAACTGCTGGAAAAAAGGTTGGGTCAGCAGCATCACGTAGATACTCTCGCTGATGACCATGCCCGCCGCGTCATCGTTGGTGTAAGTTGGATTGAAGGTGTAGCCCAGCGCGGTGAAGAAGGCCTTGGATTTCTCCAGGTCCTTCACCGGAAGGTTGACGAAGATCATCTGCGGTTGCGGTGCACTCATCGGTGAAGCTCCTTGTGGATGAAAGAAAGAGAGGAATCAGGGCTGCTTCATGCAGTTGACCATCCACGGCTTGCCGTAACGGTCGATCAACATGCCCCAGCGATGCGCCCAGAATGTCTCGCCAATCGGCACCTGTACCTGGCCGCCTTCGGCCAGCGCCGCGAACACGCGCTCGGCTTCCTCGATGCTGTCGACGTCGACATTGATGGTGGTCGAGCCGCCGTCGCCGCCGCCGGGGCCGTCGGCTGCCATCACGATGGCGTTGCCGATTTCCAGCTGGCTGTGCGCGACGTGGTCCAGTGTTTCCGGCGGCATCTCGTTGCAGCCCGGCGAGCCATCGGAGGGCGGCATGTCGCGGTATTTCATTTCCGAGGTGACCTGGCCACCGAGTGCCTTGGCGTAGAACGCCATCGCCTCGTGGGCCTGGCCGCTGAAGCCGAGGAAGGGAATCAGTTTCATGGCAATACTCCGTGGTGTGGTTCAGGGCGGTAGCGCCGGGTCGTGCCCGGCAGGGAGATGAATCGGGTCAACCTTCCAGCTGTGCACGCAGACGCTGTTCCTGCTGCTGTAATTCGGGAGTGAAGGCTTCGCCGAAGTCTTCAGCGGAGATCAAGGGGCGCAGTTCGAGCGTGCCACCACTGCCGAACGGCGCACGGCTCGCCCATTCAACCGCCTCGTCCAGCGAACGCACCTCCCACAGCCAGAAGCCGGCGATCTGCTCACCGGCGGGGCCGAACGGACCGGCCTCGACCTTGGGCGCGCCGCTGCCGAAGTGAATGCGTCGGCCGCGCTGGGTGGCGTGCAGGCCTTCACCGGCGAGCATGATGCCGGCGGCCACCAGTTGTTCGTTGAATGCGCCCATTTCGGACAATTCCTGTTCGCTGGGCATGCGGCCGGCTTCGGAGTCGGCGTTGGCCTTCACGATCACCATCACTTTCATTGCGGTCTCCCGTGGGGACGCGTGGTGCGTGCCCTTCACTGGGTACAACGAACCAGGGGGCGGGGAATCGACACGTCGGTTGGAAATATTTTCTTGCGCGGAAAGCGCGCCTTCGGCGGAGGTCAGCGAACGGCGGAGCCCCTCCGTGGTTGGTTTGGGTGGGTCGCTGAAAGCTCGGGTTCATGGGTTTGGCCGGGTGGGTAGGCGGGTCGGGGGACGCCGTAAACCCATCCATGGGGGCTTGGCCGCGGCATCCATGCCGCGGACACCCCCGCCCCGCCTACCCACCCGGCCCTGGACAGTTTCCTGCCTCCGGTACCCACCACGGGAAGATCAAGAGAAAAGGCAACAGCAAAAGCAAAAGCAAAGGCGGTTGGCTGGCGGGCTCGGCTTTGCGAGCGAAGCGACCCGCTTTTGCTCTTGCTTGTTGATTTCCCGTGGTGGATCGGCCGCCGGAATCTGTCTGGGGGGCGGGGGGGGGGGGGGGGCGGGCCCCGGGGGGGCCGCCCCCCCCCCCCGGGGGGGGGCGCCCCCCCCCCCCCCACCCCCCCCCCCCCCCGCCCCACCCTCAGGAAACCCGCTTTCAGCGACCCACCCAAACCAACCACGGAGGGGCTCCGCCGTTCGCCGATCTCCGCCGAAGGCGCGCCTCCCGCGCTGCAACATGCCCACGCGCCATCCTGCGCCATCATGGGCACCCCGCCCCCGCCTGGACCGTGCCATGCAGCAGTACCTGCTTCTGATCTATATCGAGCCTGCCCTGCTGCAGGCCCTGCCCACCGAAGAATTCAACGCGCTGATGCGCGACTGCCTCGCCCACGCCGACAAACTGCAGGCCGAAGGCACGCTGCTGGCCGCACAGAAGCTGCAGCCGGTCGATACCGCGCAGACCCTGCGCGTGCGCGATGGCCACAGCCGCGTGCTCGATGGGCCGTTCGCCGAAACCCGCGAACTGCTGGCCGGCTTCAACCTGATCGTCGCCCGCGACCGTGACGAAGCCATGCGCATCGCCCGCGACTTCCCCTGGGCGCGCTTCGGCAGCATCGAGGTGCGGCCGCTGGAAGACATGGACGCCGAGCGCGAACGCTGCGGCGCCCCGGCTGCCGCTATGGCAGCAGCCGTACCCTGATCTCGCGCGGGCCGACGCCTTCGTTGCCGCTGTAGTCGCGCACGCTGGCACGCACGATGTACTCGCCCGGCGGCAACGCCGCCGGCTGCCAGCGCCCGGTTTCCATCAGGCCATCACGCACGGTGTTGGTGGCCAGGTAACGGAAACGGGTCACCGCGCTGCCATGCACGGTGATGCCGCTGTCCGGTGCGTAGGCCACGCGCACCGCTTCCTTCTGCGGCGGCATGCGGTTGAACACGATGTTCCAGCGCGGCTGCTCGTAACCCTGCAGCGGCTGCCCAGCGGCATCGAGGATCTGGTAGCCCACCTGGTACATGCCCAGGCGACGGCGCGGCAGGTTGTTGTCGACCTGGTCCCAGGCCTCGATCACGATCTGCACGCCGCGGCCCTGGCGCGCCACCACCGCTACGCCGTCGCTGCCCGCCGCCATCGGCTGGTCGTTGTCGTCCAGCAGGGCCACATCGGTGATGCGCGGCGCGAAGTGGTCGGCGTAGTTGTGGAAGCCCAGCGCCACCGCATTGGTCTCGAAACCACCCGTGCCCACCGCCAGATGCACGTGCGCCTGGTTGTTGATGCTGCCCAGGCGGTCGCCGGCGTGGATGCGCATGCCGCGGCGCACGCGCATCCGCTCCAGCTTGCCCTGCTCGTCATACAGCGCCTGCCAGCGCGCATCAAACGGCTGGTCGCGCGGAGTGCGGCCGACCCGCATGTGGATGTACTTGAGGCGATCCACCGACAGCCCTTCGGCCTGCTCGCCCAGGCTCCAGGCCGCCACCGGGCTGCTGATCTTGCCGTCGGCGATCGCCAGCACGGTCTGGCCCACGTCACCGCGCACGTCGAAGCCGCCGTGCAGGTGGTGGCGACTCTCACCCTTGAAGTTGCCACGCACTTCGCCCAGCGTACCGACCACTTCATGCCAGCCCTCCTGCGGCGCCAGCGGCCAACGGCCCCCGGTCTTCGGCAACGCGGCATCGGCGGCCGGGCCAACCAGCGCCGGCGCCGGCAGGTCACCCACCGGCAGCGGGCGCAGGCGGTGCAGGCGGTAGCTGGCGGCGTCGGCGACCAGCACGCTGCCATCGGCATCCATCGCCAGGCCGCTGGGGCGGGCCAGGCGTGGCAGGCGCCCGTTGCCGACCAGAGCAATCTGGTGGCCCTGCGGCGTCACCTGCACGATGCGGCCATCGAGATCGCCCACGTACAGCACGCCGTCGTGCGTGGTGGCCAGTGACAGCGGACCATTGATCACGCCACCGGCGGCGACCACGGTGCTGACCGTGCCATCGGCGCCAACACGGCGGACCGCGTTGTTGAACAGGTCGGCCACCAGCAGGGCACCGTGTGCATCGAAGGCCAGCGCCACCGGCGTATCGAAGCGCGCAGCGGCGCCCGTGCCATCGGCCAGGCCCGGCCGATCACCACCGGCCAGGGTGCGCACGTTGCCATCGGTACCGATCACCCGGATGCGATCATTGAACGTATCGGCCACGTAGACCTGGCCCTGCGCGTCCACCGCAATGCCCATCGGCGCATCGAAACGCGCCTGCGCGGCGGGGCCATCGGCATGGCCCTGTTCGCCACCGGCCAGCGTGGTCACCTGGCCATCGGTACCGATGCGGCGGATCGCGTGGTTGCCAGTGTCGGCCACGTACAGGTTGCCCTGCGCATCAGCGGCAATGCCGGAGGGGGTATTGAAACTGGCCTGCAGCGCAGGGCCATCGACGCGCCCCTCGCCCTGCCCGGCCACGGTTTCGACGCGGCCATCGGGAAGGCGGCGGCGGATGCGGTTGTTGTCGCCGGCATCGGTGAAGTAGATGCTGCCATCGGCGCCGCGCAGCAACGCGTAGGGGTCGGCGAAACGCGCCTGCGCGGATCCACCGTCGCGGTCACCGGGATGGCCATCGCCGGCCAACGGCTCGATCTGTGCGGTCCAGGCCAGTGGCGTGGGCGCCGGGCCCGCAGGTTCGGCCAGCGTGTGCAGCGGCGTCTCCCACCAGGTTGCAGCCAATGCCACCGCCGTTGCCAACGCCACTCCTGCCGCCATCCATTGCCACCGTGCCATCGTGCTGCGCTGCTCCTGCCTGAAGAGGCACCGACAATAGACGGTGAAGGTGCGATCCGCCACGGCCAATCGTACTGCCGGATACCAGAGTTCCATGCGCCGCGCTTGTCCTCGCTGCCTGCAGCGGGTTCAATGCGGTTCCCACGGATGGAGATCCTCCATGCCCCGCATCATCCCCCTCGCCGCCCTGCTGCTGGCGGCACTGGCCGGCACACCGGCCACCGCCTCGATCACGGTGGTGCCGCAGAAGCCCTCTGCCACCGCCGATGCGGTGCATGCGGCGTACGCCACACGCTGGGACGAAGCGATCCAGCAGGCACGCAGCGGCAATACGCTGGGCGCACTGATCAGCATGGAGCGGCTGATGGAGGATCCCCTGCTGGACGACTTCGATGCCGAGCATCGTGGCCGCGCCGCGCAGGTGGCCGGCTGGACCGCGCTGATGCAGAAGAAGCCGGACCAGGCCCGCCGCTACCTGCAACGGGCGCAGGAGGCCCTGCCGGAGGATGCCCAGGTCCTGCTCACCCAGGTGTCGGTGGAACTGTCGGACAACCAGCCGGCCGCAGCCACGTCGTTCCTGGTCAAGGCACTGAAGCATGCCGACGCACCGCTGCCGATCGATCACCACGCCATCAATTACCTGCAGTACCGCCTGCGTGACCAGCCGCTGAAGCGCATGGACCTGCTGCAGGCGCTGTTCGACAACGGCTGGAAGAGTGGCGGCCTGGAACCCACCGGGCTGTGGCTGGCGCTGGCCACGCTGCAGGCCGACAACGGGCGTGGCGACGACATCCCAGCCACGCTGGCGCGCATCGACAGCCCGGCCGAGATCATCCGCCTGCGCAGCGACAAACGCTTCGACCGTTATGTCGATCGCGGCGATGCGCGCTTCGATCCGGTGCAGGCGGCGCAGCGCCACCTCGATCAACTGCGCGTCTCCGGCCTGCTCGACCGCGCACTGGATGCGCGCATGGCCGAGTTCAGCACCACCCTGCTGATGCTGGACCGCAACGAGGAAGTGCTGTCGTTGACCGAGGGCATGGCCGGTGCGGCGAGTAACGGCGAATCGCCTGCCGCCGCGGAAGCGGAATGGGTGGCCTGGCTGCTCAACAGCCGGCTCACTGCACTGCGCCGGCTGGGCCGCACCGATGAGGCCCTGGCCACCACGAAGCTGGCCGCACGCATCGGCGCGCTCGGCCCGGATGGTGCCGAGCACCAGATGAATGTCGGTTTCGTGTTCAGTTCGCTGGGGCGCATGCAGGACGCTGCGCTGGCAGTGAATGACATGCCGGGCCTCGCCGGCTACGGCAAGGCCGCGCAGGCGCTGCTGCAGTTCGCCGCCGCCCGCGAGCGCGGCGATGCCAAGGCGCGCGATGCGGCACGCGCGGTGATCCTGGCCCAGCGCGATGACGCGCGCCTGTTCCATCGCGAAATGCTGCTGGAGGAAGGCAACCTGGACGGTGCAGCCGCCGTGCTGATCGAACAGCTGCGCTCGCCGGTTGAACGCGGTGAAACCCTGGCTGCCCTGCAGGACATGCGGACCTATCCGTCCTTGCCGGGCGATGTGCGCATCGATGCCGCCTGGCGCGCACTCAAGCAGCGTGCCGACGTACAGGCCGAGGTAGCACGCGTCGGCCGCATCGAGCGCTACGGGCTGGTCAGTACCTCCACCTCGCGCTGAGTGCCGGCTAGCGCGCCGGCACCTCCGTGCGGATGCCCATCGCTTCACGATAGCGCGCGTACAGCGCCATCACCTTGTCCACGTAGGCCAGGGTTTCGGCGTAGGGCGGCACGCCCTTGTAGCGGGTAACCGCCCCGATGCCCGCGTTGTAGGCGGCCGCCGCCAGCGGGCGGTCGCCGTTGTAGCGGCGCAGCAGCGCGCGCATGTAGCGCGCGCCACCCTCGATCGACTGCTGCGGCGAGAACGGATCGCGCACCCCGTATTCCTGCGCGGTATCGGGCATCAGCTGCATCACTCCCTGCGCGCCCTTGCTGGATACCGCCAGCGCGTCGAAATTGCTTTCGGCGTGGGCGATCGCACGCAACCACGCATCATCGACCCCAGTGGCCTTGGCCGCGGCCTTGAACTGCCTGGCGTGTTGCGCCAGCTGTGGCTTGCCGACCTTGCCCAGCCCTTCATGCGCTGGCTCGCCCGGTGGCGTGGCCACGGTGAACTTCAGGAACACCCGCGAGCCGGGCAGGTTGCGCGTGGAGTAGACCAGTGCCCCGTCCTGTTCGCGCTCGTACAGCACGCCGCTGAACACGCCCATGTTGCCCCACAGGTTGGGGATCTGGATGGCGTTGTCGTCGACCTCCCTGGCGGTACAGCGCGAGCCGGGTTCCGGGGCGGTAGCCAGGCTGACGGTGTTGCCCTGCACGCAGCGATAGACGGTGCGCGCGGCAGCCAGCCCGGGCCACAGGCTGGGCAGCAGCAACAGCGCGAGCAGGAGGGGGCGACGGGACATGGCGGCCGGATGATCCGGCCGCGCCCGCGAATGTTGGGTGAATGGGGGTCGGCAGGGCTGCGCCCTGCAGCTGCAGAGGCAACGTCAACACCCTGAGCAGCGCTGGGCAGTTGAGGGCTGGTCGGGTGGGTGTGGCCCGGCAGGACCGTTGGCGCCATGGATGGCGCCATCGAGCCCCCATGGATGGGTTTACGGCGTGTCCCGCCGGGCCACA
>NZ_JAWIRX010000023.1:0-83372 GCF_036319965.1 Stenotrophomonas sp. SMYL41 | reverse complement strand
ACCATGTCGGCCATCGAAGCCTCGTCGAAGAAGATCGCCGAGATCATCAGCGTCATCGACGGCATCGCCTTCCAGACCAACATCCTGGCGCTGAATGCCGCGGTGGAAGCCGCCCGTGCCGGTGAACAGGGCCGCGGCTTCGCCGTGGTCGCCAGCGAAGTGCGTACCCTCGCCCAGCGCTCGGCTGCCGCCGCCAAGGAGATCAAGGGCCTGATCGACGACTCCGTCGGCAAGGTCGCCGAAGGCTCCAGCCTGGTCCACCAGGCCGGCAGCACCATGGGCGAGATCGTCGCCTCGGTGCAGCGGGTGACCGACATCATGGCCGAGATCTCCGCGGCCTCGCAGGAACAGTCGGCCGGCATCGAGCAGGTCAACCAGACCGTGGTGCAGATGGACGAAACCACCCAGCAGAATGCCGCGCTGGTGGAAGAAGCCACCGCCGCCGCACGTGCGATGGAAGACCAGGCCGCGCAGCTGGCCGATGCCGTGGCGATCTTCCGCCTCGACAACCAGGTCTCGGCCGCAGTGAAGGCCGTGGCCGCGCGCGTCGAACCGGCCCGTGTCACCACCGTCGCACGTCCGCAGCCGGCCAGTACGCCCGCTCCGGTCCGCCGCAGCAGCAATGCCAGCGCCTTCGTCGCCAGCGACAGCGACAGCGACTGGCAGGAATTCTAAGACCCACCCGCGGCGGCTTCGGTCGCCGCCTCCGCCGATGGACACGTCCCCCGTGCAAAGTCCTACTCCCATCGTTACCGGCCCGCGCGAATTCGAGTTCGCCGACCGTGATTTCCGCCGCGTGTGCGACCTGATCTACCAGCGCGTGGGCATCGCCCTCGCGCCGGCAAAGCGCGACATGGTCTATGGCCGCCTGTCGCGCCGCCTGCGCACGCTGGGCATGCGCAGCTTCCAACAGTACCTGGACCATCTGGAGCAGGAAGACGGCGACGAGTGGCAGGCGTTCACCAATGCGCTGACCACCAACCTGACCTCGTTCTTCCGCGAGCCGCACCACTTCGACAAGCTGCGCGAGGAGCTGCAGCAGCGCTCCGGCCGCACGCCGCTGCTGTTGTGGTCGTGCGCGGCATCCACCGGCGAAGAGCCCTACTCGATGGCAATCACTGCCTGCGAGGCCTTCGGCACGCTGAAGCCACCGGTGCGCATCATCGCCACCGACGTCGATACGCAGGTGCTGGCCACCGCCGGTCGCGGCGTCTACAACATCGATCGCGTCACCAGCCTCGACCCGGATCTGCGCCGCCGCTACTTCCAGCGCGGCAGCGGCCCCAACGAGGGCCAGTGCCGCGTGCTGCCCGCACTGCGCGAGCTGATCGAGTTCCGTCCGCTGAACCTGCTCGCGCCGCGCTACGACGTCGGCGGCCCGTTCGACGCGCTGTTCTGCCGCAACGTGATGATCTACTTCGACAAGCCGACCCAGCGCGCCATCCTCGGCCGCCTGGTGCAGCACCTGGCCGACGACGGCCTGCTCTACACCGGCCACTCGGAGAACTACCTGCACGCCGCCGACCTCATCCAGCCCTGCGGCCGCACCCTGTACCGCCGTGCGGCAAAGGCCGGCGCATGAATGCTTCATTGCGTACCGATGATGTCATGCGCTACCAGGATGCACGCTTCCAGACCATCGCTGCCAAGCTGCTGCCGACCCAGTACCTGGTGGTCGATGACACCACTGCGCTGACCACCACGCTGGGTTCCTGCGTGGCGGCCTGCCTGCGCGACCCGGTGCTGAAGATCGGTGGCATGAACCATTTCCTGCTGCCCGAGGGCAACGCCGGCGACGGCGCACCTGCACGCTACGGCAGTTACGCGATGGAACTTCTGATCAACGACATGCTCAAGCGTGGCGCCCACCGCAAGCGCATCGAAGCCAAGGTGTTCGGCGGCGCCAACGTGCTCAAGGGCTTCACCAGCAACCCGGTCGGCACCCGCAACGCCGAATTCGTGCGCCAATACCTGCAGGCCGAGCATATCCCGATCATTGCCGAGGACCTGTGCGGCATCCATCCGCGCAAGATCTGGTTCTTCGCCGATACCGGCCGCGTGGTCGTGCAGCGGCTGCCGCATGCCCACGAAGCCGAAGTCGCCGCGACCGAATCGGCCGTACGCGCACGCCTGTCCAAGGCACCGGTCACCGGTGGCGTGGAGCTGTTCGAATGACCCTGACCGGCAATGCCCCCTGCCGGGTCCTGATCGTCGACGACTCGGCCGTCGTGCGCCAGATGCTCACGGAAATCCTGTCCAGCGATCCATCCATCGATGTGGTCGGTACCGCCGCCGACCCGCTGCTGGCACGCGAGAAGATAAAGCGCCTGTCCCCGGACGTGATCACCCTGGACGTGGAAATGCCGCGCATGGATGGCCTGGCCTTCCTGGAAAACCTGATGCGACTGCATCCATTGCCGGTGGTGATGATCTCCTCGCTGACCGAGCGCGGCGCCGACACCACCCTGCAGGCGCTGGCCTTGGGTGCAGTGGATTTCGTCTCCAAGCCGAAGCTGGACGTAGCGCGCGGCCTGCAGGCCTACGCCGACGAAATCATCGCCAAGGTCAAGATGGCAGCCCGTTCGCGTGTTCGCCCGCTGGTGCGTGCGGCCACGCCGAAGCTCATGCTGGACGCCGCGCCAGCGATGCGCCCCGCCGCACCGCAGTTCCGCACCACCGACCGGCTGATCGCGATCGGCTCGTCCGCCGGTGGCACCGAAGCGCTGCGCGTGGTGTTGGAAGGCATGCCGGCCGACGCGCCCGCCGTGGTGATGACCCAGCACCTGCCGGCCAGCTTCAGCAGCGCCTTCGCCGAACGCCTGGACCGCCACTCGGCGATGGCCGTGCGCGAGGCCAGCGACGGCGAAGCCGTGCTGCCCGGCCATGCCTACCTGCCGCCCGGCGGCAAGCACCTGCGGATCATCCGCGACGGTGCACGCTGGCGCTGCCGGGTCGACGATGGCCCGGCGGTGAACCGGCACAAGCCAGCGGTCGATGTACTGTTCCGCTCGGTCGCACAGAACGCTGGCGGCAATGCCATCGGCGCCATCCTCACCGGCATGGGCGATGACGGCGCACGCGGCCTGCTGGAAATGCGCCAGGCCGGCGCACCCACGCTGGTGCAGGACGAGGCCACCAGCGTGGTCTGGGGCATGCCCGGGGCCGCCTTCAAGCTGGGCGCGGCCGAGGAGCAGGTGCCGCTGGAACGGATCGCCGAGCGGTTGCTGGCACTGGCCCGCGGGTGATGGGACTGCTGCGGGGCTGAGCCTTTGCTCCGCTCCGCACCCGGCTGAAAACAACCGACAGACGTCGCATTCAACCCGTTCGACCTTGCAGCAACGCCGGACAACGATGTTTCAACAGTGCTGCTTGCGCACATGCGTGACGCACTCACCTCGTTTGTGCCCCGGGATGGATCCCTGTCGATTCCCCACATTGGACGTTCGTCCCCTGCCCCCCGCAGCGTGAGGCTCCCTTCCATGGAGCACCTCCTTGCCCCTTCTCACCCATCACGATATCGGCACCGGCTTTCCCATCGTCCTTGGCGGCAGCTATCTCTGGGGCCGCTCCATGTGGGCACCGCAGATCGAGCTGCTGTCGCGGCGCTATCGCCTGATCATCCCGGAGCTCCCCGGCCACGACAACGATCTGTCACTATCAGCCGCCCTCACCACTCCCGCGTGCCTTGCACGCGAAGTCGGGCGGTTGCTGGATGCGCTGGGCATCCGGCAGTACGCAGTGGCAGGGCTCTCGGTGGGCGGCATGTGGGCGGCGGAACTGGCGCTGCAACGTCCCGATCAGGTCCGTTCGCTGATCCTGATGGATACCTATCTCGGTGCGGAACCGGAAGCGTCGCGGCAACGCTACTTCGGCATGCTCGACATGATCGAACAGCTGGGCTGCATCCCCGAAGCCATGGCCGAACAGATCGTGCCGCTGTTCTTCCGCCCGGGCATCGCCACCGACGATCCGATCCGGTTGCTGTTCCGGCAACGGCTGCTGTCCTGGCCCCGCGAGCGCCTGCTGAACGCGGTGGTGCCGCTCGGCCGCCTGATCTTCGGCCGCCCGGATCGGCTGGGTGCGTTGAAGGATCTGGACCGGGAAACAACGTTGATCCTGAGTGGCGAACACGACCTCCCACGCCCCCTGACCGAAGCGCGGCAGATGGCGGAGCTGATCGGTTGCAAGCTGCAATCGATCCCCGATGCTGGCCATATCTCCACGCTGGAGAATCCGGCATTCGCCAGCGTGCACCTTGATGCATGGTTGCAGCAGTCGCTGCACGTTGCCTGCTAGCAAGCGGCAGGATGCTGGGCGGCGTCCCACGGAACGCCCCCGGCGCTACACCTCGGCCTTGGAGTACAGCTGCACCGGGTCGTATAGTCAGACATCGCAGAGCAATGGAACGCCGATGAACGATACGCCGCAACGCCCCGTGGCACCGGCACACAAGGATGGAGTACCGGGGTGCAGCCGGCATGACATACGCAATCCGTCGCATTTGCCCCGAGGTGCCCTTCATGGTGTCGCCGCACCCCGCAAAACCTTGATCAGCGACATGGACCGCTCATGCTGAAACCCGTCCCCAGCCTTGCTCATGTTGCGTTGATCGCTTTGATCACACTGGCCGTTCCGGGCTGCAACAAGGAACGCTCGTTCCCGGTCTATCGCGAGAATCCTGCGCCCAAGGATGCGCTGCCGATTGTGATTCGGGTCCACGATGCACCCGTGGATGTCCCCGTTCCTTCGGTCTTCGTCACGTATGAGATAGACCCACTCTGTCTCCCTCCGGTCAACAATTGGGAGGGGGTGCAGTACGAGCCGAATCAGCACAAGGTTGAGCTTCAGGCACAGCGCCTCAGTGCTACTGAATTCAGCAGTGTTGTATTCAACGACGGCATGGAAGTTGCCGACTATTACGGTCGGGGTCCGTGCACTTGGACACCTGCCCTCGTAGAAGCTTCGTTTTCCTTCATCACTGATGATCGCCCAATCCGCGCGTCCGTCGCAGCACTATTCACCGAGATTGAGGGCGGGAGAACCTTCACTGCCTACATAAAGCGGGCATTGCCGCCCTTGACCACAGGACAATCGCCGGAGCGGACTCCAACGGAGCCTTCAAGTTGGTACGAGAAGATGCCGCCAGAAAAGCGCGAGGAATACTTTCCAATCGAAGTCTCCACAAGGATTGAAGGAGCATCGCAATGAATCCTAGAGAAAGCGCGACGCTCTCGGACAGTGTCTATAATGACCCGCTTCCGCCCGCCAATTCCGACATCACCATCGGTGGAACAAAGTACGAGGTCCTAGCCTGTCGTGACTCCGGGAGCGGATATCAGGGCATTGCCTACCTCAACATCAATACAAAGGAAGTCATCGTCGCCCACCGCGGCACCGAATTTGATCGTCAGCCCATGCTTGATGGCGGCATCGACGCCGCAATGGTCACCGCCAGAGTCAACGCACAACTCGGCGACGCCCTCTCGCTCACAAAGCAAGCCATCAAATTAGCTGATGAAAGGGGATCCGGGTCTGTATATGTCACCGGCCACTCCCTCGGCGGCGCCCTCGCGCAGATCACCGCCCATCACTACAACCTCCCCGGCGACGCATTCAATCCTTACGGTGCCGCCGGGCTGGCGTATCGCCTCCCTGAAGGCCTGCCGGCCAATGCGGCGCCCTTCACCAACCATGTGATGGCAGGCGACCTGGTCAGTGCGGGCGGCCCTCATTACGGTCAGGTCCAGATGTATGCGCTGCCCAGGGAACTGGAGGTCCTGCGCAACGCCGAGCAGGGCCAGCGCATCGCCTCGCTCGGAACGCTTGGGATGAAGAGCGGTCATGTCATGTCCGCCGCCGTGGCGGTCCAGTTGGGTGACTCCCATCGATTGGTTCATTTCCTTGATCGCATGACCGACAAGGGTCCGGTGCAGTCTGTACTGGACAACCCCGAAGCCCGGATCACGGATCCTGAAGACCTGCGCCGGATTGCCGACTACCGCAGTGATGTTCATCAGCTGCGCGCGGCGGCGACCGTGCTTGTCGGCGGTGGACCGGGTCTGCTGCGCGACGGGGTCAATTACCTGCGCGGCACGGAGGAAGCTGGTGCGCATGCCCGCCACGAAGCTGAAGCCGCGGCGCAGGCCCGCAATGCGCTCAAGCCTGGGGAGCAACTGACCCAGGATGCAACCGACCAGGGCTCGCCCTCCCTCGGCAATCCCGGCTTCTCTCCCAGGAACCCATTGCAGGAGAGCATCGAATCCACCCTGGACAGGGCAGGCCTGGATCCCAGGAAGGAAGGCCACCCAGACCAACCTCTCTACCGGCAGATTCGCGACGGTGTATCCGCCGTGGATGCCAGGCACGGGCGCAGCTTCGATGACACCAGTGAGCGGATGACGGCCAGCCTGCTGGCAGCGGCCAAGAGCAGTGGCCTGGAACGCGTCGATCATGTGGTCCTGGGCAATCCACCCAGCGACGGCTCGGGCCCTCGCATGTTCGTTGTGCAGGGAGCGCTCGACAATCCGGCACACCTGCGGTCTTCGGTCGCGATCAGCGACGCCGTCAATACGCCCGTGGAGCAATCGCTCGCCAAGGTCGAACAGATGTCGCAGGCACAGCAGGTTGCCCAGCAAGACCACGTCCAGGAGCAGGCCCGGACGGCGATGCGCATGGGCTAGGCCACCTGGCCCGGCACACACAAAAAACCCCCGGCTTTCACCGGGGGTTTTTCGTTTCAACGGGATGCCGGCCAGCGGCCGGCACTACCCTCAGGCAGCAACCGTCTTGGCCACGTCCTGGTATTCCTCGATCTGGTCGAAGTTCATGTAGCGGTAGATCTCCGCACCATTGGCGTTGATCACGCCGATGTCCGCCATGTACTCCTCCTTGGTCGGGATGCGGCCCAGGCGCGAGCAGATCGCCGCCAGTTCCGCCGAACCCAGGTACACGTTGGTGTTGCGGCCCAGGCGGTTCGGGAAGTTGCGGGTCGAGGTCGACATCGCGGTGGAACCTTCGCGGATCTGCGCCTGGTTGCCCATGCACAGCGAGCAGCCCGGCATTTCCATGCGTGCGCCGGTAGCGCCGAAGGTGCCGTACACGCCTTCCTTGGTCAGCTCGGAAGCATCCATCTTGGTCGGCGGGGCCACCCACAGGCGGGTCGGCAGGTCACGCTTGCCTTCCAGCAGCTTGGCAGCCGCACGGAAGTGACCGATGTTGGTCATGCACGAACCGATGAACACTTCGTCGATCTTGGCGCCGGCCACTTCGGACAGGGTCTTCACGTCGTCCGGGTCGTTCGGGCAGGCCACGATCGGCTCGTGGATGTCGGCCAGGTCGATCTCGATGACGGCGGCGTACTCGGCGTCGGCATCCGGCTCCAGCAGCTCCGGGTTGGCCAGCCACGCTTCCATCTTCTCGATACGGCGCTGCAGCGAGCGCGGATCCTGGTAACCCTCGGCGATCATCCACTTCAGCAGGGTGATGTTGCTGTTGAGGTACTCGATGATCGGCTCCTTGTTCAGGCGCACCGAGCAACCGGCCGCCGAACGCTCGGCCGAGGCGTCGGACAGTTCGAACGCCTGTTCGACCTTCAGCTCCGGCAGGCCTTCGATTTCCAGGATGCGGCCGGAGAAGATGTTCTTCTTGCCAGCCTTGGCCACGGTCAGCAGGCCCGACTTGATCGCGTACAGCGGGATCGCGTTGACCAGGTCACGCAGGGTCACGCCCGGCTGCATCTTGCCCTTGAAGCGCACCAGCACCGACTCCGGCATGTCCAGCGGCATCACGCCGGTGGCAGCGGCGAAGGCAACCAGGCCCGAACCGGCCGGGAACGAAATGCCCACCGGGAAACGGGTGTGCGAGTCACCACCGGTGCCGACGGTGTCCGGCAGCAGCATGCGGTTGAGCCAGCTGTGGATCACGCCGTCGCCCGGGCGCAGCGAGATGCCGCCACGGGTGGAGATGAACTCCGGCAGGGTGTGGTGGGTCTTCACGTCCACCGGCTTCGGGTAAGCGGCGGTGTGGCAGAACGACTGCATCACCAGGTCGGCCGAGAAGCCCAGGCAAGCAAGGTCCTTCAGCTCGTCACGGGTCATCGGGCCGGTGGTGTCCTGCGAGCCGACCGAGGTCATCTTCGGTTCGCAGTAGGTGCCCGGGCGCATGCCCTGGCCTTCCGGCAGGCCACAGGCGCGGCCGACCATCTTCTGCGCCAGCGAGAAGCCCTTGCCGGTATCGACCGGCTGCACCGGCAGGCGGAACAGATCGGTCGGGGCCAGGCCCAGCGCTTCGCGCGCCTTGCCGGTCAGGCCACGGCCGATGATCAGCGGAATGCGGCCACCGGCGCGCACTTCGTCGAACAGCACTTCGGACTTGACCTGGAACTCGGCAATCACTTCGCCGTTCTTCAGCGCCTTGCCTTCGTACGGACGCAGCTCGACCACATCGCCGTGCTCCATCTTCGACACGTCCAGCTCGATCGGCAGTGCACCGGCATCTTCCATGGTGTTGTAGAAGATCGGGGCGATCTTCGAACCCAGGCAGACGCCACCGGCGCGCTTGTTCGGGATGAACGGAATGTCATCGCCGGTCCACCACAGCACGCTGTTGGTGGCCGACTTGCGCGAGGAACCGGTGCCGACCACGTCGCCGACGTAGGCAACCAGGTGACCCTTGTCCTTCAGCGACAGGATCTGCTGGATCGGGCCACGCTTGCCGTCTTCTTCCGGGGTGAACGGCGCATCGTCGCGCTTGTTCTTCAGCATCGCCAGGGCGTGCATCGGGATGTCCGGACGGGTGGTCGCGTCCGGCGCCGGCGACAGGTCGTCGGTGTTGGTCTCGCCCGGCACCTTGAACACGGTGACGGTCAGGCTCTGCGGCACTTCCGGGTTGCTGGTGAACCACTCGGCATCGGCCCAGCTCTGCAGTACGGCCTGGGCGTTGGCGTTGCCCGCCTTGGCCTTTTCCTGCACATCGTGGAAGGCATCGAACACCAGCAGGGTCTTCTTCAGGCCGTTGGCGGCGATGGTGCCGACGCTGGCGTCGTCCAGCAGCTGCACCAGCGGCGCGACGTTGTAGCCACCGAGCATGGTGCCCAGCAGTTCGGTGGCGCGCTCGCGGCTGATCAGCGGGTTCTGCTCGCTGCCCAGGGCGATCGCCGCCAGGTACGAGGCCTTGACCTTGGCCGCGTCATCGACGCCGGCCGGCACGCGGTGGGTCAGCAGGTCGAGCAGGAACTCGGCCTCGCCCTGCGGCGGGTTCTTCAGCAGTTCGATGACATCGGCCGTCTGCTGCGCGCTCAGCGGCAGCGGCGGGATGCCAAGCGCAGCGCGCTCGGCGACGTGGTGGCGGTAGGCTTCCAACATGACAACTCCCGGGTAATGCGTAGGTTGAAAAATCAAAGTGGGCTCAGGCGTGCGGCACGATCAGCTTCAGGCCCTTGAAGTAGTCGCGGTAAAACGTGTCGTTCCAGGTGATCAGGCCATCGCACTGCAGCAGTGCGTGGGCGCCGACCATGAATTCGTCCAGGCTGCGGCGGCTGCCACTGCGCTGGCGGTGGCGACGGTGCATCTCGCCGGCACGCAGCGCCGACTTGGCTTCCATCGGATTGAAGTGCACGCCCATTTCTTCCAGCGCTTCCAGCACCTCGGCGCCGCCGCGCAACGATGCGCAGACCTCGGCCAGGGTCGCGCCGCAGACCACCACCCGGCCACCGACCAGGCTCTGCCTGAGGATGGCTTCCACGGCATCGGCCTGCGGACCATTGCTGAGCAGCTCGACCAGCACCGGCGAATCGACGGCGATCATCACGGCTTATTCCTCGTCACGCACCGCGCGTACCGCTGCGTCGGACGATTCGAAACCGTCCAGCGCGAACTTGCCGCGCGCCCGTGAAATGGCATCGTCAACACTCTTGCGCAGGATGATGCGGCTGCCGTCCAGCTCGACCTTCAGCAGCGTGCCCTTGGTCAGGCCGAGGGCATCACGCACCGCCTTGGGCAGGGTGATCTGTCCGCGTTCTGCAACAGTGGCTTCCATCGGTAGGCCCTCCAGAGTATGCACAAATTATACATACTTCCCCGGGCATACTTCCACCCTGAACAGGACCGGCACCCCGCCAGCCCTTGCCTCGCAAAGGATCGGCCACAAACGTGACATACGCCATACACCTTCCCCTGTAGTCTGGAATCGATGCTGCAGGCCGGAACCCGGCCCGGATGAATCCATTCAGTCCAGGATTCATACTGGGACCACCGGGGCCGCCAGGCCCGCGGCCAACGCAAGCAGGCCCGCCCATGCGCGAGCCACTGCAAGCCATCCGCAAGAAGGAGTTACCCCGCATGAGCGATTCGTTCTCCACCCGCAGCCAGCTGAATGTCGGCGGCAGGACCTACGACTACTTCAGCCTGCCCACGCTGGGCCAGCGCTTCGATATCTCCCACCTGCCCTACTCGATGAAGATCCTGCTGGAGAACCTGCTCCGGCACGAGGATGGTGGCGTCACCGTCGGCAAGGACCACATCGAAGCCGTAGCCCGCTGGAACCCGGCCGCCGAGCCGGACACCGAGATCGCCTTCATGCCGGCGCGCGTGGTCCTGCAGGACTTCACCGGCGTGCCCTGCGTGGTCGACCTGGCCGCGATGCGCGACGCGGTGGTCAAGCTCGGCGGCTCGCCTGAGCAGATCAATCCGCAGATTCCCTCCGAACTGGTCATCGACCACTCGGTGCAGGTCGATGTGTTCGGCAAGCCCGACGCGCTGGACCTCAACGGCAAGATCGAATTCCAGCGCAACCAGGAACGCTACGGCTTCCTGCGCTGGGGCCAGAAGGCCTTCGACAACTTCAAGGTGGTGCCGCCGAACACCGGCATCGTCCACCAGGTGAACCTGGAGAACCTGGCCCGCGTGGTGATGACCGCGGACAAGGACGGCAAGGCCGTTGCGTATCCGGACACGGTGTTCGGTACCGACAGCCACACCACCATGATCAACGGCATCGGCGTGCTGGGCTGGGGCGTGGGCGGCATCGAAGCGGAGGCGGCCATGCTCGGCCAGCCGTCGTCGATGCTGATCCCGCAGGTGGTAGGCTTCAAGCTGACCGGCAAGCTGCCCGAGGGCGCTACCGCTACCGACCTGGTGCTCACCGTTACCCAGATGCTGCGCAAGCTGGGCGTGGTCGGCAAGTTCGTCGAGTTCTATGGCGACGGCCTGCAGCACCTGCCGCTGGCCGACCGCGCCACCATCGGCAACATGGCCCCGGAATATGGGGCCACCTGCGGCATCTTCCCGATCGACGCCGAGTCGCTGAACTACCTGCGCCTGTCCGGCCGCAGCGAAGAGCAGATCGACCTGGTCGAAGCCTATGCCAAGGCACAGGGCCTGTGGCACGAACCGGGCAGCCCGCATGCCCAGTACAGCACCACGCTGGAACTGGACATGGGCACGGTGAAGCCGTCGCTGGCCGGCCCGAAGCGCCCGCAGGACCGCGTGCTGCTGGAAGACGTGCAGAAGAACTACCGCGAAGCCCTGGTTGGCATGACCGCCAACCGTGACAAGCGCAGCGACGATGTTTCCTCGTTCGTCAATGAAGGCGGCGGTGCCGCAGTCGGCAACGAACAGCTGGCCAAGGGCTTCGCCGACATCGAGATCGAGAACCGCAAGGTGCGCCTGAAGGATGGCGCGGTGGTCATCGCTGCCATCACCTCGTGCACCAACACCTCCAACCCGGCAGTGATGATCGGTGCCGGCCTGCTGGCCCGCAACGCGGCCGCCAAGGGCCTGAACCGCCAGCCGTGGGTCAAGACCTCGCTCGGGCCGGGCTCGCGCGTGGTCACCGATTACCTGGAAAAAGCCGGCGTGCTGAAGGAGCTGGAGAAGATCGGCTTCTACGTGGTCGGCTACGGCTGCACCACCTGCATCGGCAACTCCGGCCCGCTGCCGACCGAAGTCAGCGCCGGCATCGCCACCGGCGACCTGGTCGTCACCTCGGTACTGTCCGGCAACCGCAACTTCGAAGGCCGCGTGCACCCCGAAGTGAAGATGAACTACCTGGCCAGCCCGCCGCTGGTGGTGGCCTATGCCATCGCCGGCACCACCGACATCGACCTGACCACCCAGCCGCTGGGTACCGGCAGCGATGGCCAGCCGGTGTTCCTGCGCGACATCTGGCCGAGCAACAAGGAAATCGGCGACGTCATCGCCGCCACCATCGGCCCGGAGATGTTCAAGCAGAACTACGCCGATGTGTTCAAGGGTGATACCCGCTGGAACACCATCGCTTCGCCGGACGGCAATCTGTACGAGTGGAGCGATGCCTCCACCTACATCAAGAACCCGCCGTACTTCGATGGCATGACCATGCAGACCGGCAGCATCGACGACGTGCACGGCGCGCGCGTGATGGGCCTGTTCGGCGATTCAATCACGACCGACCACATCTCCCCGGCCGGCAACATCAAGAAGGACTCGCCGGCAGGCCGCTTCCTGCAGGAACGCGGCGTGCAGCCAGCCGACTTCAACAGCTACGGCAGCCGCCGCGGCAACGATGACGTCATGGTTCGCGGCACCTTCGCCAACATCCGCATCAAGAACCTGATGTTCGGTGGCGAGGAAGGCGGCAACACCCTGTACTACCCGGCCGGCGGTGGCCAGCCGGAGAAACTGGCGATCTACGATGCGGCCATGAAGTACAAGGCCGACAAGGTGCCGCTGGTGGTGCTGGCCGGCAAGGAATACGGCACCGGCTCGTCGCGTGACTGGGCGGCCAAGGGCACCCTGCTGCTGGGGGTGAAGGCGGTCATCGCCGAGAGCTTCGAGCGCATCCATCGCTCCAACCTGGTCGGCATGGGCGTGCTGCCGCTGCAGTTCCGCAACGGCGAGAACGCGCAGTCTCTGGGCCTGGACGGCTCGGAAGTGATCGACATCACCGGCCTGCAGGACGGTGCCAGCAAGCGCGCCACGGTCACCGCCACCAAGGCCGATGGCACGAAGAAGACCTTCGAGGTCTCGGTAATGCTGTTGACCCCGAAGGAAGTCGAATACTTCCGTCATGGCGGCCTGCTGCAGTACGTGCTGCGCCAGTTGGCAGCCAAGTAACGGCGCGGCTGCGCCCGATTGAGGAAAGGGCCGGATCCTTGCGGATCCGGCCCTTTGCGTTTGCGATGCCCCCTGTAGAGCCGAGCATGGGCTCGGCTCTACAGAAGCGCTCAGCGCCGCGGGGCGTCCGGGTCGGTGCGCAGCGCCTTCAGCAGGCCCCACATGTAGAACGCCAGGGTGAACGAGAACGGCAGGCCGCACAGCACCACTGCGGTCTGCATCGCGCTGAAATTGCCAGCCAGCAGAAGACCGACGCTGGCCACGGTGATGCCGGCCGCCCAGAACACGCGCAGCCAGATCGGCGCGTCATGGCCATCCTCCACGCCATCGTCAACGCGACGGGTGCACAGGTTGGCGATCATCAGCGTGCCCGAGTCGACCGGGGTCAGGAACAGCACGAAACCGATCACCACCGCGGCACCGGCCACGTACGGCGCGCCGGGCAGGTATTCCAGAAGCTTGAACAGCGTCATCGCCGCATCGTGCTGGGCCACGTCGCCCAGGATCGCCTGGCCGTGGTTGAGCACCAGGTCGATGGCGGTGTTGCCGAAGATCGACAGCCAGGCCAGGGTGAAGCCGAGCGGGATCAGCAGCACGCCCATGATCACTTCGCGGATGGTGCGGCCGCGCGAGATGCGCGCCACGAAAAGGCCGACGAACGGCGCCCAGGCGATCCACCACGCCCAGTAGAACAGCGTCCACGAGCCCATCCACTCACGGCCCTTCGGGTCGTTGAGGTACATGTCGAAGCTCTTGCGCACGAACGCGCCGAGGTAATCGCCGGTGTTCTGGATCAGGCCGTCGAACAGGTGCAGGGTCGGGCCGGTGACCAGCACGAACAGCAGCAGGCCGCACAGCAGGCGCACATTGAGATTGGACAGCCACGCAATGCCCTTCTCCACACCAGCCACCACGCCGATGGTGGCCACCGCCATCATCACCAGCACGATCGCCACCAGCACCTGCGGCGTATCCGGGATATGGAACAGGTAGACCAGGCCGGACTGCACCACCAGCGCACCGATGCCGAGGTTGGTCACCATCGAGATCAGCGTGGCAAGGATGCCGAAGCCATCGACCATGTCGCCGATGCGGCCATGGATGCGCTCACCGAAGATCGGGTACAGCGCCGAGCGCAGCGCCAGCGGCAGGTCGCGACGGTAGGCGAAATAGCCCAGTGCCACGCCGACCAGCGCATACAACGCCCAGCCGTGCAGGCCCCAGTGCAGGAAGGTCAGCACCATCGCCTCGCGGCCGGCGGCCACGGTACCACCGGGCTGCCCCGGCGGATGAAGGAAATGGTCCAGCGGCTCGTAGGCACCGTAGTACAGCAGTGCGATGCCGATGCCGGCCGAGAACAGCATCGACACCCAGGCGACGTAGCCGAAGGCCGGTGATTCCTCGTTGTGCCCCAGGCGGATACGGCCATACGGCGAGAACGCCAGCCACAGCACGAAGCCCAGGCACAGCACGATCAGCAGCATGTACCACCAGCCGAACGCGGCCGACACCTCGGCCTGCGCCCATTGCAGCCAGTGCTCGCTGGCTTCGGGATAGAGAACGGTCAGCAGCCCGAGGATGCCGATCGACACCGACGAGCTGAAGAAGACAAAGCGGTTCAAGCGCAGGGGCGAACGCTTGGGATGAGCCAGGGAAGACATGGGGTCGTCTCATCAAGTCCGAGGGAGCACATGGGCGGGGCCGGACCGGTAAACCGGGCCCATGGCGTGGGGCGCGAGCGCATCCTAGGGTTTATTGATTGAACGTTCAATCAATAAAAAGCATAATGGCCGGCAGCCCGATCCTTCGGGTCGCAATCCGTGGAGAGACAATGCCGAAGAAAGGCGTGGAACCGGTACGGCGCGAACAGCTGATCCGGGCCACTTTCCAGACCATCGACGAGATCGGCATGGCCGATGCGACCGTCGCCACCATCGCGAAGAAGGCAGGGCTGTCCAGCGGCATCGTCGCCCACTACTTCGGCGACAAGGACGGCCTGCTCAATGCTGCAATGCGGCAAATCCTGCGCGAACTGAAGGACGCCGTCGCCCGCTACCGCGCCGAGGCCGGCGATGACCCGCGCGACCAGCTGCGCGCCATCGTCGATGGCAACTTCGACGACAGCCAGATCAATGGCACCGCGATGCGCGTCTGGCTCACCTTCTGGGCCGCGAGCATGCACCAGCCGGAACTGGCCCGGCTGCAGCGCGCAAACGACCAGCGCCTGTTCTCCAACCTGTGCCACCAGTTCAACCGCCTGCTGCCCCACCCGCAGGCCCGCCTGGCCGCCCGCGGCCTGGCCGCCATGATCGACGGCCTGTGGCTGCGCGGCAGCCTGGTCGGCGGCCAGTTCAACGCCGAGAAGTCCCGGCGCATCGCTTACGGCTACATCGACTTCCAGTTGCAGGCTGTCGCGCTATAAGCGTTTCAGCATTCCGCCCCCCTTCCAAGGAGTACGCCCCATGACCGCCCTGCCCGTCCAACAGCTCTACATCCACGGCCAGCGGGTCGATGCCACCAGCGGCAAGACCTTCAAGTCCGTCAACCCGGCCACCGGCGAAGTGATCGCTGAAGTGCAGGTCGCCAGCCAGGCCGATGTCGAGCGCGCCGTGCAGAGCGCGGCCGAAGGCCAGAAGGTGTGGGCGGCGATGACCGCCATGGAGCGCTCGCGCATCCTGCGCCGCGCCGTCGAGATCCTGCGCGAGCGCAACGACGAACTGGCCCATCTGGAAACCCTGGACACCGGCAAGGCACTGGCTGAAACCACCACCGTGGACATCGTCACCGGCGCCGATGTGGTCGAGTACTACGCCGGCCTGGCCACCGCCATCGAAGGCATCCAACTGCCACTGCGTGAGTCGAGCTTCTTCTACACCCGTCGCGAGCCGCTGGGCGTGGTCGCCGGCATCGGCGCCTGGAACTACCCGATCCAGATCGCGATGTGGAAGTCGGCCCCGGCCCTGGCGGCCGGCAACGCGATGGTGTTCAAGCCGTCGGAAGTGACCCCGCTGACCGCGATCAAGCTGGCCGAGATCTACACCGAGGCCGGCGTGCCCGCTGGCGTATTCAACGTCGTGCAGGGCCCGGGCCGCGAGATCGGCCAGTGGCTGACCGAGCACCCGGTGATCGAGAAAATCTCCTTCACCGGCGGCGTTGCCACCGGCAAGAAGGTCATGGCCAGCGCCGCGTCCTCGTCGCTGAAGGAAGTGACCATGGAACTGGGCGGCAAGTCGCCGCTGGTGATCTGCGATGACGCCGATCTGGACCGCGCCGCCGACATCGCGGTGATGGCCAACTTTTTCAGCTCCGGCCAGGTCTGCACCAACGGCACCCGCGTGTTCGTGCCACGCAGCATGCTGGCTGCGTTCGAAGCCGCCGTTGTCGAGCGCGTCAAGCGCATCCGCATCGGTGACCCGATGGCCGCCGAGACCAACTTCGGTCCGCTGACCAGCTTCCCGCACATGGAGAACGTGCTGCGCTACATCGAGAGCGGCAAGGCCGAAGGCGCCCGCCTGCTGACCGGCGGTGGCCGTGCCACCGAAGGCGCCTTGGCCAACGGCGCCTACGTGCTGCCGACCGTGTTCTCCGACTGCCGCGATGACATGACCATCGTCAAGGAAGAGATCTTCGGGCCGGTGATGAGCATCCTCGCCTACGACGACGAAGACGAAGTGGTGCGTCGTGCCAACGACACCACCTTCGGCCTCGCCGCCGGCGTGGTCAGCAAGGACGTCAGCCGCGCCCACCGCATCATCCACCGCCTGGAAGCCGGCATCTGCTGGATCAACACCTGGGGCGAATCGCCGGCCGAAATGCCGGTTGGTGGCTACAAGGAATCGGGCGTCGGCCGCGAGAACGGCATCTCCACCCTCGGCCACTACACCCGCATCAAGTCGGTGCAGGTCGAGCTGGGCGACTACGCCAGCGTGTTCTGACCGGCGCGCCGCGAGCCCGCCCCATCGTCCGGCCACCGCGCCGATCCGACATCCCGCCGGGACGCCTGCATGCAGCGCGCCCCGGCCTGCAGGAGACACCCATGAGCACCCATAACGAGTACGACTACATCATCATCGGCGCCGGCTCGGCCGGCAACGTGCTGGCCACCCGCCTCACCGAAGATGCCGATGTCAGCGTGCTGCTGCTGGAAGCCGGTGGCCCGGACTACCGGCTCGACTTCCGTACCCAGATGCCGGCGGCGCTGGCCTTCCCGCTGCAGGGCAAGCGCTACAACTGGGCGTACAAGACCGATCCCGAGCCCTTCATGAACAACCGCCGCATGGATTGCGGCCGCGGCAAGGGCCTGGGTGGCTCGTCGCTGATCAACGGCATGTGCTACATCCGCGGCAATGCGATGGACTATGACAACTGGGCCAGCATGCCGGGCCTGGAAGACTGGACCTACCTTGACTGCCTGCCGTACTTCCGCAAGGCGGAAACCCGTGACATCGGCCCCAATGACTACCACGGTGGCGATGGCCCGCTGCGCGTGACCACGCCCAAGGCCGGCAACAACGAGCTGTTTGCTGCAATGGTCGAAGCCGGCGTGCAGGCCGGCTACCCGCGCACCGACGACCTCAACGGCTACCAGCAGGAAGGCTTCGGCCCGATGGACCGCACGGTGACCCCGAAGGGCCGTCGTTCCAGCACCGCCCGCGGCTACCTGGACCTGGCCAAGCCGCGCCCGAACCTGACCATCGTCACCCACGCGCTGACCGACCGCATCCTGTTCTCGGGCAAGCGCGCGGTGGGCGTGCAGTGGCTGCACAACGACCAGCCGCAGCGCGCCACTGCCCGCCGCGAAGTGCTGCTGTGTGGCGGCGCCATCGCCTCGCCGCAGATCCTGCAGCGCTCGGGCGTCGGCCCGGCCGACCTGCTGCGCAGCCTGGACATCGACGTCGTGCACCACCTGCCGGGCGTCGGTGCCAACCTGCAGGACCACCTCGAAATGTACCTGCAGTACGAGTGCAAGAAGCCAGTGTCGCTGGCGCCGGCACTGAAGCTGTACAACCAGCCGGCGATCGGTGCGGAGTGGCTGTTCCTGGGCACCGGCATCGGCGCCAGCAACCAGTTCGAGGCCGGCGGCTTCATCCGCAGCGACGCCGAGTTCGACTGGCCGAACCTGCAGTACCACTTCCTGCCGGTGGCAATCAATTACAACGGCTCCAACCCGATCAAGGCGCACAGCTTCCAGATGCACGTCGGCTCGATGCGCTCGCCCAGCCGCGGCCGCATCCATGTGCGCTCGAAGGACCCGCGCGAACATCCCAGCATCCTGTTCAACTACATGTCGCACGACCAGGACTGGCGCGAGTTCCGCGCGGCGATCCGCATCACCCGCGAGATCTTCGCGCAGCCGGCACTGGCGCCGTACAGCGGCCGCGAGATCTCGCCGGGCAGCGCGCTGCAGACCGATGCGCAGATCGATGCGTTCGTGCGCGAGCATGCCGAGACCGCCTATCACCCGTCGTGCTCGAACAAGATGGGCCATGCCGACGACCCGATGGCGGTGGTGGATGGCCAGGGCCGTGTGCACGGGCTGGAAGGCCTGCGCATCGTCGATGCCTCGATCATGCCGCAGGTGGTGACCGGCAACCTCAACGCACCGACCATCATGATGGCCGAGAAGCTGGCCGACGTGATCCGCGGCCGCACCCCGCTGGCGCGCAGCACCGCGCCGTACTACAAGGCCAACGGCGCACCGGTACGCAAGCAGGGCTGACGCAGGCGGCCCTTCGGCAGACCCATACCCCAAACCGGCAGGTGCCCACCTTGGTGGGCACGCCCCCGCAGCGCCCCTCGCAATCCTGTGCCGACCAAGGTCGACACCTACCGTTGCAGCCCCCGCGAACCCCTCTTCGCGTTTTCCCTACGGCGGGGTATGCTGCAATGACCGGCCGTTACCGATACGCTCAGGGCCGGAACCTAATACATCACGATTCCTGGAGGGGGAATATGAGTCTGGATCGTCCCTGGCTGCAGAGCTATCCGAAAGGCGTTCCCGCAGAGATCGACGTCAACGAGTTCCATTCGGTAGCCTCGGTCTTCGACGCTTCCGTCGCGAAATTCCGCGACCGTCCCGCCTACTCCAGCTTCGGCAAGGTGCTCACCTACGGCGAGACCGACGCGCTGGTCGAACAGTTCGCGGCCTACCTGCTGGGTGAGCTCAAGCTCAAGAAGGGTGACCGCGTCGCCCTGATGATGCCCAACTGCCTGCAGTACCCGGTGGCCACCTTCGGTGTGCTGCGCGCCGGGCTGACCGTAGTCAACGTCAACCCGCTTTACACCGCCCGCGAGCTCAAGCACCAGCTGGTCGATGCCGGCGTGACCGCACTGGTGGTGGTCGACAACTTCGGCGACACCGTCGAGCAGGTCATCGCCGATACCCCGGTCAAGCACGTGATCACCACCGGCCTGGGCGACCTGCTCGGCGCCAAGGGCGTGATCGTCAACTTCGTGCTGAAGTACATCAAGAAGATGGTGCCCAACTACCATCTCAAGGGCGCCGTGCGCTTCTGCCATGCGCTCAAGCTCGGCAGCCGCCACAGCCTGCCCAAGGTCGAGATCGACCACGACGACATTGCGTTCCTGCAGTACACCGGCGGCACCACCGGCGTGGCCAAGGGCGCGATGCTGACCAACCGCAACCTGATCGCCAACATGCAGCAGGCCTCGGCCTGGATCAGTGCCTCGGGCATCGAGATGGGCAAGGAGTGGATCATCACCGCCCTGCCGCTGTACCACATCTTCGCATTGACGGCGAACGGGCTGGTCTTCATGAAATTCGGTGGCTGCAACCACCTGATCACCAACCCGCGTGACATGAAGGGCTTCGTCAAGGAGCTCAAATCGGCGCCCTTCACCGCCATCACCGGCGTCAACACGCTGTTCAACGGACTGCTCAACACCCCCGGTTTCGACACGGTCGACTTCTCGTCGCTGAAGGTCACCCTGGGTGGCGGCATGGCCGTGCAGCGCGCCGTGGCCGAGCGCTGGAAGAAGGTCACCGGCGTGACGCTGGTCGAGGCCTATGGCCTGACCGAGACCTCGCCGGCGGCCTGCATCAACCCGCTCACCCTGACCGAGTACAACGGTTCGATCGGCCTGCCGATTCCGTCCACCGATGCCTGCATCAAGGACGACAACGGCGCCATCCTGCCGCTGGGCGAGGTTGGCGAGCTCTGCATCAAGGGCCCGCAGGTGATGAAGGGTTACTGGCAGCGCCCGGAGGAAACCGCCAAGACCATCGATGCCGACGGCTGGCTGCACACCGGCGACATGGCGAAGATGGACGAGCAGGGCTTCTTCTACATCGTCGACCGCAAGAAGGACATGATCCTGGTGTCCGGCTTCAACGTCTATCCGAATGAAGTCGAGGACGTGATCGCAATGATGCCGGGCGTGCTGGAAGTGGCCGCGGTCGGCGTGCCGGACGACAAGTCCGGCGAGGTGGTGAAGGTGGTCATCGTCAAGAAGGACCCGAACCTGACCGCCGAAATGGTCAAGGAACATGCCCGGGCCAACCTGACCGGCTACAAGCACCCCAAAATCGTTGAATTCCGAAAGGAGCTGCCGAAGACCAACGTCGGCAAGATCCTCCGTCGCGAACTCCGCGATACGCCCGCCCAGTAAGGGTTTGCGGCAGTTTGAGCAGTACCGGGCCCGGGGCGGAAACGTCCTGGGCCCTTTCGCATGGGCCGGCCCTGAGGCGGTGTAGCATCGCCGCGTGTGTGGACCGTTCGGCCCGCCGGCCACCCACCTGACACTGCGGGCCGCATGCCGAGGACCCTTCCATGAGTACCATCGAAAAGCTGCCCTCAAGCGGCTCGCCTTTTGCCACCATCCGTACCGAAGACAGTGCCGACGGCGCTGCCCATTGGCTGTTCATGCACGCCGACGCCGCCACTGGCATCCGTCCCTGCTGCCGCAAGGACATGCTCGACGAGATGTGGAGCTATATGGCGGCCATCACCCGCGGCCCTGCCGAACGCCACAACGGCACGCTGCGGCATTTCGTGCTGGCCTCCGACGCCGTCGCCTACAACCTGGGCGGTGACCTGGACCTGTTCACCCGCCTGATCCGCGAAGGCAACCGCGACCTCCTGCTGAACTACGCCCAGCGCTGCGTAGAGGGCGTGCACCACCTGCATACCGGGTTCGGCGGCGACGTCCGTTCGATCGCCCTGATCCAGGGCGACGCCCTTGGCGGAGGCCTGGAAATGGCGCTGGCCTGCCACACCATCGTGGCCGAGGAAGGCAGCGGCATGGGCCTGCCCGAGGTTCTGTTCGGCCTGTTCCCGGGCATGGGCGCCTATTCGTTCCTGTGCCGCCGTGTGTCACCACATCTGGCCGAGAAGATCATCCTCGACGGCCGGGTCTACAGCGCCGAGGAAATGCATGCGATGGGCGTGGTCGACGTGCTGGTGAAGAAGGGCGAAGGCCGCGCGGCGGTCGAAGAACTGATCCGCCAGCAGCAGCGCACCCCACAGTCCTACCTGGCAATGAACGCCGCACGCAGCATTGCCCAGCCTGTCAGCTACGACGAACTGTTGGAGATCACCAAGGTATGGGTCGATTCCGCCCTGGCTCTCGGCGACCGCTCGCTGCGCACCATGGATCGCCTGATCAAGGCCCAGACCCGTCGCGCCAGCCTCGACGTGGCCTGATTCATCCCCTCCCCCAGGATGGGTTCAAGCCCGGTTGGCCACCGGGCTTTTTTTATGGCCCTTGCCGTGGTTCAGCGCGCCTCGCCATCGTCAGCAGCGCCGCGCAGCCGGCGTTCGGCCCGTGCCTCCAGCGCACGCCGGCCTTCCTTGATCGCCTCCTGCAGGATGTCCAGGCGCGGGCGCCATTCGGTCTTGAGTTGCCAGTCGGCCATCCGCATCAGCTCGCCGGCGCGGTTGGACGCGCGCATCAGGCCGAGGTTGCTGGCCACGCCCTTGATCGCGTGGGACTGCTCGCGGAACACATCCCAGCGCGCGGCCTCGCCGGCCTGCTCGGCCTTGCCCATGCAGCCCGCCACGTCCTCCAGGCACTGGCGGATGAACTCGCGTTCGAAACCCTCGCCCATGCCCAGCGAGGCCAGTTCGTCCAGCACACTGCTGTCGAGCACCCCATCCTGCAGCGCCGCCGGCCGCACCACCGGCGCGGCCATGGTCTTCAGCTGGGCGTTGTTGGCGATCTCGGCCAGGGTATCGAGCAGGCGGACCGCCACCACAGGTTTGGCCAGGAAGGCATGCGCACCGGCCTGGGTGCAGCGCTGGATCGCCTCGGGCGTGACATCGGCACTGAGCACCAGCACCGGCGTGCGCGGGCCACCGCCGGCCTGCATGACCCGCAGCTCCTTGAGCATGTCCAGCCCGCTCATGCCCGGCATGTGCAGATCGACGATGACCGCGTCGAATTCGCTGTCGGCCAGTGCATCCAGCACCGCCTCGCCGCCGTCCACGCACAGCACGCGGTGGCCGGCCTTCTGCAGCAGGCGCTGCAGGACCATGCGGTTGGCCTCGTGGTCGTCGGCCACCAGGATCTGCATGCTGCGCACGCGGGCGCGATGGCGCAGGAACGGATCGGCAAAGGCGATCACGTTGCCGCCCGGTCCCACGTCCTCGTCGCCGGTCAGGCTCGGCACCGCGCCCGGCACCAGCGGCTGCGGCGGCGCGAACGGCAGCTCGACCCAGAAGTGGCTGCCGCGCGGCGGGTTTTCCAGATAGCCGATGTCACCGCCCATGGCTTCGACCAGCCCCTTGGCGATGGTCGTGCCCAGGCCGGTGCCCTCGTGGCGGCGCGCCATGCTGACGTCAGCCTGCTCGAAGGCATCGAACAGCCGCGCACGCATGGCCGGTGCCACGCCGATGCCGGTATCGAGGATGTCGAAGCGCAGCCGCACCGCGCCATTGGTGTCCGCATGGACGACGCCAACACGGATCTCGACCCGGCCATGGTCGGTGAACTTGACCGCATTGCCGGCCAGGTTCAGCAGGATCTGGCGCAGGTGCCCGACATCGCCGCGCACGCGTGGCGGCACGCCGTCGGCGACCTTCACCCGGTAGTCCAGCCGTTTGGCCTTGGCCTGCGGCAGCAGGATCAGCCCGATCGCCTGGATCACATCGACCACTGCGAAGTCTTCGGCCACCACACGCAGCTTGCCGGCTTCGATGGCCGAGATGTCCAGCACCTCCTCCACCAGCGCCAACAGGCTGCGCGAGGACGCCTGGATGGTGTTGAGGCACTCGCGCTGCTCGTCGTCCAGGCGCGTGGTCGCCAGCACTTCGGTCATGCCGTTGAGACCGTTCAACGGCGTGCGGAACTCATGGCTCATGTTGGCCAGGAAACGACTCTTGGCCTCGCTGGCGCGGCGCGCCTCGGCCATCGCTTCGGTCAACTGCCGCAGCAGCGTCGAGAAGTACAGCGGCACCGCAGCCAGGCCGAGCCAGAGGCCGATGGCCAGGCGGAAATTCTGTTGCCAGTAAGGGGTCAGCAGCACGGTGCAACCGAAGCTCACCATCGCCATGGCCACCGCCACGTACAGGTAGTGGTTGCCAAAGCGCATGCCGTTGCCGACCGTCACCCACATCACCACGATGTAGACCCAGGCCAGCGGTTCGCCCATCTGAACCATGCCGGCAGCGATCAGCCCATAGTCGGCCAGCATGCCCAGCACGCGGCGAGGATCGGAACGCGCCGGCCGCCACAGCAGCCAACCGAACAGCAGCAGCGACAGGCTCAGGCCGGTCAGCACGATCGCCAGCACGCCGACGTACTGCGCATGCGGCAGATCGTGGCGTGGCGCCGGCAGCAGCACGTAGGCCAGGATCAGGCTGATCAGGGCAATGCGGACGATCTGCTGGCCGTGCTCACTGTCCTGGCGCTGGGACAGGCGCAGCCGCAGCTGCGACAACAGGCGTTTCACGCGCCCAGCCCCGGGCGCGCGGACGCCATCGAATGCTCGGCGCAGATCTGGTCCAGCTGTTCGCGGCCGCGCAGCAGCGCGTCCACGCATCGGGGATCGAACAGGCGGCCACGCTGGGCGTAGAGATAAGCCAGGGTGGCTTCCATGGTCCATGCTTCCTTGTACGGACGGGGGGATATCAGGGCGTCGAAGACATCGGCGACGGCCACGATGCGCGCTTCCAGAGGAATCGCATCGCCAACCAGTCCATCGGGATAGCCGCTGCCATCGTAACGCTCATGATGACGCAGTGCGATCAAGGCGCCAACCTGGATGAAGCGATTCTGGCTGCCGCTCAGCAGTTCATGGCCAATCCGCGGGTGCCGGCGCATGATCGCCAGCTCCTCCTCGTTGAGCTTGCCCTGCTTGAGCAGCACCGCGTCGGGGATGGCGATCTTGCCCATGTCGTGCAGCGGCGCGGCCATCTCGATCAGGCGCACCTCCTCTTCGGGCAGCCCGAGCTGGTCGGCAATCAGGCCGGCCACGCGTGCCATGCGTTCCAGGTAGGCGCTGGTACCGGCATCACGGAACTCGATCGCACGCGCCAGCCGCGACAGCGTCTCGCGCTCCCGCTCTTCGACCTCATGCATGCTGGCCAGCAGGCGCTGCTCCAACGACAACGCCCGCTGCTTCACGTTCTCGGTCTGCTGGCGCAACTGCAACAGGTTGTAGCAGCGCGCACGCAGTTCGCGCGGGCGGATCGGCTTGACCAGGAAATCAATAACCCCCGCTTCCAGCGCGGCCTGCCGGATCGGTTCGTCGCCGACCACGGTGATCAGGATCACCGGAATGTCGCGGTGCTTGGGCAGGCGCCGGAAGCGACGGGCAAATTCCAGCCCGTCCATCTCCGGCATGCGGTAATCGAGCAGCAGCAGGTCGACCGGATGCGCCTCGCACCACGCCAATGCGGTCAGCGGATCGCCGAAGTCATACACGCTCAGTTCTGGCGCGATGTCCTCGATGACGTGACGCAGCATCGTCCGGGCGGAAGTCTGGTCGTCAACAATGACGATGTTCAACGCGTACTCTGCCTGGTTTTTCGACCATGCTGGATCATCAGCAGGCGAGGATACTCTGCCGCTGCGAACGCTCGCACCCTGCATCGGCCTGACTCCCGTGTCATGCGTCCCGATTCATGATCGTCATCACATTGTGAAGCGGGCTCTCCACGCTGTGCACTCCCCTGGCGCCGATCAAGCCATACCAAGCGTCAAGGTAGTGCAATAACGATACGCCGAGTGCGGGAGGCGTCAATCGCGCCGTCTCGTTTCGGGACGGCGCGCACAATCAGGAGTCAAAAAGACGACTTACTGCTCCGGACGCATGTACGGGAAAAGCAACACGTCACGGATCGAGCTGCTGCCGGTCAGCAGCATCACCAGACGATCGACGCCGATGCCCAGGCCGCCGGTCGGCGCCATGCCGTACTCCAGCGCACGGATGTAGTCGGCGTCGTAGTGCATGGCCTCGTCGTCGCCACCTTCCTTCGCGGCCACCTGGGCCTGGAAGCGCTGGGCCTGGTCTTCCGGATCGTTCAACTCGGAGAAGCCGTTGGCCAGTTCCTTGCCATTGACGAACAGCTCGAAGCGGTCGGTGTAGCCCGGATCATTGTCGTTGGCGCGGGCCAGTGGCGAGACCTCCACCGGGTGATCGGTGATGAAGGTCGGCTGGATCAGGGTGTGCTCGACAGTGGCCTCGAAGATCTCCAGCAGCAGCTTGCCCCAGCCGTAGGACGGCTTGACGCGGATCTTCAAGCGCTCGCAATGCCGCAGCAGCGCGTCACGGTCGGTGCAGTCCGCAGCGGAGATTTCCGGGTTGTGGTGGCGCACCGCCTCGTCCATGCGCCAGCGGCGGAACGCCGGGCCCAGGTCGATCTTCGCGCCGTCCCACTCCACCTCGGTGCCGCCGTTGACCGCCTTGGCCACGTCACGGATCACGCCTTCGGTCAGGTCCATGATCTCGTTGTACGTGGCATAGGCCTCGTACAGCTCCATCATGGTGAATTCCGGGTTGTGGCGCGTGCTGACGCCTTCGTTGCGGAAGTTGCGGTTGATCTCGTACACGCGCTCCAGACCACCCACGGTCAGACGCTTGAGGTACAGCTCCGGTGCCACGCGCAGGTACAGGTCCAGGTCCAGCGCGTTGTGGTGGGTGGTGAACGGCTTGGCCGCCGCGCCGCCGGGGATGTAATGCATCATCGGCGTCTCGACTTCCAGGAAGTCGCGGTTGTCCAGCCACGCGCGCATGGCGCGGATGATCTTCGAGCGCTTGATGAATACCGCGCGCGACTCCGGGGTCACGATCAGGTCGACGTAGCGCTGGCGGTAGCGCTGCTCGACGTCGGCCAGGCCGTGCCACTTGTCCGGCAGCGGGCGCAGCGACTTGGTCAGCAGGCGGATCGATTCGGCCTTGACCGACAGCTCGCCGGTCTTGGTACGGGTCAGGCCGCCTTCGACGGCGATGATGTCGCCCACGTCCCAGCCCTTGAAGGCGGTGTAGGCATCGCCCAGCACGGCACCCTGCAGGAACAGCTGGATGCGGCCGGACTCATCCTGGATCTGCGCGAAGCTGGCCTTGCCCATGATGCGCTTGGCCATCAGGCGGCCCGCCATCTTCACCTGCCGGCCGTTGCCTTCCAGGGCCTCGGCGGTCCAGGTTTCAGCGTCGCCGAATTCTTCCTGCAGGCGGCCGGCGAAGTCTTCGCGACGGAAGTCGTTCGGGTACGCGATGCCCTGCCCACGCAGCGCTTTGAGTTTCTCACGGCGCTCGGCGATCAACTTGTTTTCGTCGACGGGGGGGGTATCGGTAGCTTCGCTCATGGATCTGCGGGAATCGTATAGTGAGGGGGGATGTTGCGCCCGGCGCAGCCGGTTGCCCAGCATACCAAAACCGCCCTGCCCCGGCCCTGGCGGCCCCCTGCCCCGGTAGCAGCCTGGGGTCAGATCCCTTTTGCGAGGCAAAAGGGATCTGACCCCATCCAGGCCCCTGCCTGGCCCCTGGATAGCTACCTGTTTCCAGGGAACGCCTGACGCAACTCGTCCACCAGTACCCGCTGGTTTTCAGAATAGTCCACCGGCACCGACACCAGGTGCACCCCACCCTCGTTGAAGGCCGCTTCCAGGGTCGGGATGAACTGCTCGATGGCCGTCACTTCGTGGCCCTTGCAGCCATAGGCCTCGGCGTACTTCACGAAATCGGGGTTGCTGAAGGTCATGCCGTAGTCGGTGAAGCCATCCACCGCCTGCTTCCAGCGGATCATCCCGTAGGCGCCGTCGTTGAGGATCAGCACCACCAGGTTCAGGCCCAGCCGGCGCGCGGTCTCCAGCTCCTGGCTGTTCATCATGAATCCGCCATCGCCACACACCGCCAGCACCCGCCGCTGCGGATACAGGATCGAGGCCATGATCGCCGACGGAAGGCCAGCGCCCATCGTCGCCAGCGCGTTGTCCAGCAGCAGCGTATTGGCCACCTGGGTGCGGTAATTGCGCGCAAACCAGATCTTGTACATGCCGTTGTCCAGCGCCACGATGCCGTCCGGCGGCATCACCTGGCGCACGTCATGCACCAGGCGCTGCGGGGTGAATCCAGCGTCCTCGGCACGGTCAGCCAGGTGTTCCAGAATGGTCGCGCGCAGCGGCAGCAGCGCGTCGGCGTTCGGCACTGCACCTTCGATACGGTCGGCAAGCTGGGTCAGCGAACGGCCGATATCGCCGATCACTTCCACCTGCGGGAAGTACACCTGCTCCACCGCCGCCTGCGAGTAACCGATATGGATCACGGTCGGCCCACCCGGGCGCATCACGAACGGCGGCTTCTCGGTGACCTCGTGGCCGACGGTCACGATCACGTCGGCCTGGTCGATCGCCATGTGCACGTAGTCACGCTCGGTGAGCGCGGCGGTGCCCATGTACAGGCCCGAGCCACCGGCTACCGCACCCTTGCCCATCTGCGTGGTGAAGAATGGAATGCCCGCGCGCAGCACGAACGCCGACAGCGCGTCGCTGGACTGCGGCCGCGATGCCGCCGAGGCGATCATCAGCAGCGGACGCTTGGCGTTGCGGATGATGTCCGCCGCGCGATCCAGTGCTTCCGGACTGGCAATGGGACGATCCACCGCGTGCGGCGGAATCAGCGCCACCTCCCCGACCTCATCGGCCGCGATGTCTTCGGGCAGCTCCAGCAGCACCGGGCCAGGGCGCTCTTCCAGCGCAGTACGGAATGCCTCGCGCACGATCGTCGGGATGGTGCGCGCCGAGACGATCTGCCGCGCCTGCTTGGTCAACGGCTTCATCGTGCTGACGATGTCAACGATCTGGAAACGCGCCTGCTTGCTGGCCACGATGCCCTTCTGGCCAGTGATCATGATCACCGGCCACGCGCCCAGCAGCGCGTAGGCGGCGCCGGTGGTGAAGTTGAGCGCGCCCGGGCCGAGCGTGGCCAGGCACACGCCGGGCTTGCCGGTCAGGCGGCCGTAGGTGGCCGCCATGAACACCGCTGCCTGCTCGTGGCGGGTGATGACCAGCTCGATGCTGGAATGGCGCAGCGACTCGACCACGTCGAGATTCTCTTCGCCGGGAATACCGAAAATGCGCTCGACGCCTTCGTTCTCAAGCGCGGCGACGAGCAGATCTGAACCCTTGGACATTGGAATGCCGTCCTTTTCGCTGGACTGATGATGGATCGTTGCAGGAAGGATGGAAGCTGCGCGTCAACGCTTGTCGAACCACACCGTCTGCGCGTTGACGAACTCGCGGATGCCGAAGTGCGAGAGCTCACGGCCGAAGCCGCTCTTCTTCACGCCGCCGATCGGCACGCGCGGGTCCGAAGCGGAGAAACCGTTGACGAACACGCCGCCGGTCTGCAGCCGGCGCGCCAGCTGCATCGCACGGGCGCGGTCGCCGGTCCACAGGTTGCCGCTGAGGCCGAATTCGCTCTGGTTGGCCAGTTCCACCGCATGGTCGGCATCACGGGCGCGGCTGATCGAGGCCACCGGACCAAAGGTTTCAGTATCGAAAGCCTGCATGCCGGGCTCCACGTCGGCCAGCACGGTGGGCGCGTAGAACGCGCCCGGGCGATCCAGCTGATGGCCGCCGACCAACAGCTTCGCGCCCGCGTCCACCGAGGCGCGTACCTGCGCGTCCAGCTGTTCCAGCAGGTCCTGGCGTGCCATCGGGCCGATACGGTTGCCGGCTTCACGGCCGTCGCCGATGGTCAGCGCCTGCACCTTCTGGCAGAACTGCGCCACGAAACGGTCGTACACCGCGTCTTCAACGATGATGCGCTTGCCGGCAATGCAGACCTGCCCGGTGTTCTGGAAGCGCGAGGCCACCGCCGCATCGACGGCAGCGTCCAGATCGGCGTCGGCCAGCACGATGAACGGGTCTGAGCCGCCCAGCTCCAGCACCACTTTCTTCAACGCCTGCCCGGCCTGGGCGGCGATGCTGCGGCCGGCGGCCACGCTGCCAGTGAGCGTCACCGCCGCAATGCGGTCATCGGCGATCGCATGGCTGGTGCCCTCGCGGCTGATGTTGGCGGCAATGAAGGTGCCTTCCGGCAGACCGGCGTCCCGCCAGGCCGCGTCAAGCAGCTGCGCGGTACCGACGATGTTCTCGGCCGGCTTCAGCAGGAAGCCGTTGCCGCCCATCAGGATCGGCACCGCCGCGCGCATCACCTGCCAATACGGGAAGTTCCACGGCATGATGCCCAGCACCACGCCCAGCGGCAGGTAGGACACGTAGGCCTTGTCGTCGGGTACCTGGGTCGATTCGTCGCGCAGGAACTGCGCACCGTGGTCGGCGTACCAGTCGCACAGCACGGCGCACTTCTCGATCTCGGCCAGCGATTCGGCCTGCACCTTGCCCATCTCGGCGGTGGCCAGCGCGGCCAGCTTTTCGCGGTCACGGCGCAGTACGCCCGCCATCGCGCGCAACACCTGCGCGCGCTGTTCGAGGCTGCTGGCGCTCCAGGCGGCGAAACCAGCCTGGCTGCGGTCGAGGATCGCTTCCAGCTCGGCATCAGTCGCGAAGGGATGGCTGGCGATCTGCAGGCCGGTGGCCGGATCGCGGGAAATGGCGGTAGTGGGGGCAGCGGACATGCAGGTCTCCTGGTGTCTCGACAACGGGCGGCGGCCCGTCTCCTGCACAGGAATGTGGACCTGATCGATGGCAGCAACAAGGCGTCTGCTTATCCTGTGACCTGTACTTACCTGCCTGAATGGGGTGGGTTGTCCTGGCAGGGCTGCGCCCTGGGTACGCGCCATCGCATGCGCGCTGCCGCTCCCACGCTTCGCTACGCGAACCGCGGGCCCCACTTACCAGCTCCCAGCCCCCCGCCGCTTCGCGGCCGCCCCCTGACTCAGGGGGCTCTGCCCCAGACACAAGTAAGGTCGCCACAGTAGATCCACGCCATTCGTGGCTGAATCTCTTTCGGAATCAAATATCTCCAATTGAGATCGAAAACCATCCACGCATGGCGTGGATCTACCAGATCACGGGAAATTGTCAGAGGTGGGGCGGTGTCGGAGTGCGGGGTGTCAGCCGCATGGGCCCGAGGCATGCCTCGGGCGGGTTGGGCAGGACGCCCAACCCCGGTCTTGCCGTGTGCGCAGGACTGCGCACACGAGCAAGCGGCTGGCAAGCCTACACGGACGTACTTGCGGCGTCCCCGCACTTCGACACCGCCCCGCCAACCTACGGATAGCTCGCTGCTGCTGTTGCCGTTGCTTCGGCTCGAACCAGGTGCAGGGCTGCAAGCCCTGCCGAACAACCCCCTACTTCCGCGGCAGGTAGGTCACCAGGGAAAGATCGTGCCGGCTCTCCGGCACCAGCGCCACGTATTGCAGGTCCAGCAACCCGCGCGTGGGATGGTTCAGCTTCTTCGCGCCTTCATCGAACCGGCGCACGTCGTGCTCCGGCCACCACTGGCGGAACTCCTCGCTATGCGCGGCGATGTCTTCCACCAGCGCCAGGAAGGGTGCCTTGTCCGGTGCCTGCGCCATCGCCGCGCGGAAGCCGGCCAACAGGCCGCGGGTCATTTCTTCCCAGTTGAGGATCAGCGTGCGGTATGGCGGGTACAGGAACATCAGCCGCAACGTGTTGCGCTCATGCGGCGCCAACTGGCTGTAGTCCACGAACAGGTCGGCGATGGCCGGGTTCCAGGCCAGGATGTCGAAGCGGGTATTGCGTACGTAGGCCGGGATCGGCTGCATCGCTTCCACCAGCTGGCGCAGGCCGTCGGTCACGCTCTCGTCCGGTGATTCCAGCGGCACGCCGTAGCCGGACAGCGCGAACGCATAGGCGCGTTCGTCGTCGCTCATGCGCAGCACCTGCGCCAGCCGCTCCAATACCTCGGGCGAGGCGCGCACTTCGCGGCCCTGCTCGATCCAGGTGTACCAGCTGACGCTGACCCCGATCGCCAGTGCGACTTCCTCGCGCTTCAGGCCCGGGGTACGCCGGCGCCCGGCCGGGAGGCCGAGCGTGGCGGGGTCGACACGAGCACGGCAGGCCTTGAGGAAGCCACCGAGTTCCTTGCGTTCACTTTCGCTGCGCATCATCGCTCCCCGTCACGGAGAGCGATGATATCCGCGCAGGCGGGTCGATCAGGCATCGACGCGCTTGGAGCCCACGGCCAGGCCGGCCTTCAGGCTGGCCTCGACGAACTCGTCCAGGTCGCCGTCGAGCACCTTCTGCGTGTCCGAGCGTTCGATGCCGGTCCGCAGGTCCTTGATGCGGCTCTGGTCGAGCACGTAGTTGCGGATCTGGCTGCCCCAGCCGATGTCGGACTTGGTGGCTTCCACGGCGTCCTTTTCGGCGTTGCGCTTCTGGATCTCCAGCTCGTACAGCTTGGCGGCCAGCATCTTCATCGCGTTGTCGCGGTTCTGGTGCTGGCTGCGGCCGGTCTGGCAGGCCACAACGATGTTGGTCGGGATGTGGGTGATACGCACCGCCGACTCGGTCTTGTTCACGTGCTGGCCACCGGCACCGGACGAACGGTACACGTCGGTACGCAGGTCGGCCGGGTTGATGGTGATGTCGATGTTGTCATCGATCTCCGGCGACACGAACACCGAGGTGAAGCTGGTGTGGCGGCGGTTGTCCGAGTCGAACGGCGACTTGCGCACCAGGCGGTGCACGCCGGTCTCGGTCTTCAGCCAGCCATAGGCATAGTCGCCTTCCACGCGCAGCGTGGCCGACTTGATGCCGGCGACGTCGCCACCGGACACTTCCATCAGCTCGGTCTTCCAGCCGCGCGACTCGCACCAGCGCAGGTACATGCGCAGCAGGATCTCGGCCCAGTCCTGTGCTTCGGTACCACCGGCACCGGCCTGGATGTCGACGAACGCCGCAGCATTGTCCATCTCGCCGGAGAACATGCGCTGGAACTCCAGCTTCTCCACGTGCGCCTGGTGCTTGTCCAGGTCAGCGACCACGGCCAGTGCGGTGTCCTCGTCCTGCTCGGACTCGGCCAGCTCCAGCAGTTCGGTGGCGTCGTTCAGGCCATCGAGCACCGAGGCGATGCCGCCCACGGTCTTTTCCAGGCTGGAACGCTCGCGGCCCAGGTTCTGGGCGTATTCGGCGTTGTTCCAAACGTCGGGGCTTTCCAGCTCCCGCGTTACTTCTTCAAGACGCTCTTTCTTGGCGTCGTAGTCAAAGATACCCCCGAAGCGACAGCACGCGATCGGTCAGATCGGTGATGCGCTGGCGGACAGGATTCAGTTCGATCATGTCGGCGGTTATGCATTCAAAAGATGACTGGCAATGATACCGCAGGCCGCGGGTGCCCGGAATGAGGGCCTGACCCTGCCCCCAGCGCCTGCCGCAGCAACGGCAGCTGGCGCCGGCTGCAGGGCACCTTGGCTCCATGGCCATATGCAGCAGGGCCTCGCCCCCGTCCAGCGGCTCGATCGAGCGCAGCTGGCCCCGAGGGATCAGCCAGCTGCGGTGCGGGCGCAGGAACACGCCCGGGTCCAGCCGCTGCTCCAGTACCGCCATGGTGATCCGCAGCGGGTAGTCGTGGCCGCGTACCCGCAGGTTCACGTAGTTCCCCGCCGCCTGGGCGTACTCCACGTCCGCAGTGGCCGGCACCGTCGGCGGCTGCCTGCTGATCCACGAGCTGCTGATCCGACGCTTGCGCTGGCTGCGACCTCTGTTTGGCCTGCGCGCCCATCCGCCAGCGTCGACGATCGCACGCGCCGTGTCCTTGTAGCGCCGAGCCGATGCCCGGCTACCTCTGCCATGAGCCGAGCATGGGCTCGGCTCTACCTTGAGGCAGTCGAGCAAGCTCGACGCTACAAAAGCCAGGATCGGTCATTTCACCTCGAACTCGCCCACAAGCACGGTCTCGGCGCGGTCCTTCAACCGCATCGTCACCATCTGGTCCTTCTGCTTCGGCGTGCCCCAGTGCGTGGTCAGGCGCAGCATCAGGGTCGTCGCACCGGTCACCAGCTGCTGGCGGCTGCCGAAATAGTTCGCCTCCACCTTGTACTTGCCGGGCTTGGCGTTGCGCAGCGAGAACTGCTCGGGCCCATAGCCGCCGGTGAAGTCCTGCGACATCTGCCCACCCTGATAGGTCAGGCGGTTGCCGTAGTACGCGCGCTCACCGTTCGGGTCAGTCACCCACAGGTCCATGTCGCTGTTGTCGGCGTCCCACGACAGCACCGCGCGCAGGTCCAGCGGCATCGCCTGCAGCAGGCGCGGGTCGATGCTGCGGGTGTCCAGGCGCGGCGTGCTGCGTGCCACCAGGTTGGTCAGCTCATCCAGCGCGATCAGGGCGATGCCATCGAAACGGTTGTCCCACGGCCGCACCACCACCTGGTACAGCGGCGCCAGCGCCTGCTGCGGCTTGCCCGCAGCCGCCAGTGCCAGGCCAAGATCGCGGAAGCTCTGCGGCTCTTCCTGGCCCATCGCCAGCACCTGCTCGAACACCGGCACCGCCAGTGCCAGGGCATCAGCCTGCATCAGCCGGTAGCCGAGCACGCGTAGCAGGTGGCGGTTGTCCAGGTCCATCTCGGCCAGGTTCGACAGCACGCGCAGTGCCAGTTCGCGCTGGCCCCGCTCCAGCAACAGATCGGCCACATCGAGGAAGAACGCGCTGCTGTCGGCGTGGGCATCGCGCTCAGCCAGATAGCGGTCATAGAGCTGCGACGGCGGACCCTGGCGCAGGCGACGGGCGATGGCCGAGTCCGGCCGCCAGGCCACCAGCTGGATGCCGAGCTGGCCGTCGTTGGCGGCAGCGGGCGTGGCCTCAAGGCTGCCGGTCACTGTGATCAGATCCAGCGCCTTGTTGGATGCAGACGCCGAGCGACGTGCACGCGCGCTGCTGGCTTCCATGCGTTGCTCGGCCGCCGCCATCGGCGCGGGGGCGGGCGGTGCCGCGGGGGCCGGCGCGGCCAGCATCGCCACCGGCGCCGAGTCCATCGCATAGTCCGCGGATGCAACTTCCAGCGCCCCGCCCTTCAACTGCGGAGGCGCTCCCTTCGGCCAGCTACGGTTCCACCACTGCTGGCGCTCCTTCCAACGTGCGGCAACCTGGTCCAAGCGCTGGCGATCGGCAGCGGCGCGATCGCTCACCTGCCGTGCGAAACGGGCATCGTACTCCGCGCGCAGTTTGCCGGACGGGCGGATCGCGTAGCGCAGGTAGTCATCCAGCGTTTCCAGCACGATCAACGAGGTGTCCGGACCGACCAGGCCGAACTGCTGTGACAGCAATTGCATAGCTTCGCGGTTGCCTCGGCGGTCGGCGCCGAGCTGCTGCAGACGGGCCTGCGCCCACAAGCCGGCCAGCAGTTCACCGTCATCACTCTTCTGGGTTGCCGGCAGTGCCTGCCATTCACCGCCGCCCACGCGCACCCGCATCGGCACGCCGTCCGCCGCAAGGCGAGCATGCAGCCACAGCCAGCCTTCGGCCTCGCTGCGGCGATCGATCACAACATCCTGTACGCCACGGCCCGCATCGACCTGCACGTCCAACGGCGACGACAGTAGTTCGCGAGCGGCCGCATCAACATCATTACCCAGCGCGACGAAGCGTCCGCCATGCGCTTCGCTCCAGCCGCGCAGGCGCACTGCATCGGTTCGCGCACCGGCACTGCTGACCGTGAACAGGCGCTGCTCCAGCGCGAGTGCTGGCAATGCTTCCGGCCCATAGGTCAGCAGGCCATCGCTGACCAGCAGGTATTCCTTCACGTTCGGCTGCGGCTGCCACTGCGCCAGCGCGCTGGCGCCATCCGGGCGTACGGCCTGCAGTGCTGCACGCAACTCGTTCCAGTTGCCGGCGCGGATACGGAATCGACGCACCGGTTCGGCGCGGTCTCGCAGCACGGTCAATGCGACCGTGCCGTCACCCATCGCGGCGAAATAGCGATCCAACAATGCGAACTCACGCGCCTGGTCGCGCTGACCGGAGGACCCGGAACCGTCCCACAACAGGCCGATTTCGCTGGGAAGCGTGCGCCGCGTGTGGCTGACCGCCACCGGCAGCTGTGCCAGCAGGTAGTGACCATCCTGCCAGCGTGCCACGTGCAACTGTGCCTGACGTGCCGCCGGCAGGCTCCATTGCAGCTGGGCCGGCAACTGCGTACCCCTGCCCTGCCAGTGCAGATGGCCTGCATTGATACGGAACGGAGCCGTACCCGCGGTGGCCGCGCCGGGAGCCTGCAGCTTCAATTCGACCGAAGCCGCACCGGCGGCAAACTGCAACGGCAATGTCCATTGCCAGCCCTGGCCGGCGAAGGCCAGCGGCTCGCGAATCACCAACTGCACACGTCGGCTGCCACCGGCCGGCAGCGGATAGATACGCAGGCGGAACTGGTTGCCGGCGGTCTGTTCCAGCAGGCCCGGGTCGACACCGCGGCGGGCAATTTCCTCGAACACCTGGCGGCCACGGTCCTTGGGCACCGGCACGGCGTGGCGCAGTTCACCGTTGATGTCCAGTGCGAAGCCGCTGATCTGCTGGCCATCGGCCAGCGGGAACTGCAGCTCACCCTCAAGCACGCGCCGGTTCGGGTTGTGGAACTCCAGGGTGATCCGGGTCTGGGCGACGCCGGCCTGGACCTCGCCTTCGATGAGGGCGCGCTGCAGCTGCACGGGCTGTTCGGCGGCGGGGGCGATCAGCAACGGGGTGGTGGCATGCGGCCGGGCAATGCGTGGCGACTGCGCGCCGGTGGGCCAGATCGCGAGGGCAAGCATCAACACGCTGCAGCAACGGGCGAAGACCATGACAGGGCTCCAGTGGGATCGTGGACCGTTGAACGCACGAACAGCCGGAATGGGGTTGGCGAGGCCCCCAAAAAGGGGACGGAGGGGATTAAGTCGCAATTGGCAAACAAGGCAAGAACGACTTAATCCCCTCCGTCCCTTTTTTTCATGCAGGGAGGCAGTGCTCCACGATCAGCTGGATGGCGCTGCCGCCGCGATAGTCGTCGCAGGCGAGCCGGTAGGCGAGATGCAGGTGGCGGCCCGGCGCGTTGCCGTGCCAGCCACCGAAATGAATCGCGTTGATCGTGCCGGGTACGCCTGGCAGCCGCAGTTCCAGCTTCAGGTGGCGCTCCTTCAGAACGCGCCAGTTGGCCACCTCGAAGTGGCCGTCGAACAGCGGCTCGGGGAAGCCCTGCCCCCACGGCCCGGCCAAGCGCAGCGCGTCGGCGTGGCGATGGTCGAGCTCGTCGGCGGCCAGTTCGCCGTCGCTGAGCACCTGCTGCTGCAGTGCCGCCGGGTCGAGCATTTCCAGCACCACCGAAACAAAGGCCGCCTTGAAGGCGTCAACATGATCAAGCCGCAGGCTGAGGCCGGCCGCCATGGCGTGGCCACCAAAGCGGTCGATCAGGCCCGGATGGCGCGCGTCGACCAGTGCCAACGCGTCACGGATGTGCAGGCCGGGAATCGAGCGCGCGGAGCCACGCAGCGTGTCGGCGCCCGGTTCGGCCGGGGCGAAGGCGACCACCGGGCGATGCAGGCGATCCTTCATCTTCGACGCGACCAGTCCCACCACGCCCGGGTGCCAGTCGGCATCGAACAAACAGGCCGCCACAGGGCGCTGCCCTGCCATGTCCAGCACCACGCGGGCCAACGCCTGCTCGGCGTCATCGGTCATCGATTGCTGCACCGCGCGCCGTTCCGAATTGATCTGCTCCAGCGTCTGCGCGATCTCGCGCGCTTGGCGTGGGTCTTCGGTCAGCAGCAGCGCAATGCCCAGTGCCATGTCCTCCAGCCGGCCCGCAGCGTTCAGGCGCGGGCCGAGCGCGAAGCCGATATCAGTGGCGGTCAGTCGCGCGACGTCACGGCCGCTGGCTTCGATCAGCGCACGCAGACCGACACAGCCCTGCCCTGCGCGTAGCCGGCGCAGGCCCGCGCTGACCAGCGCACGGTTGTTCGGATCAAGCGCTACCAGGTCGGCAACGGTGCCGACCGCCACCAGGTCCAGCAGCGTGGTCAGGTCCGGGCCCTTGCCATCGGCAAAGACACCGGCCTCGCGCATCTGCCGGCGCAGCGCCATCAGCACGTAGAAGATCACGCCGACGCCGGCCAGCGACTTGCTGGGAAAGGCATCGCCGTCCAGATTGGGATCGACGATGACATCGGCCGGGGGCAACTGCGGGCCCGGCAGATGGTGATCGGTGACCAGCACCTGCCAGCCACGTGCCTTGGCCGCAGTCACGCCCGCGTGGCAGGCAATACCGTGATCGACCGTGACCAGCAGGTCCGGCTTCAGCTCGGCCAGCTCCTCCACCAGTGACGGCGACAGGCCGTAGCCGTGCACCATGCGGTTCGGCACCGCGTGGAAGACGTGCTGCGCGCCGAGCATGCGCAGGCCTCGCACGCCGACCGCACAGGCGGTGGCGCCATCGCAATCGAAATCGCCAACCACCAGGATGCGCTTGTCATTGGCGATGGCCTCGACCAGCAGGCCTACCGCATCATCGATGCCGGTCAGCAGCTCGGGCGCATGCAGGCTGCCCAGCTTCGGCAGCGCCAGTTCCGGTGTGCCTGCGCCACGATTGGCGTAGAGACGCGCCAGCAACGGCAGCGTGCCCTCCGGCCAGCTGCCGGGCACGACCGCATCGCGGCGGCGGATCATCGGCGTATCAGAGCTGGGCTGCGCGGCATCGGCGGCAAGGGACATCGGCATCGCCGGTTACGGAAGACAGGAGGATGATACCCCCACAGCCAACGGCCGGTAGAGTCGACTGTGGGTCGACCAACGCGCAACGCGTGGGACTTCCCGCATCCGAGCGAAGTGCAGTCGACTGACAGTCGACCCTACCTACCGGATCCAATCAGGTGTTCAGTCGTGCAGTTGCCGCGGCTTCTTCCAGAACTGCCAGCGCTGGCCGCGGTCCAGCTGGAACTGCAGGCCATCCTCGAAATCCAGCACCAGCCGCTGCAGCTCGCCACGCTTCAGCGCGGCCAGCAGCGGGCGGATCGCATCGTTGCCGAGCTGCTGTAAAGAGCGAAGCTGGCGCAGATCGACCAGCGCATCCACCGCCTGCTCGCCATCCACGGCTACGCCAGCCGCCAGGGCCAGGCCCTGCAACAGGGCATCGCGGCTGCGCACCTGCGCATGCGCCGTGCTGACCGACACCGGCATCACGCCGCCACCCCAGAACCACAGCGAATTGATCGGCTGTTGTCCCTGCGCGGCGCGCTGCTGGTTCCAGGAATGGTTGTGCAGCAGCACCTGCGCTTCGGTCATCAGCGCCCGCCAGCGGCGACCGCCCTCGCCTTCCGGCAGGTGCGAGAACAGGTCATCGCCCAGCACCTCGTCCGGACTGTCGAAGTCCGGCAGGGCCAGGTCGATCGGAAGCCGCAGGTACCAGCGCGCAGGATCCGGTGCGTCGAGCACGAACCCGGCATCGGCGAACAACGGCTGCAGCACCGGCAGCAGGGCCAGGCAGTCAGCCAGCGTCGGCCGCAGGGTTTCGCCGTAGGCCATCATCCGCGCGCCATGCATGTCCGGCACCATGCAGGCCGGATCGGCGCGCAGCCAGCTGGCGCCGGCGGCATCGCCAACGTCACGCTGGCGGGTCAACGCGGCCACCGGCCAGTGCGGCGCGTTAACCGTGAAATGGCGCGTCAGCTGCGCGCGTTCGCCCGGTGCGACCTGCACGGCCGTGGCGCGGCCGAGCGCACGCGCCACATCGTCCGGCAGCGCAGCCGCGGCAAAGCGGCTGCGCGCCGGCAACAGCAGGGTCGCCGTTGCCACCGTGTCAGTCCACGTAGCTGACGCTGACGATCTCGTACTCGCGCTGGCCGGCCGGGGCATCGATCACGATCGAATCGCCTTCCAGCTTGCCGATCATCGCACGCGCCACCGGCGAGGAGATGGCGATCAGGCCCAGCTTGATGTCCGCTTCCAGGTCACCGACGATCTGGTACTTCTTCTCTTCGTCGGTTTCCACGTCGGCCAGGGTCACGCTGGCGCCGAACACCACCTTGGAGCCGGCATTGAGCTTGCTCACGTCGATGATCTCGGCGTGCGACAGCTCGCCTTCCAGCTGCTTGATGCGGCCTTCGATGAAGCCCTGTTCCTCGCGCGCGGCGTGGTACTCGGCATTCTCCTTCAGGTCGCCATGCTCACGCGCTTCGGCGATCGCGGCGATCACCTTCGGGCGCTTGACCGATTTCAGGTGATCCAGTTCGTCGCGCAGCTTCTGCGCGCCCTTCATCGTGATGGGGGCTCTCATGCATTCAACTCCTTGTGCAGCTCCTGCAGCGACCAGACGGGGCCGGTGCCGCGGAATTCCAGTGAATCCACCAGCGCCTTGGCGCCGGCAATGGTGGTCGAGTAGGTGACGCGATGCTGCAGCGCCTCGCGACGGATCGAGAACGAGTCGTTGATCGCCGAGCGACCTTCAGTCGTGTTGACGATGTAGACGATCTCGCCGTTCTTGATCGAATCGACGATGTGCGGACGGCCTTCGACCACCTTGTTGATGATCTCGCAGTCCATGCCGTGCTGCTGCAGCCACGCGGCGGTGCCGCGGGTGGCGACCAGGCTGTAGCCACGCGCCAGCAGCGCCTTGGCGACCGGCAGCACGCGCTTCTTGTCCGGATCACGCACCGAGACGAAGGCCTTGCCGACCGGCGGTGCCTTGATGCCACCGGCTTCCTGCGCACGCGCGAAGGCGGCGTTGAAGGTGCGGCCCACGCCCATCACCTCACCGGTGGAGCGCATCTCCGGCCCAAGGATCGGGTCGACGCCCTGGAACTTGGCGAACGGGAAGATCGCTTCCTTCACCGAGTAGTAGTCCGGCACGATTTCCTTGGTCGCGCCCTGCTCGGCCAGGCTCTTGCCGGCCATGCAGCGGGCGGCGATCTTGGCCAGCGGCATGCCCGTGGCCTTGGACACGAACGGCACGGTGCGCGAGGCACGCGGGTTCACTTCCAGCAGGTAGATGGTGTCGGCACCTTCATCACTGGTCTGGATCGCGAACTGGGTGTTCATCAGGCCGACCACGTTCAGGGCCTTGGCCAGTTCCACCACCTGGCGGCGCAGCTCGGCCTGGGTTTCAGCCGACAGCGAGTACGGCGGCAGCGAGCACGAGGAATCGCCCGAGTGCACGCCGGCTTCTTCGATGTGCTCCATCACGCCGCCGATCAGGACGTTGCCCTGGGCATCGGCAATGATGTCGACGTCGCACTCCACGGCATTGTCGAGGAAGCGGTCCAGCAGCACCGGCGAATCGTTGGACACCTTCACCGCGTCGCGCACATAGCGGGCCAGGTCGGCTTCGCCATAGACGATTTCCATCGCGCGGCCGCCCAGCACGTAGCTCGGGCGCACCACCAGCGGGTAGCCGATCTCGCGGGCCAGCAGCAGGGCTTCCTGGTCGTTGCGGGCGATGCGGTTCGGCGGCTGCTTCAGGCCCAGCGTGTCCACCAGCTGCTGGAATCGCTCGCGGTCTTCGGCCAGATCGATCGAGTCCGGGCTGGTGCCGATCACCGGCACGCCGTTGGCTTCCAGCGCGCGCGCCAGCTTCAGCGGGGTCTGGCCGCCGTACTGAACGATCACGCCCTTCGGCTGTTCCAGTTCGACGATTTCCAGCACGTCTTCCAGGGTCAGCGGTTCGAAGTACAGGCGGTCGGAGGTGTCGTAGTCGGTCGACACGGTTTCCGGGTTGCAGTTGACCATGATGGTTTCATAGCCATCCTCGCGCAGCGCCAGTGCCGCGTGCACGCAGCAGTAGTCGAACTCGATGCCTTGGCCGATGCGGTTCGGGCCACCGCCCAGGATCATGATCTTGTCGCGGTTGCTCGGCGCGGCCTCGCACTCGTCCTCGTAGGTCGAGTACAGGTAGGCGGTACCGGTGGAGAACTCACCGGCGCAGGAGTCCACGCGCTTGTAGACCGGGCGCACCTTGTGCGCACGACGCAGCGCGCGGATGGCGGCTTCGTTGGTGCCGGTCAGCTGCGCCAGACGCGCGTCGGAGAAACCAGCGCGCTTGAGCTTGCGCAGGCGTGCGGCGTCCAGCGCGTCGATGCCACCGGCAGCGACTTCAGCCTCGGCAGCGATGATTTCCTCGATCTGGTCCAGGAACCAGTGGTCGATGAACGACAGCGCGTAGATCTCTTCCACGCTCATGCCGGCGCGGAACGCATCGGCGACGAAGAACAGGCGCTCCGGGCCCGGGGCCTTCAGCTCGCGACGCAGGGTCTGCAGGTCTTCTTCGTTGCTCAGGTCCAGGCCGGTAGGGTCGAAGCCGACCTTGCCGGTTTCCAGGCCACGCAGGGCCTTCTGCACCGACTCCTGGAAGGTGCGGCCCATCGCCATCACCTCGCCCACGGACTTCATCTGGGTGGTCAGGCGGGCATCGGCGGCCGGGAACTTCTCGAAGGCGAAGCGCGGGATCTTGGTGACGACGTAGTCGATCGACGGCTCGAACGAGGCCGGGGTCAGGCCACCGGTGATCTCGTTCTTCAGTTCGTCCAGGGTGTAACCCACGGCCAGCTTGGCGGCGACCTTGGCGATCGGGAAGCCGGTGGCCTTGGAGGCCAGCGCCGAGGAACGCGACACGCGCGGGTTCATCTCGATGACGACCACGCGGCCGGTCTTCGGGTTGATGCCGAACTGCACGTTCGAGCCACCGGTATCGACGCCGATCTTGCGCAGCACGGCGATGGAGGCATCGCGCAGGCGCTGGTATTCCTTGTCGGTCAGGGTCTGCGCCGGGGCCACGGTGATCGAGTCACCGGTGTGCACGCCCATCGGGTCCAGGTTCTCGATCGAGCAGACGATGATGCAGTTGTCCGCGGTATCGCGGACCACTTCCATCTCGAACTCCTTCCAGCCCAGCACCGACTCTTCCACCAGCACTTCGGTGGTCGGCGACAGTTCCAGGCCGCGGCTGACGATCTCGACCAGCTCTTCGCGGTTGTAGGCGATGCCGCCACCGCTGCCGCCCAGGGTGAAGCTGGGGCGGATGATGGTCGGGTAGCCGACGCGGGTCTGGATCTCCAGCGCTTCGTCCAGGGTGTGGGCGACGGCGGCGGTCGGGCATTCCAGGCCGATCTCACCCATGGCCACGCGGAACAGCTCGCGGTCTTCGGCCATGCGGATCGCTTCGCGCTTGGCGCCGATCAGTTCAACGTTGTACTTCTCCAGCACGCCGTTGTCGGCCAGGTCCAGCGCGCAGTTCAGCGCGGTCTGGCCACCCATGGTCGGCAGCAGTGCATCGGGCTTTTCCTTGGCGATGATCTTCTCGACTGTCTGCCAGTTGATCGGCTCGATGTAGACGGCATCGGCCATCTCCGGGTCGGTCATGATCGTGGCCGGGTTGCTGTTGACCAGCACCACGCGGTAACCCTCGTCACGCAGGGCCTTGCAGGCCTGGGCGCCGGAGTAGTCGAACTCGCAGGCCTGGCCGATGACGATCGGGCCAGCACCGATGATGAGGATGGTCTTGAGGTCAGTGCGCTTGGGCATTTTCTTCTCTAAGTCAGTACAGCGTGACAAGGGGGGTGATCGCACGCTGTCGATCAGGAATCTTGATCCGCAGCGCCGCGCCAGCGGCAGCAGCGTTGCGGGGTTTACGGTCCATCGCGACGCCACCGGGGGGCCGGCGGCGTACTGATCACGCCTTGGCCTGCTCCATCAGCACCACGAAGCGGTCGAACAGCGGACCGACATCGGTCGGGCCCGGCGACGCTTCCGGGTGGCCCTGGAACGAGAACGCCGGCACGTCGGTGCGGGCGACACCCTGGTTGGTGCCATCGAACAGCGAGCGGTGGGTCACGCGCAGGGTCGGCGGCAGGGTCGCTTCATCGATCGCGAAGCCGTGGTTCTGCGAGGTGATCATCACCCGGCCGCTGTCCAGGTCCTGCACCGGGTGGTTGGCACCATGGTGGCCGTGGCCCATCTTCATGGTCTGCGCGCCTGAGGCCAGGCCCAGCAGCTGGTGGCCCAGGCAGATGCCGAAAGTCGGGATCTTCACGTCGATGAAGGTCTTGATCGCTTCGATGGCGTAGTCGCACGGTTCCGGGTCACCCGGGCCGTTGGACAGGAACACGCCGTCCGGCTTAAGTGCCAGCACTTCGGCGGCCGGAGTCTGTGCCGGCACCACGGTCACTTCACAGCCACGCTCGGCCAGCATGCGCAGGATGTTGGTCTTCACGCCGAAATCGTAGGCCACGACCTTGAACTTCGCCGGCACACTGACGAAGGCGTTGGCGTCCAGGTCCAGCTGGCCCTCGGTCCAGGTGTAGGTCTTCTCGGTAGTGACGACCTTGGCCAGATCCATGCCCTTCAGGCCGGGGAACTTGCGGGCGGCTTCCAGTGCCTTTTCCACGTCGATATCGCCGGCCATCAGCGCACCGTTCTGCGCGCCCTTCTCGCGCAGGATGCGGGTCAGCTTGCGGGTGTCGATGCCGGCGATGGCGACCACGCCGCGCTGGATCAGCCAGTCCTGCAGCGACACCTGGCTGCGCCAGTTGCTGGGACGGCGCGGCACGTCGCGCACGATCAGGCCGGCCGACCACACCTTGGACGCTTCATTGTCCTGGTCGGTCATGCCGGTGTTACCGATATGCGGATAGGTCAGCGTGACCATCTGCCGGGCGTAGGACGGGTCGGTCAGCACTTCCTGGTAGCCGGTCATGGCGGTGTTGAACACCACCTCACCGACGGACAGGCCGGGCGCGCCTACGGATTCGCCCTCGAATACGGTGCCGTCTTCGAGGACGAGGATTGCGGCTTGGGTCACGGGAATCTCACTTTGGCTACCGAGGGGGCTGCCGAAGTCACGCCTGCGCTTCACGGAAATCCGGTTGCAAAAAAGCGCGGACGTACGGTCTGGGACCGGTCCGGCTTTCGTGATTCGGCGAGTGCGAATTGTAGCGCTGCCGGGGCGCTCGCGCCAGCGGTTATCGCGCTTCATGAACAGGCGATTGCGCATTCATTTCAATCCGGCCGGGGTCGGATCCTTTCCCGGCAGGGAAAGGCTCTGGCCCGGATGCCCGCAAATGGGGTCAGAGCCCTTTCCGCTGGAAAGGGATCCGACCCCAGGAATCAGCCCGCCTTACTGCAGCAGGTCGCGCACCCGGTAGCTGCCGGGCGCCCGGCCCTGCAGCTGGCGGGCGGCGAACAGCGCACCGCGGGCGAAGATGTCGCGGTTGGTGGCCCGATGCACCAGCTCGATGCGCTCACCCAGCCCGGTGAACTGCACCAGATGCTCGCCGACGATGTCACCGGCACGCAGGCTGGCGTAATGCGGCTCCGCCCCGCCCCGCTGCGCGGCCGCCCCCAGTGTCAGCGCAGTACCCGACGGCGCGTCCTTCTTCTGCGTATGGTGCGACTCGACGATGTCACAGTCCCAGCCGGCCAGCGCCTGCGCGGCGCGTTCGACCAGCTCGTCCAGCACCGCCACACCCAGGCTGAAATTCGACGCCCAGACCAGCGGGATGGACGCCGCCGCGGCCTCCAGCGCCTGCCGCTGCGTGCTGGAGATGCCGGTGGTACCCGAGACCAGGCCGGCGCCCCGCTCCACGCACAGCGCCAGCACGGGGTCGAAGCCCTCCGGCAGGCTGAAGTCGATCGCTACGTCGAACACCGGCGCACCGGGCAGTTCGCTGGCCGCGAAGAACGGCACGCCGTCGACCACGCGCTGGGCCGGCGCACGGCCGGTCACTGCAGCCACGATCTGCAGGGTATCGGGATGTTCGGCGGCCAGCCGCAGCAGGGCCTGGCCCATGCGCCCGGAGGCACCGTGAATGAGCAATCGCAGGGAAGTCTGGTTCATGCCTGCAGGCTAGCGGCAGCACGCCTGCTCCGGCAAGCGCCATCACTGCTACGCTGCATGCCCTTTCATGCAATGGATGGCAGCCCCCTCATGCAGATCAGCGAACAGCTGGTGCTGGTCACCGGTGCCGGCCGCGGCCTCGGCCAGTACATCGCCCGCGCGTTCGCTGGGCAGGGCGCGCGCGTCATCGTCAACTATCACCGCAGCGAAGGTGCCGCACGTGCGCTGTCCGCCGAGCTCGGCGGACAGGCGATCGCGCTGCCGGCCGACGTCACCGACCGCGGCCAGGTCGATGCGATGCTGCAGCAGGCGCTGGGCCACTTCGGCCAAGGCGTCACCACCGTGGTCAACAACGCACTGGCCACCTTCTCGTTCAATGGCGATGCCCGCGACGGCGCCGCCGACATCGGCTGGCCGGCGTTCCAGGCACAGTTCGAGGGCAGCGTGCGTGGCGCGCTGAACACTGTGCAGGCCGCCCTGCCCGGCATGCAGGCCCGTCGCTTCGGGCGCGTGATCAACATCGGCACCAACCTGTTCCAGAACCCAGTGGTGCCCTACCACGACTACACCGCCGCCAAGGCCGCGCTGCTGTCGCTGACCCGCACCCTCGCCGGCGACCTCGGCCCGCATGGCATCACCGTGAACATGCTGTCGGGCGGCCTGCTGCGCACTACCGATGCCAGCGCCGCCACGCCCGAAGCAGTGTTCGACTACATCGCCGCAAACACGCCACTGCGCAGCGTCACCACGCCGGCCGAGTTCGCCGATGCCGCGCTGTTCTTCGCCAGCCCCTGGTCGCGCGCGGTGACCGGGCAGAATCTGGTGGTCGATGGCGGGCTGGTGCGGGACTGAGCCAATGCGCATTTCCGAGGTCAGCCGCCTGACCGGGGCCAGCGCCAAGGCCATCCGCCTCTACGAGGCGCGCGGACTGCTGCCGCCGGTGCCACGCCTGAACCGCTATCGCGACTACAGCGAACAGGACGTGGCCTGGGTGCAGCTGATCCGCCAGGCGTTGGCGCTGGGCATCACGCTGGCCGCCGTCTCCCGCGTGCAGGGCCGGGTTGGACGGCTCGACTGGCCGGCCGTGCTGGCCCTGCTTGAGCAGCAGCGCAACCGCATTGCCAGCGAGCGGGCACGGCTGGCGCAGGTCGAGCTCGACCTGCAGCAGGTCAGCGACGAACTGCGGCAGTGGCTCCACTCCGGCAGCGGCGACTGCATCCTGGAACCCAGCGGCTGCACCGCTGGCGTTTGACTCTGCCCCTGGGGCACAGCCCAACCTCGCGCTCTTTCCATTGCCCGAGGTTGCCGTGTCCCGCTCCATCCTGATCCTGCTCGGCCATCCCGACCGCGACAGCCTGTGCGGCGCCCTTGCCCAGCGCTACGCCACTGCCGCCGAGAATGCTGGCCACCGGGTGCGCCTGATCGCATTGGGTGAACTCGAGTTCGATCCGGTGCTGCGGCATGGCTACCGCCAGATCCAGCCGCTGGAAGCCGACCTGCAGGACGCGGCGGATGCGATCGATGCCTGCGATCACCTGGTGCTGGTCTATCCCACCTGGTGGGGTGCGATGCCGGCGCTGCTGAAGGGCTTTTTCGATCGCATGCTGTTGCCGGGCTACGCCTTCCGCTACCGGCGCGATTCGGTGTGGTGGGACCGGCTGCTGGCCGGGCGCAGCGCACGGGTGATCACCACGCTGGATACGCCGCCCTGGTATTACCGCTGGATCTACCGCGACCCGGGCATCAGCCAGATCCGAGTCGCCATCCTGGAGTTCTGCGGCATCCGCCCGGTGCGGGTCAGCCGTCTCGGTGCGGTACGCAGCAGCAGCCCGGCGCAGCGGGAGCGATGGCTGGCGTTGGCAGCAGAGCTGGGAGCGCGGGTTCGGTAGATTCAGGCCATCGGCAAGGCGTGCGAACCAAGGTTCGCACCCACCTGGGGCGAGGGTTCGCACCCACCTGGAAGGTTCTTGCCCACCTGGGGCGCTCGTTGCACGTGTCGCGTTTGCCAATTGACCCCAAGGCACTGCGCCTCAAGGCTGTGGGCCCTTCTTCCGGCCCAGGCAAAGCCCATGAAATCCTCGACCGTCTTCAGCAAATGCGCCAGGAAGACCGGCTTTGCCGGGACGTCGACGACCCGCTACCGCTTGCTGGATGACGCCCTGCTGGTTGTGAATCACCAACGCGCCAGCGAAAGCCGGGGCTTCTATGTGAATGCCGGGCTCTACTTTCCAGAGCTGCTCGAGTATCCCCTCGCGCCTGATGATCTTGAAACGGCTTTCCGGTATCGCTCCAGCATTCCCACGCCCCATGTCGACTGGCGGATCGAAGAAACGCCAGGCCTTCGCCGGGCCTTCATCCAGCAGGATCTTGAAGATCTTCTGCAGGCCGGCAATCGCGATGGCATGAAATGCCTGCTGCTCGACGCCCTTGCCGATGTGGCGGGTTTCGCGGCGGCCCATGGAAACCGGAAATCGGTACGGCGATTGAATCAGGATGGAAGCTTCCGCGCGATCATCCGCAGAGAGGTCTGAATCCCGGAAGCGTGCGAACCAAGGTTCGCACCCACCGGGCGAAAGTTCGCCCCCAGGCGGCCACAGTCGAGCAAGCTCGACGCTACTTCCCGGTCGGCCCGCAGCTGTCGCAACCGCCACAGGCACCACCGCCACCCGTGGCCGGCGGTGCGATCTTCCGCCCCAGCGCCTGCAGCCAGGCGGCGCGGCCCGGCTTCAGTAGCGCCAGTGCCAGTGCCCCGCGCAGCCTGCGCACGGTGCCCGGGAACTGCTTCTTCAGCACCACCCACGCACTGACCAGCACGGCCACCGCGACGATCATGTACTGCAGCAGCAATCCACGGTCCATCAGCCGCCTCCCAGCGCCTTGGTCACCTGGTAGGTGATCAGCGCGGCAACGTAGGCCGCCGCGAACAGGTAGAACGCGGCGAAGCCCATCTGCTTCCACGAGTTGGTCTCGCGCTTGATGGTGGCCAGCGTCGAGATGCACATCGGGGCGTAGATGAACCACACCAGCAAGGCCAGGCCAGTAGCCAGCGACCAGCCATCCGCCACCACCGGCGACAATGCGGAGATCGCCGCGTCGTCATCGGCAGCCGACAGCGCATACACCGTCGCCAGCGAGGACACCGCCACTTCACGCGCAGCAAGGCCCGGAATCAGCGCGATGCAGATCTGCCAGTTGAAGCCCAGCGGCGCGAAGATCGCCGTCATCGCATGGCCGATCTGGCCGGCGTAGCTGTAATCGATGGCCGGCATCGTCGCGTCGGCGGGCGCGCCCGGGAACGACAGCAGGAACCACAACAGGATGGTCAGCGCCAGGATGATGCCGCCGACGCGCTTGAGGAAGATCATGCCGCGCTCGTACAGGCCAACGGCGAGGTCACGCGGATGCGGAATGCGGTACGACGGCAGCTCCAGCATCAACGGGTGCTCGCTCTTGTCGCGGCGCCACTTCTTCATCACCCACGACATCACCAGCGCGCTGAGGATACCGGCCACATACAGGCCGAACAGCACCAGGCCCTGCTGATTGAAGATGCCGATCCTGCCGGCAGGAATGAACGCGCCGATCAGCAGTGCATAGACCGGCAGGCGTGCCGAGCAGGTCATCAGCGGTGCCACCAGGATCGTGGCCAGGCGGTCACGCGGGTCCTGGATGCTGCGCGTGGCCATGATGCCGGGCACCGCGCAGGCAAAGCTGGACAGCAACGGGATGAACGACCGCCCCGACAGGCCGGCCGCCGCCATCATCCGGTCGAGCAGGAACGCCGCACGCGGCAGGTAGCCGGACTCTTCCAGCGCCAGGATGAAGGCGAACAGAATCAGGATCTGTGGCAGGAACACCACCACGCCCCCCAGGCCGGCGATGATGCCGTCGGTCAGCAGACTGGTCAGCGGCCCTGCCGGCAACACGCTGGCGGCCAGCTCACCGAGCCAGGCGAAGCCGGCCTCGATGCCATCCATCAGCGGCGTCGCCCAGGCGAACACCGCCTGGAAGATCAGGAACATCACCACAACCAGGGTGATCAGGCCGAACACCGGGTGCAGGAGCCAGCGGTCCAGTGTGTCGTCGATCTTTGCGGTCCGCGCCGGCATGCGCACGGCCACCGACAGGATCCCGCGCACCTTGGCGTGGTAATCGATGCCACCTTCCGGGCCCGGCACCGGCGCATCCAGGTGCGGCACCATGGCGTCGAGACGCTCCACCAGGGCCTTGGCGCCCTGCTTGCGCACCGCCACGGTCTCCACCACCGGCACGCCCAGCTCGCGCTCCAGCGCGGCCACATCCACCTGGATGCCGCGGCGCTGGGCCGCATCGACCATGTTCAGCGCCACCACCATCGGCTTGCCCAGCTCACGCAGTTCCAGCGCGAAGCGCAGGTGCAGGCGCAGGTTGGTGGCGTCGATCACGCACAGCAGCACGTCAGGAGCGGCTTCGCCCGGGTAGAAGCCCCGGCACAGGTCGCGGGTGATCGCTTCGTCCAGGCTGGCCGGGTGCAGGCTGTAGGCGCCCGGCAGGTCGAGCACCGCGAATTCACGGCCGGACGGCGCACGCAGGCGGCCTTCCTTGCGTTCGACGGTGACGCCGGTGTAGTTGGCGACCTTCTGCCGGCTGCCGGTCAGCTGGTTGAACAGCGCGGTCTTGCCGCTGTTGGGGTTTCCGACCAGCGCGATGCGCAGGGGTGCGGTAGAGGCTGCAGCGGTCATGCGCGACGCTCCTGGCGATTGGCGTCGACCACGACGCGCTTGGCTTCACTGATCCGCAGTGCGAACCGAGTGAACCCGACCTGCACCAGCAGCGGCTCGCCACCGACCGGACCCTTGGCCACCAGGCGCACTTCCTCGCCCTGCACGAAACCCAGTTCGCGCAGGCGACGGGCGATGGCATCGTTGGCATGGAGGTCCTGCACGGACTCGACCACGGCCGAGGTGTGCAGCGGCAGTTCGGACAGCGTCATCTAGCGCATTCTCTGCTGGATGTAAATGGTTCTCGATTCTAACATTCCCGCGTCGCGTCATGGCCCATGACCAATGGCCCGCTATGATCCATACAGGTATGGAGTGACCCTGGAATCCCATGAACGATGCTTTGCAGATCGAGCGCCGTGGCGCTGTCCTCACCCTCTGGCTGAACCGGCCGGAGCTGCACAACGCCTTTGATGCCGGCCTGATCGCGCGGCTGACCGCCGCCCTGGAGGCAGCCGGGCGCGATGACGCGGTACGCGCGGTGGTGGTGGCCGGGCACGGTGCGTCCTTCTCGGCCGGTGCCGACATGCAGTGGATGCGCGGCATGGCCGCGGCCAGCGAGGCCGACAACCGCGAGGACTCTCTGGCCCTGGCCCGGCTGATGCGCACCCTGGACGAACTGCCCAAGCCGACCCTGGCCCGGGTCCACGGCGCAGCCTTTGGTGGTGGCGTCGGCCTGGTCGCCTGCTGCGACATCGCCATTGCCACCACCTCGGCCCGATTCGGCCTGACCGAAAGCCGCCTGGGGCTGCTGCCGGCGGTGATCTCCCCCTATGTGATCGAGGCCATCGGCCCGCGCCAGGCCCGTCGCTGGTTCGCCACCGGCGAGCATTTCGACGCCGAAACCGCGCTGCGCATCGGCCTGGTCCACCAACTGGTCGAGCCCGAACGCCTGGACGAAGCGCTGGAGCGCCAGCTGGCCCTGCTCGACAAGGCCGGCCCGATCGCCTCGTCCACCGCCAAACAGCTGGTGAGGCAGGTCCGTGACAGCCATGACCGCGACGCCCTGGATCGCGACAATGCCGCCCTGATCGCGCGCCTGCGGGTGTCCGCCGAGGGCCAGGAAGGCCTGGGCGCCTTCCTCGACAAGCGCGCCCCCCATTGGGTCACGGAAGCCTGAACATGCTCGATCATCTTGGTTTGACCAACGCCGACCTGGCACGCAGCAAGACCTTCTTCCCACAGGCACTGGCGCCACTGCAGATCGGCATGGTGATGGAGGTGGCCGCATGAGCGACTACGTCCGCATCGTCGAGGTCGGCCCGCGTGACGGCCTGCAGAACGAAAAGCAGTCGGTGTCCACCGCCGACAAGATCGAACTGATCAACCGCCTGTCTGCCACCGGCCTGCGCAGCATCGAGGCGACCAGCTTCGTCAGCCCGAAGTGGATCCCGCAGCTGGCCGACGCCGCCGAGGTCTATGCCGGCATCCAACGCCGGCCGGGCATCCACTACCCGGTGCTGGTGCCGAACGAACAGGGCTACGACCGCGCCCGCGCAGTGGGAGTGGAGGAAGTGGCGGTGTTCACCGCGGCCTCCGAAGCGTTCAACCGCACCAACACCAATGCCGGCATCGACGAGTCGCTGGCCCGCTTCGAGCCGATCCTGCGCCGTGCCGCCGCCGATGGCGTGCGCGTGCGCGGCTACGTCTCCACCGTGCTCGGCTGCCCCTACCAGGGCGAGGTGCCGCTGGCCGACGTGGTGCGGGTGGCGCGCGCCCTTCACCAGATGGGCTGTTACGAAATCTCGCTGGGCGACACCATCGGCGTCGGCACCCCGCGCAAGGCACGGGCCATGCTGCAGGCGGTTGCCGCCGAGATTCCGATGGCCGCACTGGCCGTGCACTTCCACGACACCTATGGCCAGGCCATCGCCAACATCGCCACCTGCCTTGAAGAAGGCGTGCGCGTGGTCGACAGCGCCGTCTCCGGCGCCGGTGGTTGCCCGTACGCGAAGGGCGCCAGCGGCAATGTCGCCAGCGAGGACGTGGTCTACCTGCTGCAGGGCCTGGGCCTGGACAGCGGCGTGGACCTGCCGGCACTGGCCGAAACCGGCCGTTGGCTGGCCGGTCTGCTCGGACGCGCCACCGCCAGCCGCACCGGCCAGGCGCTGGCTGCCGCCGGCTGACCGCCTCACTGCGCCGCCCTGCAGCGGCGGCGCAGTGCACAACAGCGGCGGTCGCGGCTTCCGTTAGAATCGGCGGTTCTCGAACCTGCAGGACCGTGCAATGCAGCTGTCTTCCGTACGTGCCGTGATCACTGGCGGCGTCTCCGGTCTCGGCCTGGCCGTGGCCCAGCACCTCGTCGCCCAGGGCGGCAAGGTGGCCCTGTTCGACCTCAACGACGACAAGGGTGCTGCCGCCGTTGCCGGGCTGGGTGCCGACACGGCCCGCTATTTCAACGTCAACGTCAGCGATGAAGCGGCCGTCTCGGCAGCCATCGACCAGGCCCACGAGTTCCTTGGTGGCCTGAACGTGGCGATGAACTGCGCCGGCATCCTCGGCGCCGGCCGCGTGCTGGGCAAGGACGGCCCGATGCCGCTGGCTGGCTTCCAGGGCACGGTGATGGTCAACCTGGTCGGCAGCTTCAACGTGGCCAAGGCCGCGGCCAACCGCATGCAGCACAACGACGCCGGCACCGATGGCGAGCGCGGCGTGATCATCAACACCGCCAGCATCGCCGCCTATGAAGGCCAGATCGGCCAAGCCGCGTATGCCGCCAGCAAGGGCGGCGTGGTGTCGATGACGCTGCCGATGGCGCGCGAACTGTCGCGCTTCGGCATCCGCGTCAATACGATTGCGCCCGGCGTGTTCTGGACGCCGATGGTCGATGGCATGCCCGAAGCCGTGCAGCAGTCGCTGGCCGCCTCGATCCCGTTCCCGTCGCGCCTGGGCAAGCCGGAAGACTTCGCCAGCCTGGTCGGCTTCATCCTCGGCAACACCTACCTCAACGGCGAGACCATCCGCCTGGACGGCGCTACCCGCCTCGCTCCGAAGTGATTCCCCCCGGGCGCCGGGACGGCGCCCTCCCCCAACGACCAACATCATCATGAAAGCCAACGACATCAAGAAGGGCAACGTCGTCGAGTACAACAACGGCGTGTACCAGATCCGCGACATCGAGCGCAGCTCGCCGCAGGGTCGCGGCGGCAACGTCCGCTTCCGCTTCATCATGTACAGCGTGCCGGGCGGCAACAAGCTCGATGCCAGCTTCGATGCCGACGACAACCTGGTCGAGGTCGAACTGCTGCGCCGCCAGTCCACCTATTCGTACAAGGACGGCGATGCCTTCGTGTTCCTCGATGACGAGGACTACACCCCGTACACCCTGGACGCGGACGTGATCGGCGACGACGCCGGCTACATCACCGACGGCCTGACCGGTATCTACGTGCAGGTGATCGACGAGCAGCCGGTGGCGATCCAGCTGCCGGCTTCGGTGGTGCTGGAAGTGATCGAGACCCCGCCGGAACTGAAGGGCGGCACCGCCACCAAGCGCCCGAAGCCGGCCAAGCTCAACACCGGCATCGAGATCATGGTGCCGGAGTACATCGTCAACGGCGAACGCGTGCTGGTGAACACCGCCACCGGCGAATTCGCCGGCCGTGCCGACTAAGCGCCTCGCGCTGGTCGCTTGCCTGTCCCTGCTTGCGGCGTGCTCGCCGCAGGCAGCGGGCGGCGCATCGGTAGTAGTAGTTGTGTAGAGCCGAGCCCACGCCCGGCTGCGTTGTGCTCTGCACAGGCACTGCAGCCGAGCGTGGGCTCGGCTCTACGGAGGGCTTACGGCTGCTTCGCGCCGAAGTTGCCGCAGCCGTGATACTGGCGGGTGCCGATGGTCAGGTTCACCTTGGCATCGAACGCTTCGCCACTCATGTCATCCTGGCAGGTGGTGCGCTGGAAGCTGAGCTTGACGTCGGTACCGTCGGACGCCTTGCCGCTCCAGCCGTCAGCGCCTTCGGTGGGCTTGGCCACATCGAAGCGACGCTCGCCGTAATCGACTTCCACCTGCAGGCCGGGCGTGTCGCCGTCAACGATGGCCAGCCAACCCGGTTCGTTGCCAGTGGCGCGGAACGCGGCGTTGCCGGCACTTCCGTCGCCTTCAGTGGCTTCGACCGCATGGCACTCGCGATCGGCCTCGCCCTTCAGGCTCAACAGGCTGTCATCGCTGCCCTTGGTCCAGAAGCTGTTGCCCTGGCCATCGCCGTACTTGGCGCCGGACGCCGCACGCTCCGAGGTCATGGCGAAAGTACGCTCGCCGATCACCACCGTGGCCGCATCCTCGCCGTTGAAGGTGGCGCGCACGCTCAGATCACCGCACTTGTACGTGGTCTCGCTGCCGGTACCGGCGCCGGTGCTGGCCGCTGGTTCGGGCGCGGCCGGCGGCGCGGCATCATTGCCGCTGGCGGCGGGCGGCTGGGCCGGCTGGCACGCGGCCAGCACCAACCCGAGGGAGGCTGCCAACAGACTGGGAACTACACGCATGGCTCGACTCCTTGTCGACACTACAGAGAGGCTCGACCCTACCACCTGCCGGTGAGCGGGGCCTGAAAGTGGCCTGACCGCGCTCAAGGGGCCAGCATCGCCATCGACAGAAGCTGCGCGCCGCTCGCCCCGGAACTGCAGGCCCACACCCGCAGCAGGCGCAGCTTCAGTTCACGCTCCCGGCCCTGCTGCCGCACGGACAATCGCACGTCGCTGGACAGCAACGCCAGGCGTCCGCACAGCAGCGTTTCCACTGCGTACGACTGCAGGCTGCACACCTGCAGGTTCCCGGCCAGCCAATCGCCCAGCCATGGCAGATCGAGCAAGCGCCCGCCCTGCCCATCCATCATGAACAATGCCGGCGATACCAGCGTGGTCAGCGCATCGTGATCGTTTTCCAGCAGCGCTGCACACAGGCGCTGCTCCAGCACCATCAACTGCCGCTCATGCAGATCTTCAACGATGTCCCGTTCCATCCACGGTTCCTTCCGGCATCGGCCGGCGCCTGCGCAGGCGCTGCGCGATCCACTGCCGCGCCCCCTGCACCACTACATAGAAGACCGGCACGAAGAACACCGCCAGCACGGTCGCGCTGACCATGCCGCCGAACACGCCGGTTCCGATCGCCTGCTGGGTTTCCTTCGACGCGCCCTGCGCCAGCATCAGCGGCACCACACCCAGCGCGAACGCCAGCGAGGTCATCACGATCGGCCGCAGGCGAAGCCGCGCCGCCTCCAGTGCCGCCTCGGCCAGTCCGCGCCCCTGCTGCTGCAGCTGCCGCGCGAATTCGACGATGAGGATCGCGTTCTTCGCCGACAGCCCGATCACGGTGATCATGCCGACCTTGAAGAACACGTCGTTGGGCATGCCCCGCATCAACACCGCAGCAACCGCACCGAGCAGGCCCAGCGGCACCACAAGCATCACTGCCAGCGGGATCGACCAGCTCTCGTACAGCGCCGCCAGCACCAGGAATACCACCAGCATCGACAGCAGCAACAGCCACGGCGCCTGTGCCCCCGATTCCCGCTCCTGCAGCGACTGGCTGGTCCACTGCAGGGCAAAACCGGACGGCAGTTTTCCGGCCAGCCGCTCCATCTCCGCCATGGCCTGGCCGGTCGATACGCCGGAAGCCGGTGCGCCGGACAGGTTCAACGCCGGGAAACCGAGATAGCGCTGCAGCTGCAGCGGTGCCTCGGTCCAGTGCGGCGTCACCAGTTCCGACAACGCCACCATGCCGCCCTCGCTGTTGCGCACGTACAGCTCCAGCACGTCCTCCAGTTCCATGCGATGCGGCGCATCAGCCTGCAGGATTACCTGCTGCAACCGGCCCTTGTTGGGGAAATCATTGACGTACTGCGAGCCCATTGCCGCCGACAGCGTACTGCTGATGTGTTCGAAGCCCACGCCCATTGCCTCGGCCTTGGCCCGGTCGATGTCCAGCCGCACGCTGGTGCCTGCAGGCAGGCCATCGGCATGCACTTCCGACAGCAGCGGGCTGGCCTCGGCCAGCTTCAGCAGTTGCTGCAGGGCCGCGCGCAGCTCTGCCTGGCTCTGCCCTGTACGCGCCTGCAGGGCCAGCGAGAAGCCGGACGAACGTCCCAGGCTGTCGATCGCCGGGGGCATCACGCTCATCACCTCGCCCTCGGCCACAGTGGCCATCGCCTTCTGCGCGGCCTCCACTTCACCGGCCGCGGTGGCGCCTGCGCGCTCGCCCCAATCCTTCAGCATGGTGTAGGTCAACGCCGCGCTTGGGCCGGAGCCAGAGAAGCTGTAGCCAAGGATCGACTGGTTGGAGCCGATGCCCGGGCGCGAGGCCACATGGCGTTCGTAGGCTTCGACCACGGCCAGCGTGCGCTCGGCCGTCGCTTCGGCCGGCAGCTGGATGGAGGTCATGAAATAGCCCTGGTCCTCTTCCGGCAGGAATGCGCCCGGCAGCCAGTGCAAGCCCAGCAACAACGCCACCACCAGCGCGGCGAACACGCCCATCACCCGCCCGCTGCGCTGCATTACCGACGCCACGCCACGCTGGTAGCGCCCGGTCATCTTCTCGAAGCCGCGGTTGAAGGCGCCGAACAAGCCGCCGCGTCCGTGATGGCCATGGGTGTTCGGCCGCAGCAGCGTCGCGCACAGCGCCGGCGTCAGGCTCAATGCCAGCAGGGCCGAGAACAGGATCGATACCGCCATCGCTACGGTGAACTGGCGGTAGATCGCCCCCACCGAACCGCTGGCGAAAGCCATCGGAATGAACACCGCAGTCAGCACCAGGGTGATGCCGATCACCGCGCCGGTGAGCTCGCGCATTGCCTTGATGGTGGCCTCGCGCGGCGGCAGGCCCTCCTCGGCCATGATCCGCTCCACGCCCTCGACCACCACGATCGCATCATCGACGATGATGCCGATCGCCAGCACCATGCCGAACATGGTCAGCACGTTGATCGAGAAGCCCAGGGCCAGCATCACCGCGAAGGTGCCGAGCAGCGCGATCGGTGCGACCAGCGCCGGAATCAGCGTATAGCGCCAGTTCTGCAGGAACAGGTACATCACCGCGAACACCAGCAGCATCGCCTCCAGCAGCGTCTGCACCACCTTCTGGATCGAGATCTTGACGAACGGAGCGGTGTCGAACGGAATGCTCGCCTCCACCCCGCGCGGCAACAGCGGCGCCAGTTCGGCCATGCGCTCACGTACCGCCGCCGCCGTGCGCACCGCATTCGCGCCAGGGCGCAGCTGCACGCCGGCGGCGGTGGCCGGATGGCCGTCCTCGCGGGTGCCCCAGGCATAGCTCTGTGCACCCAGTTCGACGCGGGCGACATCACCCAGCACAACGCGTGAACCGTCAGCACCGGCCCGCAGCACGATGGCGGCGAACTGTTCCGGCGTGGACAACTGGCCTTCGGCGCTGAGCGGCACGGTGATGCGTTGGCCCGGCACACCCGGCGAATCGCCGATGCGTCCCGGCGAAATCTCCAGATTCTGCTGCTCGATGGCGGCAGCCACATCGCCGATGGTCAGCCCATAGCCGGTCAACCGGGTCGGGTCCAGCCACACGCGCATGGCCTGCTCGGCACCGAACAACTGCACGCGGCCGACGCCATCGATGCGCCGCAGCTCTTCAATGATGTTGCGCGCCATGAAGTCGCCCAGCGCCGCCTCGCTGGCGCTGGCATCCGGTGAACGCAGGCCGACCAGCATCAGGAAGCCGGAATCGGCGGCCTCCACGAACAGGCCGTTCTGGCGCACGCTGCGCGGCAGGCGCGGTTCGATCGCCTTGATCCGGTTCTGTACGTCCACCTGTGCCAGCTCCGGGTTGGTGCCGGGCTTGAAGGTGGCGGTGATCGAGGCTTCGCCGGAGGTGTCCACCGACGACTCGAAATACAGCAGGTGCTTGACGCTGGACAGCTCGCGCTCGATCAGGCCAACCACCGCATCGTTCAACGTCTGCGGGCTCGCACCCGGATAGCTGGCATAGATGCTGACGCTGGGCGGTGCGACCGCCGGATAGCGCTCCACCGCCAGCCGCGGGATCGCCAGCACGCCGGCCAGGATGATGAAGATCGCCAGCACCCAGGCGAACACCGGGCGATCGATGAAGAAACGTGCCATGTTGGATTTTCCTGGAGGGGCCGGCCCGGGAAAGGCTCAGCCCTGGCTGCCGGCCTGCACCGCACCGGCGCTGGCGACCGGCTTCTGCCAGTCGCGTGCATCGACCACCACGCCTTCCTGCAGGCGTTCCTGGCCCTCGACCACCACCTTCTCGCCGGCCTTCAGGCCGGCGCGCACCAGCCACTGGCGATCGACACTGCCGTCCACCTCCAGCGTGCGGATCACCGCCTTGCCGTCGGCGCCGACCACCCAGGCGTAGGCCTGGCCACCGGCGCTGCGCAGCACCGCCTGCTGCGGCACGGTCAACGCACTGGCCGGGGCACCGCGCGGCACCCTCGCGCGCACATACATGCCGGGCAGCAGCTGGCGCTGCGGGTTGTCGACCAGGATGCGCAGGATCACATCACCGGTACGGGCATCGACGTTGATGCCGGAGAACAGCAGCTGGCCGCGCTCGGGCAGCGGCTTGCCGGCGGCACCGATGATCGTCACCGGCAGCTCGCCACGACCGGCGGCACTGCGCTGCAGCGACTCCAGCTGCGCCGCCGGCTGGCGTACATCCACGTAGACCTGGTCGATCTGCTGCACCACCGCCATCGGATCGGCATCGGCCACGCCGACCAGTGCGCCTTCGGTCACCAATGCCTGATCGATACGGCCGGCAATCGGTGCGCTGACCGTGGCATAGCGCAGGTCGAGCTGGCGACGGGACAGGATCGCACGCGCCTCATTCACCGCCGCGCGCGCCTGTTCGTACTCGGCGCTGGCGTCGTCGCGATGCTGCTGGCTGACCGCCTGCGCGGCGGCAAGGGCATGCAGGCGCTGCGACTGCACGCGGCTGCGGGCCAGCGCCGCCTCGCTGCGCTGCAGGGCAGCCAGGGCCGAATCGACGTCGGCCCGGAACGCGGCCGGGTCGATCTGGAACAGGGCCTGGCCGGCACTGACTTCCGCACCCTGGTCGAACAGGCGCCGCTGTACGATGCCTCCGACCTGCGCGCGGATCTGGGCGGTGCGCACCGCAGCCACGCGGCCGGGCAGTTCATCATCGCGCTGCACCACCTGCGGGCCGACGCTGATCACGCTGACGCGTGGCGTGGCTTCGGGGGTGGCTTCGGGGGTGGCTTCGGGGGAGGAGCAGGCCGTCATGGCCAGGGCGAGGGCCGCGATCAACGCGGCCGGAGTCCTGAAGGTTCTCATTGCTGTGCACAATGCCGCGCAGGCGGCGGATAGGTTCTGAAGCGCGCAGTGTGCGTGGCGATGATGGGGTTTCGATGGAGGTACTGTGGAGATACGATGGAGGCAAGCACCTTTCGGCCCCGCCCCAGCATGCATGCCTCCCCTGCCCTCGCCGCCCTCGTCCTGATCGTCGAGGATGAGGCCGAGATCGCCGACATTCTCACCGCCTACCTGGAACGCGAAGGGCTGCGCACGCTGCGCGCCGCCGATGGCCACAGCGCACTGGACCTCCATCGCAGCGCCCGCCCCGACCTGGTCCTGCTCGATGTGCAGCTGCCACGCCTGGACGGCTGGAGCGTGTTGACCCAGCTGCGCCAGCGCGGCGAGACGCCGGTGATCATGCTGACCGCACTGGACCAGGACCTGGACAAGCTGACCGCGTTGCGCATGGGCGCTGATGACTACGTAGTCAAGCCGTTCAACCCGGCCGAGGTGGCTGCGCGCGTACGCGCCGTGCTGCGGCGTACGCTGCGCGCCTCGCGCGTGGACGCGCCCACCGCGCTGCGCGTCGGCCCGCTGCTGATCGACTCGGCCACCCATGCCGTGCACGTGGAGGGCGAAGGCTACAGCCACGAAGTGCTGCTCACCCTCACTGAGTTCAAGCTGCTGCACTGCATGGCGCTGGCCCCGACGCGCATCTTCAGCCGCAGCGAACTGATGCACGAATGCCTGCCGGAAAGCGAAGCGCTGGAACGCACCGTCGACAGCCACGTCAGCAAGCTGCGCCGCAAGCTGGACGAAGTGGGCATGGTCAACGTCCCGGCCAGCGTGCGTGGCGTCGGCTACCGGTTGATGGCCGACCGCTGATGCGCCCCCTGCGCCGTTCCGGGCTGAGCCGCCACATCATCGTTTCGATGTCGCTGATGGTGATCGGCGTCATCGTGATGATGATCCTGTCGTCGTGGCTGCTGTACGCCGTGTTGATCGAGTTCTTCCCCGGCAGTGCCGAGGAGCCGGAGAGCTGGCTGCCGACCGGGCCGGAACTGGCATGGATGGTGGGCGTGATCCTGACCGGGCTGGCGCTGGCCATCGCCGCTTCGTTCCGCCTGGCCCACCGCATCCTCTCACCATTGAATTCACTGGTGGACAGCGTGCGCGCGCTCGCTGGCGGCGACCTGGGCGCACGCGCCAGCGTCGAGGAAAATTCGCCGGGCGAAGTGGCGACCCTGGTCGAGGACTTCAATGCGATGGCGCGCCGCCTGCAGCACATGGAGAGCGAGCGCGCGATGTGGCACGCGGCCATCGCCCATGAGCTGCGCACGCCGGTGACGATCCTGCGCGGGCGCCTGCAGGGGCTGGCCGAGGGTGTATTCCAGCCGGACGAGTCGCAGTTCCGCAGCCTCCTTGCCCAGGTCGAAGGGCTGTCACGACTGATCGAGGATCTGCGCGTGCTGAGCCTGTCCGACAATGCGCGGCTGGACGTGCGCCGCGCGCGCACCGACGTGGTCGCCGAGGTGCATTCGGTGATGACCCTGGTCGATCCGCAGTTCCGCGCTGCAGGCTTCGTGCTGGAACTGGAAACCAGCCGCGAGGAACACAACGCGCACTGTGATCCCACGCGGTTGCGCCAGGCGTTGCTGGCGCTGCTGGAGAACGCGCGGCGCTATGCCTGTCCGGGAAAGGTGCGGATTGCGGTGCATGACACGCCCGGCCACGTGCAGGTATCGATCGAAGACGAGGGCCCGGGCATCGACCCGCAACTGCACGCGGATATCTTCACCCCGTTCATGCGTGCCGACGGTTCGCGTTCGCGCCAGGGCGGCGGCAGCGGGCTCGGCCTGGCGGTGGTCAAGGCCATCGCCGACGCGCACGGTGGCCGCGTCTACTGCATGCCGGGCAGCGCGGGCGGCAGCCGCTTTGTCATCGAGCTGCCGCGCCAGTAGGCGGTGCTGCGGCCTGCTCGCGCAGGTGTGCACCGAGTGCATCCAGATTGGCGTCGATCGCATCCATTTCCTCGCGCTGCCGGTTCGGCAGCTGTAGGCGCAGCTGCACGCGCAGCGCCTGCCACGCCGGGACCGCCCGCGCACTGCCAATGGCCACGGCCCGGGACAACAGCGCCTGCTCGTCACCCAGCGGCAACCCGTAGCCGCCCTCCTGCAGCAGCGTTCCAGGGCGCAGCCATTGCCCGCTCTGCTCCAGCAGTCCTCGCAGGCTGCGGGTCTCAGTACTGTCCGGCGCGCCCAGCAGCTGCCGCTTGAGCACATCGCGCGCACGCAGTTCGGCGCGCCGCTGCGCGGCCTGCTCCAGCAGCAACAGGCCGGCACTGGCACGCAGGTCCCCCTGCAGCAGCCACGGTGCCCGTTGCTGCGCAGGCAGCGCCAACCAGCCGCGCACATCGCGCGCAGGCAACGCCAGCTGGGCCGCGGCCACGCCGAACAACTGCTGGTAGTGGTCGCGCGCCGAGGCGAAGTAATAGCCCTGCGCCTGTGCTGAATCGCGGTCAGCCAGCACCTGCTCGTCGAGCACATGCAGCCGGGACAGCCGACGCTTCAGCCCGCGCGGACTCAACTGGGCCAATCCGGCCTGGCCCAGGCGCGGCACCCCGGCCTGCAGCAGCTTGGCCGTTTCCACCGCGCAGTTGTTGCTGACGAAGTAGTAGCGCCCGTCATAGCTCCAATGCACCTGTGCGGTGCGCTCGAGCAGGCTGGCAATTTCGCTGCGTTCCAGCTGCAACGGCAGCGACTGCAGCCCGCGCAGCTCGACCTTGGTGTACTCGTCCACCACCTGCTGCAGTGGCAGCACGAACAGCCGCGACGGATAGCCACCGGTGAGCCCACGCCAGTTGGAAATCTGAACGTCACCAACGAACGCGCGGAACGACAGCACGCGGTGATATTCCAGGTCCAAGCGGCAGTCCGGCCCAAGCGCGCGGCCCGGCCGGCAGACCACCAGCCGCAGCATGCTGTGGCCCCAGCGGCTCATCGGCTGCGCACTGCCTTCGGCGAACAGGTAGTCCACCGCGTAGACGCGCGCCGGGTCGAGCTGCAGCAGCGATGCAGCGCCCTCCTCCGATTCGGCCTGCAGCAAGGGCAGCGTCGTAGTGCACTGCGGCTGTGGCAGCGACGGCGGTGTTCCGAAATGGGCCTGGTACCACTTCGCCAACGCGGGGCGCCGGCAGGCGAACTCGCCGTCGAGCACGAAATGCTCGGCGTTCACTGCCAGGTACTCGGCCGGGTTCGTCAGCTCATAGACATCCGGGCTGCGGTCACGGAAATCGTTGTCGCCACGGCCAAGGTGCCAGGGCTTGCGCTGCCAGCCCGCGAGGTCACGCCAGCGCCTGCTGTGCGACCAGTTCGCACCGCCACGGTCGGCGACGTGGGTCAGTTCATGCACCAGCGCACTGCGGCGCGCGCGGCGGCTGCCGGGCATGCCGTCATCCAGCAGGTCGCGGCGCAACGTGATGCGGCCAGCAAAAGCGCGGCCATGCACCGCGGCGGGAAGCTCATCACTCCAGTGCACCTGCACCTGGGCCGGCAAGGCACGCAGCAGGCCCTCCGGCAGCAATGACTGCACGTCGGCCAGGGTCTGGCTGGCGAGCTGCTGCTGTGCAGGGCTCAACCCTGCTGGATCCAGGCGCAGGTCTCCGCTGGCGTGTACGGCCGGAGCCACCAGCAGCAGGGCCAGGCCATGCCTGGCTGCGTTGGGTGCAGATATCATGGCGTTGCCGGCCAGCGGCCGGCACTACCCGGAGGCGGGATCAACGGGCCAGCAGCGCGCGGGCCAGTTCCAGGTCGCTCTGCTGCTGCGCGGCGACGCTCTGTTCGCGCAGGTGGACCAGCGCCGCCTGCAGGCGCGCACCCCGGATCTGGCCGTCGCTGGCGACGAATGCGGCGGCATCGTCGCGCGCAGCCAGCACCACCTTGTCATCACCCGAGCTGCTGCCCGAGGAACCGGAGGACGCACCGGTGGCCGAGCCGGCCGAGGTGCCAGCAAAACTGGAAGCGAAGCCGGCCAGCGGCAGGGACAGCAGGGCAAGCAGCAGGAGCGGACGGGTCATCGGTTCGAAGCCGGTTGTGAAGGTGCGTGGAGCGTAACGGGTACGTGAAGGATTTGCCCGGTTCAGACGTCGAACAGCTTGCCGGGATTCAGCCGCGCTTGGGGATCGAACGCGCGTTTGACCGCCTTCATCAGGGCGATCTCGGCCGGGCCGCGGGTGCTGTCCAGGTAGCCTTTCTTGACCAGGCCGATGCCATGCTCGGCCGAGATGCTGCCATCGAAGCGCATCAGCACCTGCGCCAACAGCTTGGTCACGTGCTCGCACTGCGCCACGAAATCGGCGTCGCTGGTGTCGTCCGGCTTGAGCACGTTGATGTGCAGGTTGCCATCGCCGATATGGCCGAACCAGACCACGTCGAAGTGCGGGTAGGCCTGCCCGATCAACGCCTGCGCCTCGGCCAGGAACGCCGGCATCGCCGAGATCCGCACCGAGACGTCATTCTTGTAGGGCTTGTAGCGCGCCAGCGATTCGGTGATGCCTTCGCGCAGGCGCCACAGCTGGGCCGCCTGGGCATCGCTGGCGCTGATCACGCCGTCGCTGACCCAGCCGTTGCCCATGCAGTCCTCGAAGGCCGCCATCGCCGCAGCTTCCTGCGCCTCGTCGTTGGCCGCGAACTCGGTGACCACGTAGTACGGATGGACTTCGTCGAACGGCGCCTGCGCGCCATGCGCCAGCACGTGCTCCAGCGCCCGGTCGGTGAAGAACTCGAAGGCCTGCAGCTGCAGGCGCGCGCGGAACGCGGCGAACACCTGCATCAGAACTTCAAAGCTGGGCACGGCCAGCAGCATCACATTGCTGGCCGGCGGCGGATCGGTCAGCTTCACCGTCGCCTCGACGATCACGCCCAGCGTGCCTTCCGAACCGATCAGCAGCTGGCGGAAGTCATAGCCGCTGGAGTTCTTGATCAGGCCCTTGTTGAGTTCCAGCAGCTGGCCGTCGGCAGTGACCACCTTCAATCCCGCGATCCACTCGCGGGTGTTGCCGTAGCGGATCACACGGATGCCGCCGGCATTGGTGGCGATGTTGCCGCCGATCGTGCAGGACCCGCGCGCGGCGAAATCCACGGGGTAGATCAGGCCGTGCTCCAGCGCGGCGTTGTGCACGGCTTCCAGCGGCATGCCGGCCTGCACCACCAGGGTGCGATCGACCGCGTCGTAGGCCAGCGCCTTGTTCATCCGTTCCAGGCTGAGCACCAGCTCGCCGTTGGCGGCCACTGCGCCACCCGAAAGGCCGGTGCGGCCACCGGACGGCACCACGGCCACGCCCTCTTCCGTGCTCCAGCGCATCACCGCCTGCACTTCTTCGACCGTGGCCGGCAGTGCGATCGCCAGTGGCGCCGGCATCCAGCGCCGGGTCCAGTCGCGCCCGTAATGCTCCAGGTCGGCCGGCTCGGTCTTCAGCTTCAGGCCGGGACAGGCCTGCTGCAGCGAGGCAATGCGGGAATCGGTCATGACGGTCCAGCGCGGTGCGTGAAGAACGGGCAAGCGTGCCAGTGGCGCGCGCCAGCGTCCAGCCCTGCAGCGGCCCAGATAGCTACGGATGCAACCAATTGCGCACTGCACCATGGGCGGCATGATCTGGCATAGTGGTCAGCCCCTGTCCCACTGGCCGTGCTGCCCCATGTCGCCGAAGAAGACCTCGTTCCCGAAGCAGGATATCCGCGTGCTGTTGCTGGAGGGGGTCAGCCAGACCGCCGTGGAGGTGTTCAGCGCCGCTGGCTACAGCCAGATCGAAGCGCACACCAAGGCGCTGCCCGAGGACGAACTGAAGGCGCGCATCGCCGAGGCGCACATCGTCGGCATCCGCTCGCGCACCCAGCTCAGTGCCGAAGTGCTGGCCGAGGCCAAGCGCCTGATTGCGGTGGGCTGCTTCTGCATCGGCACCAACCAGGTCGACCTGGACGCGGCCGAACTGGCCGGCATTCCGGTGTTCAACGCGCCCTACTCCAACACCCGCAGCGTGGCCGAACTGGTGATCGCCGAGGCGATCATGCTGACCCGTGGCATCCCGCAGAAAAACGCCGAATGCCATCGCGGCGGCTGGTCCAAGTCGGCCAGCGGCAGCCATGAAGTGCGCGGCAAGACGCTGGGCATCATAGGTTACGGCCACATCGGCACCCAGGTCGGCGTGCTGGCCGAATCGCTGGGCATGCAGGTGATCTTCCACGACGTGGAAACCAAGCTGGCACTCGGCAATGCCCGTGCAGCGGCCAGCCTGGACGACCTGCTGGCGCGCGCCGACATCGTCACCCTGCACGTGCCGGAAACCCCGTCCACGCAGTGGATGATCGGCAGCACCGAGCTGGCGAAGATGCGCAAGGGCGCGCACCTGATCAATGCCGCGCGCGGCACCGTGGTCGACATCGATGCACTGGACGCGGCCCTGGCCAGCGGCCACGTCGGTGGCGCCGCGCTGGACGTGTTCCCGGTCGAGCCGAAGGGCAACGGCGATATCTTCGAATCGCCACTGACCCGCCACGACAACGTGATCCTGACCCCGCACGTCGGCGGCAGCACGCTGGAAGCGCAGGACAACATCGGCGTGGAAGTGGCGGCCAAGCTGGTGCGCTACAGCGACAACGGCAGCACCCTGTCGGCGGTCAACTTCCCGGAAGTGACCCTGCCCGAGCATGCCGACAGCCTGCGCCTGCTGCACATCCACCAGAACGTGCCGGGCGTGCTGTCCAAGGTCAACGAGATCTTCTCGCGCCACAACGTCAACATCGACGGCCAGTTCCTGCGCACCGACCCGAAGGTGGGCTACGTGGTGATCGACATCACCGCCAGCGAGGAACAGGCTGCTGCGGTGCGCGACGAGCTGGCCGCAATTCCGGGCACGCTGCGCACGCGCATCCTGTACTGAAAAAAGGGGACGGAGGGGATTAAGTCGTTTGCGGCACATGCGGCATAAACGACTTAATCCCCTCCGTCTCCTTTTCCCTCAACGTGCCAGCCAGCGACGGGCCATGCGCTGCATGGATTCGTCAGATTCCGGATCGGCCGCGACCTCGGTCACCGGCCGCCAGGCCAGGTCAAGTGACTCCTCGCTGAGCACGAAGGCTTCGCCACCCAGCGCGCGGATCACGAAACGCACGTCGTAGTGCCAGTGCCCCGGCACGTCCTTGCGCTCCGGAATCCAGTGCTTGTCCAGATCGAAGATGGCCGGATCTTCCAACACCAGGCCGCTCAGCCCCGATTCTTCTTCGGCCTCCTTCAGCGCCACCTGGGCCAGGTCCCGGTCGCCGTCGGCGTGGCCGCCCAGCTGCAGCCAGCGCTGCAGCTTGCGGTGATGGGTCAGCAGCAGGCGCTGGCCATCGGCGCTGACCAGCCAGCAGCTGGCGGTGAAGTGGCCGGCCAGTCGTTCGCGGCGGAACGGATCTTCCGGAGCATCCAACAATGTGCCGAATTCGGCAGCCAGTGCGTCGTGGGCAGGTTCGCGGCGGGCATAGTCCCGCAGCAGGCCACGCAGGCGATCATCAAGCACGGCAAGGGTTTCGGCGGTCTGGCGCATGAATGGGGGCGGTCTGGAAAAATACTGCTCATTATCGCCGTTCATTGTTGCGATTGCGCTTGTGCGTTGGCTTCAGCTTTGGCTAAGGTACAGCGGGCCGTTCGCGCGGCCTTCACCATTCCAGGGTTGCCGGCAACGTATCGGCGGCCCACCCAATCCGATCACTAGGAAGTACTGCATGCTGAAAGCTCTGTTGAGGGTCAAGCCGGTTGAACCGGCCGGGCACGTCGATGCTGGCGAACCCATCGAAGGCAGCCTGGACGGCGAAGCCACGTTGAAACGGACCCTCACGGCTAAACACCTCATCCTGCTTGGCGTGGGTGCGGTGATCGGCGCAGGCATCTTCGTGCTGACCGGCCAGGCCGCGGCCAACCATGCCGGACCGGCCGTCATGCTGTCGTTCGTGATCGCCGGCTTCGCCTGCGCCCTCGCGGGCCTGTGCTATGCCGAGTTCGCGGCGATGATGCCGGTTTCAGGCAGTGCCTATTCCTACTCCTACGCCACCCTCGGCGAGGGCATGGCCTGGTTCATCGGCTGGTGCCTGGTGCTGGAGTACCTGTTCGCCTCGGCCTCGGTCGCCGTGGGCTGGTCGGCCTATCTGATCAGCTTCATCACCACCACCCTGCACATGCCGTTCCCGGATGCGCTCAGTGCCGCTCCCATCGCCTGGACCGGCAGCGAGTTCACCGCCTCGGGCAAGCTGTTCAACCTGCCGGCGGTACTGATCGTGGCGGCGGTATCGGGCCTGCTATACGTGGGCGTGACCCAGTCGGCCTTCGTCAACGCGATCATCGTGGCGATCAAGGTCACCGTCATCTGCCTGTTCATCGGCATCGGCGCAGCCCACATCGACCCGGGCAACTGGCAGCCGTTCATCCCGGAAAATACCGGCGTGCCTGGTGAGTTCGGCTGGAGCGGCGTGTTCCGCGCGGCCACCATCGTGTTCTTCGCCTACATCGGCTTCGATGCGGTCTCCACCGCCGCCGGCGAGACCAAGGACCCACAGCGCAACATGCCGATCGGCCTGCTCGGCTCGCTGGCTGTGTGCACCCTCGTCTACATCATCGTCTGTGCCGTGCTGACCGGCATGATGCCGTACCACCTGCTGGGCACCGACAAGCCGGTGGCCACTGCGCTGGAGCCCTACCCGACCCTGTCCTGGCTGAAGACGTTCGTGGAGATTGGTGCCATCGCCGGCCTGTCCTCGGTGGTGCTGGTGATGATGATGGGCCAGACCCGCATCGCCTACACCATTTCCCGCGACGGCCTGCTGCCGAAGTTCTTTGGCAAGGTCCACGCCCGCTTCCGCACCCCGTATGTCGCCACGATCGTTGTCGGCGTGATCGCCGCCGCGCTGGCCGGCCTGGTGCCGCTGAACGTGCTGGGCGAACTGGTCTCGATGGGCACCCTGCTGGCCTTCGCCACGGTCTGCATCGGCGTGCTGGTGCTGCGCTATTCCAAGCCGGGCCTGCATCGCCCGTTCCGCGTGCCGATGGTCTGGATCATCTGCCCACTGGGCGCGGCCACCTGCCTGTTCCTGTTCTGGCAGGCATTTGTGGTGCACTGGCACCTGTTCGTCGGCTGGACGCTGCTCGGCCTGCTGATCTACCTGGGCTACGGCATCCGCAACAGCAAGCTGGCCAAGTCGCCCTGATCCGCCTACGGGCCGGCCTCGCGCCGGCCCGTCCGTTTTCCCCGCGCGCCCATAGCGGCGCGCTTCGACAAGACCACCACACATGTTCAAGCAACTGTGGGCCACCAAGCACCCGCATGCCGCCCATGAAGACGCCAACGGCCTGAGCCTGCGCCGCCACCTCGGCCCCTGGGGGCTGACCGCCCTCGGCATCGGCGCCGTGATCGGCGGCGGCATTTTCGTCATCACCGGCCAGGCCGCCGCCAACCACGCCGGCCCGGCCATCATGCTGTCGTTCGTGCTGGCGGCGGTCTGCTGCGCCTTCTGCGCGCTGGCCTACGCCGAGTTCGCCTCGATGGTGCCGGTCTCCGGCAGCGCCTACACCTATACCTATGCCACCTTCGGCGAGCTCTCGGCCTGGTTCATCGGCTGGATGCTGGTGCTGGAATACGGCGTCTCCGCATCCGCCGTGGCGGTCAGCTGGACCGGCTATTTCCTCAGCCTGCTCAGCCAGTTTGACATCCATCTACCGGCGACGCTGGTCAGCGCGCCACTCGACGCGCAGCTGCGCCCGACCGGTGCGATCGCCAACCTGCCAGCCGCTGCGCTGGTGCTGCTGCTGACCTGGCTGTGCTACGTCGGCATCAGCAAGTCCTCGGCGATGAACATGGCGATGGTCGTGCTGAAGACCGGCCTGATCGTGCTGGTCATCGTGGTCGGCTGGAAGTACGTGGATACCAGCAACTGGACCCCGTTCATTCCCGCCAACGAAGGCCCCGGAAAGTACGGCATGGAAGGCGTGCTGCGTGGCGCGGCGATGGTGTTCTTCGCTTACATCGGCTTCGAGGCGGTGTCGGTGGCCGCGCAGGAATCGAAGAACCCGCAGCGCGACATGCCGATCGGCATGATGCTGTCGCTGGTGATCTGCACCGTGCTGTATATCGCAATGGCCGCAGTGATGACCGGCCTGGTGCCGTTCCAGCTGCTGGGCACCGACGAGCCGGTGGTGACTGCCGTGGCGGCGCATCCGCAGCTGGACTGGCTGCGCTGGGTGGTCGAGGTCGGCGCGCTGGTCGGCCTGTCTTCGGTGGTGCTGGTGATGATCATCGGCCAGCCGCGCATCTTCATGATCATGGGGCGCGACGGCCTGCTGCCGCCGGTGTTCACCAGGATCCACCCGAAGTACCGCACCCCGCACATCAACACCGTGATCACCGGCATCGGCATCGCGCTGCTGGCGGCGCTGTTCCCGCTGGACATCCTGGGCGAGCTGACCTCGATGGGCACGCTGATCGCGTTCGCGGCGGTGTGCGCGGGCGTGCTGATCCTGCGCCGCACCCAGCCGGACCTGCCGCGTCCGTTCCGCATGCCGATGGCGTGGCTGATCTGCAGCTTGGGCGTGCTGAGCTGCCTGGCGCTGCTGTCGGCGATGACGCTGCACAACTGGATGCTGATGGGTGTGTGGACGTTCGTCGGCTTCGTGATCTATTTCTGCTACGGCTTCAGGCACAGCCGCCTGCGCACGAAGTAAAACAAGCGTGGCAGGGCCCTGGTGGCCCTGCCACGCAGCCCGCTGGTGCAGGCTGCGCGCCTCGCCTAGCGGCGATTGAACCAGATGAGTTCCTGTTGCCAGCCGGCACCGGCCATGCAGGCCCTGAACTCGCTGCTGCGGTCGGACGCATTGACGTCCACGATGTAACTCTCCTCTTTCGGCATCGGCACGAGGTTGTACTTGCCGTCGATCGTGCAGACTTCATCGAGCCTGCAGGGCACCTTGCGGTCCTCGTAGACAGTGCGCGTTGCCACCTCGTTCCTCACCGGCCAGTGATCGCCGGCCCGCGCCATGCAACTGGAGTGGGCGGGACCGAATGGCCCCGCACTGGCATCCATCTTCACCCATTCCATCGCACAGCCGCTGCTGGCCAGCATGGCACCGATCACCCCCATCATCCCCATCGCGCGCGTGATCATCGAAGTACTCCTTTCCTTGGTGCTCGCCGGAACTCCTGCGGCAACCCGATGGTGTGTCGCCGCACAAGGGCTGTCCACGACAGGAACCGGTTCCAGCGCGAGCACGGACTCCCCCATTCAGCCTGCGCTGTGCCTGCCACGATCCAAACGCAGTCCACCGGCTGCCGACACACCGCATCGCGTTTCCAGCGCAGCAGCCCGGCACCACGCCGCAGGCCCAGCCATGGGCCGGATCACGTAAAATGGCGACCATGGACACCCCCACCTTCCCCTACGACACCGCGCGCCTGAGCGAACTGGCCCAGCTGCTGATCGACAACGTCCGCGAACTGGCCCACGCCGGCTGGACCCCGGCCACCAGCAGCAACTTCTCCCACCGCCTGGACGACCGCCACGCCGCGATCACCGTCTCCGGCAAGGACAAGGGCCGCCTGATCGAGGACGACATCATGGTCGTGGACTTCGACGGCCTGGCCGTCGGCCGCCCGCTGCGCCCGTCCGCCGAGACACTGCTGCACACCCAGCTGTATCGCCGCTTCCCGGAGATCGGCTGCGTGCTGCATACCCATTCGCCGGTGCAGACCGTCGCCTCGCGCCTGTACGCGCCGCAGGGCCACATCCGCCTGGAAGGCTATGAGCTGCTGAAGGCCTTCGCCGGCAACAGCACCCATGAGATGGCCATCGACGTGCCGGTGTTCGCCAACACCCAGGACATGAACGTGCTTTCCAAGCAGGTCGATGACCTGCTCGACCGGCAGAACCTGTGGGGCTACCTGATCGACGGCCATGGCCTGTACGCCTGGGGCCGCGACATGGCCGAGGCGCGCCGCCACCTGGAAGCGTTCGAGTTCCTGCTGCATTGCGAACTGGAACTGCGCAAGCTCCGCGGCTGAACCCGCAACGCAGATGCCGATCCGGAATCTGCGCCCTGCCTCCACCCTGCTACCCTGTCTTCCCCCGAGACGTTCAAGCTGCCGCCATGAGCCGACTGCGCATCTACGACGACACCCGCCCCGAATCGCCGCTGCTGGACACCCAGGATGGCGCGATCATTGCCGCCGAGCTGCAGAAGATCGGCGTCACCTTCGAGCGCTGGCAGGCCACCGCACCGGTCGCACCGGGCGCCAGCCAGGATGAAGTGTTCGCCGCCTACCGCGCCGATATCGACCGCCTGGTTGCCGAGCGCGGCTTCAAGAGCGTGGACGTGGCCTCGATCGCCCCGGACAACCCGAACCGCGCCGAGCTGCGCAAGAAGTTCCTCGACGAGCACTTCCACAAGGAAGACGAGGTGCGCTTCTTCGTCGCAGGCTCCGGCCTGTTCACCCTGCACGTGGGTGACAAGGTCTATGAGATCGAGTGCGTGAAGGACGACCTGATCGCCGTGCCCGATGGCACCACTCACTGGTTCGACATGGGCGACGAGCCGAGCTTCGTGGCAATCCGCTTCTTCACCGAGCCGGATGGCTGGGTCGGTCACTTCACCGGCACCGACATTGCGCAGAAATTCCCCCGTTACGTACCTACCCAGGCGTCCTGATCCATGCAGCCCCGCGTCATCCTGACCGACATCGAAGGCACCACCAGCAGCATCTCGTTCGTCAAGAACGTGCTATTCCCTTATGCGCGCAAGGCGTTGCCCGCGTTCGTCGCCGAGCACGGCCAGCAGCCGGACGTCCGCCGCTGGCTGGATGCGGTGGCCACCGAGATCGGTGGCGCCTGCCAGGACAGCCTGGTGGCCGAGACGCTGCAGGGCTGGATCGACCAGGACCGCAAGCACACCGCACTGAAGGCGCTGCAGGGGCTGATCTGGGACGAAGGTTACCGACGCGGCGACTACACCGCGCACTTCTATCCGGAAGTGGCGCCTGTGCTGAAGGGCTGGCACGCTTCCGGCCTGCCGCTGTACGTGTACTCCTCCGGTTCGGTACCGGCGCAGAAGCTGTTCTTCGGCTTCAGCGACGCCGGAGACCTCAGCCCGCTGGTGTCGGGCTGGTTCGATACCGAGATCGGTGGCAAGCGCGAGGCCGACAGCTACCGCCGCATCGTGCAGGCGATCGGCGTACCGGCCGGCGAGATCCTGTTCCTGTCCGATGTGGTCGAGGAGCTGGATGCGGCCCGCGAAGCCGGGCTGCAGACCCGGCTGATCGATCGCTTGGACGACTACCCGATGCCGCGTACCGGCCAGGCCGCCAACGGCCACGAGCGGGTCGAGAATTTCCAGCAGATCCAGCTGTAAGCAAGAAAAAGGGGACGGAGGGGATTAAGTCGTTTGTGGCACACATGGGCCACAAACGACTTAATCCCCTCCGTCCCCTTTTTTGCTCAACGGTCGTTGAGGGTCTTCACCTTCAGCGCTTCGCGCAGGGTAACCAGATCCACCGGGCCGCGCACTTCGATATCGCGGGTTTCGCCCGGCAGCAGGTCCAGCAGGTTGTCTCCGACCTGCACATCCAGCGCGCCGAAATCGATCCACGTCGCGCGCACATACGCCGCGCTTTCCAGGCGCAGACGGTAGTGGTCGCCTTCGATGGACAGCGTGCTCCTCAACGCCTGCCTCGGCAGCTGCTGGTCTTTGGCCTCGACGAACCCGACCACCTGGCGTGCACTCACCCTGCCATCCTGCAGAAGTTCGAACACCGCCACCGTACGCTTGGGATCGGCACCGGCCAACAATTCGGCATCGCGGAAATCACCGATCGAGGTGACACCCGCCGCCGCCAGCGTCACCGCTTCCTCGCGACGGCGCAGCACCTTCCCTTCCACGTCCATCACCCGCAGCCGCCAGCGTGCATCCAGTGCGGCACCGTCGTTGAGCAGGCGCACCCGCGTACGGCCCTCGTCGCGCAGCGCGGCCACCGTCACTGGCGCAAAGAAGCGCCGCGCGGCGAAGTGCAGCGCCTTCCAGCGGCCGAAGTAGTCCACGCTGGACCAAGAGGCGCCCGGCCAGACATCGTTGAGCTGCCAGTACAGCGAACCCATCGTGTACGGCCGAGAGGCGCGATGATGCAACGCCGCCAGTGCGATGCCATCGGCCTGCATCACCTGGCTCAGGTAGATGAAGTCCTCGAAGTCCTTCGGCGTGCCGTAGCCCAGTTCGATGTAGTGCAGCAGGCGGCTGTTGCCCTCGCCGGCCATGAATTTCTGGTGCGCGCGGATCACCGGGCTGTCGATGCGCTGTTCGGCACGGGTGGCGATCTGGTCCACCGTCGCCACAGACGGCCACGCCTGCAGGCCGTACTCGGACATGAAACGCGGGGTTTCGCGCAGGTAGGCCTGCACCGGCAGCGCCGGATTGCCCCAGACCTGCCAGTAGTGCTTGTCGCCACGCGTTGAATCGTTGGCCTTTTCATCCAGGTCGTTGCTGGGAGAGCTGGACCAGTACGGCACGCCCAGCCCCTCCTCACCCACCACCTGGCGCAGGTCGTTGCCGAACAGGTCGGCATAGCCCTGCCAGACCTTCGCCGCGAATGCAGGGTCGGCCGCCTTCAGGTCGCGGCCGTGGCCCCAGTCCTTCCAGGCGGTTTCTTCCTCGTTGTTGCCACACCACAGCACGATGCTGGGGTGATGGCGCAGCCGGCGCACGTTGTCGCGTGCTTCGGCCACCACGCTGGCCCGGAAGGCCGGATCGTAGCCTGGCTGCATGCCGCCGCCGAACATGAAGTCCTGCCAGACCAGCAGGCCCAGCTCATCGGCGATGTCAAAGAACGCATCGTCCTCGTAGTAGCCGCCGCCCCAGTTGCGCAGCATGTTCATGTTGGCGTCGCGCGCGGCGGTCAGCACCTGACGCAGGCGTGCGGCATCGACGCGTGCGGGGAAGGCATCGAACGGAATGACGTTGGCGCCCTTGGCGAAGATCTCCACGCCGTTGATGACGAAGGCAAAGCCCTGCCCGCCCTTGCGGTCTTCCTCGCGGCGCAGTTCGACCGTGCGCAGGCCAATGCGCTGCTCGCGCGCCAGCGCTGCGTCGGCGCCATCATCCAGGCGAGCCCGCACGGTATAGCGATCCTGCGCACCATGGCCCACCGGCCACCAGCGCCGCGGCGTGGCCAGCTCAACCGGCAGCTCAACCGCGTTCTGGCCGGGCTTCAGCAACACCGTGCGTTGCACCTGGGCCACGTTGCGGCCATCCGGATCACGCACATCCACATTCACCAAGGCCGAACCCGCAGCAGCTCCCTGCTCCACCTGCAGCAGCACCGCCAGTTTCGCCTGCTCCGCACTCAATGCATCGGTTCGCACGGCAAGATCGGTCAGGCGGTGCGCGTCCCAGGCCTGCAGGTCGACCCCGCGCCAGACCCCGGCGGTGACATAGCGCGGGCCCCAGTCCCAGCCGAAGTGGTAGGCCGGCTTGCGCGCGAAGTTGCCCACCATCGCGTCCTTCGGCTCATCGCCATACGGCGACGGGTAATTGCCAGCGATCTTGTGCGGCATTGCCTGCACGCCTGGCAGCAGCGTTCGGATCGGCGAGCGGAACACGATCTGCAGTTCATTGCCATTCGCCCGCAGACGCCCTTCCACGCGTGCACGCCAGGTACGGTGCGCGTTGTCCGCGCGCAGCAGCGGCTTGCCGTTGAGGCTGACTTCGGCATAGGTGTCCAGCCCATCGAAGCGCAGCTCGGCATTGGGCTTGGCCAGCGTCGCCGCATCCACGTCGAAGCGGGCGCGGTACTCCCAGGCGGTCAGGCCGATCCACTGCAGCTCGGCCTCGGGCGCACCGACATAGGGATCGCGGATCAACCCATGGGCCAGCAGGTCGGTGTGTACGCTGCCCGGCACCTTCGCCGCACGCCATTGCTGAAGACCCGGATGCGCAGCACCCTGCGCATCACCCGGCAGCATGCGGAACTGCCACTGTGCCTGCAGTGGAGCCGCAGTTGCCGGGATGGCGGAGGCTGCGACCAGCAGCAGGAGCAGACGGACAACGAGGGAAAGGCGATGCACGTGATACTCCTGTTTTTCCGCCGGGCGCGGCCCGGCGCTACCGATTCCGATTCATCATGCGTGTGGCGACACCCGCCTCAACGCACCACGTTCAACACTTCGTAGCACGCGCCCATGGTGTGGTAATCCACCTTGCCGGCCGGGCTCTTCTCGTCGCTGTACTTGCGGTTGTCGGCATCGAGGATGCGGAACCAGGCGCCGTACTGGTGGTCGACGAAGTGCTCCCACGCGTACGTCCAGATGCGCTCGTACCACTGCCAGTAGCGGTCGTCCCCGGTGCGCTGGGCCATCAGTGCGGCGGTCGCCAGCGTTTCGGCCTGCACCCAGAAGTACTTGTCGTCGTCGCAGACGAAGCTGTCGCCGCCGATCGGGGCGCCGTCCATGCCGGGCTGCCGACGCGATTCCGGTGCGAAGCCGTAGTACAGGCCGCCCCGGGCGTCGTCCCAGCTGCGCGCCACCGCCACATCGAACAGGTGCTGCGCGGTCGGCACCAGCCAGTCGGCCTGCACGTGGCGATCCAGGATCAGCAGCAGCTTGGCCCACTCGGTCTGGTGGCCCGGCTGGAAGCCCCACGGGCGGAACAGGTGCTTGGGATCGTCCAGGTTGTAGTCCCAGTCGATTTCCCAGTTCACATCGTAATGTTCCCAGACCAGGCCACCGGCCTTGGCGGCCTGGCGCCGGGTCATGTTGTCGGCCAGCTGCAGCGCGCGATCGACATAGCGTTGCTCGCCACTGGCCTCGAAGGCCGCCAGCATTGCCTCGCACATGTGCATGTTGGCGTTCTGACCACGGTAGCCGGTGAAGTTCCACTGGCCATCGGCTTCATCCTTGTACAGGCCGTGCTGCGGCTCCCAGAAGCGCGCTTCCAGCAGCTGCCAGGTCTCGTCCATCCACTCGCGGGCCTGCTCGACGCCGGCCTTCAGCGCGCAGCTGTAGGCCAGCAGCACGAAGGCCACGCCGTAGCAGTGGTTCATGTCGTCCTCGACCTTGCCGTCGCGCAGGGTCCAGGCGTAGCCACCGGTGACCGGGTTGCGGTGCACCTCGCGCAGGTAGCGCACGCCGTGCTCGACGGCCTCGCGGTATTCAGCATTGCCGAACTCGCGGTAGGCCATCGCATAGTTGAAGACGAAACGGGTGCTGCTCACCAGGTGGCGGTGGTTGGCATCGTAGATGCTGCCGTCGTCACGGAAATAATGGAAAAAGCCGCCGTTCGGATCGATGCAGCGCGGGTGGTAGAACGCCATCGTGTCGGCGATATGCGCGCGCAGGAACGCGGGCGAACGGAAATCGGGCGAGGTGCTCATGCGGTAATGTCCTGGGCCTGCAGCAGCTGCTGCACTTCATCGAGCGAGGGCATCGCGGCGAACGCGCCCTTGCGGGTAACAGCCAGCGCACCGACCGCCGCACCGAAGCGCAGCGTGGCGGTGATCGCTTCCGGGTCCTGGCAGAACGCGGCGAAACCAGCACCCGCCCCACCCCGCTCCAGCAGGCCGACCAGCACGCCACCGACGAAGGCATCACCGGCCGCCGTTGTGTCGACCGTAGCCACGCGGAAGCTGGTGACCGTGCCGTGGTTGTCGCGGGTGTACCAGTGCAGCGTGGCCGCGCCGTCGGTGACGATCACCCAACGCGCCTGCGCGGCCAGCAGGCGCCGCAGCACCGCCGCCTCGCCATCGGCGCCCAGCGGCGTTGCCAGATAGTCCAGCTCCTCGCGCGACAGCTTGACCAGGTCTGCACGCTCCAGCGCCTGCCACAGGCGCGGCGTCGGATCGACGTCGGCGGGCCACAGTGCCGGGCGCAGATTCAGATCGAGACTGACCACCGCACCGGCCGCACGGGCACGGTCCATGCCGGCGAAGGTCGCCTCGGCGATGGCCGGCTCGGTCAGGCTGTTGGAGCAGACGTGGAAGCACTGCGCGCTGTCGAGGCACTCCGCCTGGAAATCACTGTCGCGGAACAGCAGGTCAGCCGCCGGCGGGCGGTAGAAACTGAAGCTGCGCTCGCCACTGGCGTCCAGGGCAACGAACGCCAGCGCAGTCTTCGCCGCATCGGTGCGCACGATGTAATCCGTGCCGACGCCATGTTCGACCAGGCTGTCGGCCAGGAAGTCACCGAACATGTCACGGCCCAGCATGCCGACGAACTGGGTCTTCGCACCCAGCCGCGCGGCGGCGACAGCGACGTTGGCCGGCGCACCGCCGGCGTACTGCAGGAACGCGCGCGGCGTATCGGCCGAGGCCGGCGGCTGCGCTAGTAGATCGATCAAAATTTCGCCGAAGCAGACAATGGCACCCATTCCGGACTCAGCCTCCCTGCGTTGCGGAGGCCGGCGTACGCGCGCCGACCAGTCCGTAGAAAATGATGTAGCCGTAGCACAGCAACGGCAGGAGGAAGCTGGCCTGCACACCGATGTGGTCGGCCAGCACGCCCTGCAGGTACGGCACCACGGCACCGCCGACGATGGCCATGATCAACAGGCTGGAGCCCTTGTTGGTCAGCGGGCCCAGGCGCTCGATGCTCAGCGCGAAGATGGTCGGGAACATGATCGAGTTGAACAGGCCGATCGCCACCACCGAATACAGCGCGACGTTGCCGGAGCTCAGCATGGTCGTGACCAGCAGGCCCACGTTGACCAGCGCGAAGATCGCCAGCAGACGGCTGGGCGAGAAGCGCGCCAGCAGCGCCGAACCGGCGAAGCGTCCGATCATCGCCATCGTCCAGTAGGCCGACACGTAATGCGTGGCCTGCTGCTCACTGAAACCGCCGATGTTCGGCATCGACAGGTAGTTGACCAGGAAGCTGCCGATCGACACTTCGGCGCCAACGTAGAAGAAGATGCCCAGCACGCCCAGCAGCAGGTGGCGCTTGCGCAGCGCATCCAGGTAGCTGTGATGGTGGCCCTGGTCGGCCTGCTCGGTGGCATCACTCAGCGCCGGCAGGCGGAACAGGAACACGAACAGCGCCAGCAGCACCAGCGCCACCGCCAGGCCCACGTACGGGCCCTGCACGGCCTGCGCCTCGGCGGCACGGTAGGCCAGCTGCTCGGCGGCCGGCAGCGCCGCGATGTCATCGGCACTCTTGACCGTGTTGGACAGGATCAGCATGCCACCGAAAATCGGCGCGATGGCCGTGCCCAGCGAGTTCAGCGCCTGCGCCAGGGTCAGGCGGCTGGAGCTGGTCTGCTCCGGGCCCAGCAGTGCGACGTAGGGGTTCGCAGCGACCTGCAGCACGGTAATGCCCGTGGCCAGCACGAACAATGCGCCGAGGAAGGCGCCATACACGCGCAGCTCGGCCGCCGGCCAGAAGCCCAGCGCGCCGATGCCGGCGATCACCAGGCCGGCCACGATGCCCTTCTTGTAACCCAGCGCCGCCACCAGCCGACCCGCCGGCAGCGACATCAGGAAATAGGTGCCGAAGAAGGTGAACTGCACCAGCATCGCCTTGGCGTAGTTCAGTTCGAACACCGCCTTCAGGTGCGGGATCAGGATGTCATTGAGGCAGGTCAGGAAGCCCCACATGAAGAAGATCGTGGTGACGACGGCCAGCGCCTTGCCGTTGGTGACGGCAGGTGCGTTGCCCGAAGAACCCGATACACGGGGCGTTGCGGAGATCGGCATGCGGTACGCGCCTCGATGCGCGGAAGGTCGTTGTTGCGTGGAAGGGGAATATGGAAGCAATCAGTTCGGTCGTGCGGCACTGCTTTCGCGGATGCGCAACTGCACCGGCGCGACCGTGCGCCGTGGCGGCGCGTCCGGTTCATCCAGTCGTTGCAGCAACAGCGCGGCAGCTTGCCGGCCCCGCTCGCGCGGATCGGCAGTGAGCGTGGTCAACGGCGGCACCGCCACCGCAGCCTCGGAAATATCGTCGAAACCGGTAACCGCGAAGTCGCCGCCCGGGCGGATGCCGCGCGAGTTCAAGCCCAGCATCAGGCCCAGCGCGACGGTGTCGTTGTAGCAGACCGCCGCACTCGGGCGATGGCCGTCGGCAAACAGCTCATCGGTGCGCGCCGCGGCTTCCAGGCGGTTCGGTGCCGATTCGATCATCCAGCCCGGTGGCAGCGACAGGCCGGCCTCGGCCAGCGCCTGCTGGAAACCGGCACGGCGCTGGTGGCACGAGCTCGATGCAGCGTGGCCGCCGAAGAAGGCGATCTGGCGATGGCCGCGCTCGATCAGGTGGCGGGTGGCCAGATAGGCACCGTGCTGGTTGTCCAGGGTGAGGAAGTCCCAATCGGCCCCTTCCAGTTCGCGGTTGAACAGCAGCACGTTGGCATTGGCGCCCAACGCCTGCCGCAGCAGCGTGGTGTCGCTGCCTTCGGCCGGCGACAGGATCAGGCCGGCCGGTGTGTGCTCCATCAACGTGGACAGCACCGCCTGCTGACGCTCCGGCGATTCGCCGGTGCTGCCGAGCAGGGTCACGTAACCGCGCCCGCCCAGCGCCTCGTCCACGCCGGACGCGAATTCGGCGAAGAACGGGTTGGACAGATCGTTGATCACCAGCGCGATGCTCGACGAGGTGCGACGACGCAGGTTGGCCGCCGCGCGATTGTAGACATAGCGCTGGCGACGCAGCTCGGCCTCGACCTTGGCACGGGTATCGACGTTGACCAGCGGGCTGCCGCGCAGCACCAGCGACACGGTGGCCCGTGACACGCCGATCGCACGCGCGATGTCGGTCACCGTCACCGCCTTGCCGGCGCGCTTGCTGGGACTGCTGCCGTTGTCGTTCATCGTCTTCCCGGACTCCGCTGGAGGCTCAAGCCTAATGGATCAGGGCCGTGTCGTGCCGTGCCGTTCGCTGGGTCACCGCGAACGGCACAGTCCGGCTCAGCGCAGCTGGCTGCCCGGTGCCGCGCACCAGGACACCGGCAGGTCCTTCACCGCCGTGCCCCAGCCCTGCTCCGGCGCCTTCGCGTCGAGCGCGAACTGCAGGCGCGGGCCCTGCTGCAGCTGGCTCCAGTCCAGCCACACCGGCGCATGCGCCTGGCCATCGACCTTCACGCCCTGCACGTACTGCAGGCGTCGGCCATCGGCGCCCGGCGCGTCGATGCGCAGCGTGCGGCCATTGCCCAGGTCCACTTCCACCTTGCTGAAGCGCGGCGTGTGCAGCAGGAATTGGCCGCTGCCGGGCACCGCCGGGTACACGCCGATGGCGCTGAACAGGTACCAGGCCGACATCGTGCCGAGGTCGTCGTTGCCGGTCACGCCGTTGGGCGCATTGGTGAACAACTGCTGCGCGGCACGCACCACCGCTGCGGTCTTCCACGGCTGGCCGATCAGTGTGTACAGCCACGGCGAGTGCAGGTCCGGTTCGTTGTTCGGGTTGTAGCGGAACTGGTTGTAGTAGCTGTACGGCCCGACCACCCACGCCTTGCGGGCGGCATTGAGCGGATCGGCCTGCAGCGCGTCCATCGCGAAGAACGCATCAAGGCGGCGGCCGGCCTGTTCGCGGCCATCCATCGCTTCGACCAGGCCCGGCACGTCCTGCTGCGCCAGCCACTGGTACTGCCACGCCGTACCTTCGTGGAAACCATGGTGCGAGCGCGGGCTGTAGTGGCCATCGGCCGGCGTGTACCACTGGCCGTCCTCAGTACGCGGGCGCGGGAAACCGGTGAAGCCAGTCTCGGCGTCACGCACCTGCGGGTCCCACACCTTGCGCCAGTTGCGGCCGCGCTCACGCAGCGTCGCCGCGTCCTGCGCGTGGCCCAGGCCATCGGCCATCTGCGAAAGCGCACAGTCGGCCAGCGCATACTCCAGCGTGGCCGAACCACCGTGGTGCGGATCGACGTCCATGCCCTTGGACGGGAACGCGCGGTCGTAGACCACATAGCCCTTGTCCAGGTAGGTCGGGTTGCCGGAACGGCCCGCCATCCGCGAGTTCAGCGGCGGCGTGCCGAAAGCATTGCGGCGCAGCGCATCCCATGCCTGCGATTCACGGCCCTTGAGCGCACCGAAGCGCCACAGGTCGACCATGAACGGCGTGACCGGATCGCCGGTCATGATGTTGGTCTCGAAGTTGGCATAGCCCCAGCGCGGCAACCAGCCGCCCTGCTCGTCGATCGCCAGCAGGGTACGGCCAATATCGCGCGCCACGTCCGGGCGGGTCAGTGCCAACCACTGGTTCTGCGCACGGTAGGTATCCCACAGCGAGAAGTACTCGTAATAGGTCCAGCCATCGGCGCGGTGGATGCCATCGTCATAGCCGCGATAGCGGCCGTCGGCATCGTTGCCGGTCATCGGCTGCAGCAGCGCGTGGTAGGCCGCGCTGTAGAACACGGTGCGGTCATCAGACGTACCGCCCTGCACACGCACCCGGCCCAGCTGCTCGCGCCAGGACTGCTGCGACAGCGCACGCATGCGGTCGAAACCGAGCAGCGCCCCGCCCTGCATGCCTTCCGCGCGCAGGTTGGTGCGCGCGCCTTCGGCATCCACGTGCGAGATCGCGCTGACCGCCGTCACCGACTGGCCGTTGGCCAGGTCGAAGCTGAGCCAGGCACCGTTCGGCTTCTGTTCGCCTTCCATGCTGTGGCGCGCGCCCGGCAGGCCACCGCCCTCGCCCCAGGTGCCATGCGCCTTGAACGGGCGGTCGAACTCGATGCGGAACCAGGTGGTGTACTGATGGCCACCACAGAAACTCTTGGTGACCAGCTTGCCTTCGACCACGCGGTCGCCCACCACATCGACCACGCTGCCGATCACCGAATGGCGCTCGTTGGCCTGGCCGACATTGACCAGCACGTGGCCATCGCCACTGCGCTGGCTGAAGGTGTAGCGTTCGGCGGCGGCCCGGGTGCGCGCGGTGGCCTCGGCATCGATGCCGCCGTAGCTGGTCAGGCGCACTTTGTAGTAGCCGGCCTGGCCGACCTCACCGTCGTGGGTGTAGGACGCCGCGTAGGCCTTGTGATCGAACTGCTTGGCGTTGCCGGTATCGAAATCGCCGCCCGGACCGATCGAGCCCGTGACCGGCAGCACCGACACCTGGCCGCCCTGCTCCCAGCAGCCGGCGCCGGAGATGAAGGAATGGCCGAAACCGCGGATCTTCTCGTCGTCATAGCGCCAGCCCGAATAGTGGCTGCCGATCGGGCTGACCTGGATCAGGCCGAACGGTGCCGACGCGCCCGGGAACGTATTGCCGTCGTCCTTGCTGCCGATGAAGGTGTTGACCTCGCGCTCCAGCGCAGCCGGCGCGGCCTGCAGCAGCATCGGCGACGCCGACAGTGCGAGCAGGCAGGCCAGGCGCGCCAGCGGGCGCGAAGACAATGGGACGGCGGGAGCGGACGGCACTGGACGCATGTCGGGTTCCTGTAGTCGATGACACGAAGGCAGGCGGCCGGGGCCATCCGGCACCGTTCCGCTGAGCCCCGCCTCAACTGGCAGACAGCTCCCCCTGGAATGACGCCCGACCCACGAGGCCGTGAATTTAGATCGATTCAAGTAGAGCATGCAGGTTCAGCCGAATGCATTCTGCGGCGCAGCATCAGAGGGGGTGTTCGGCAGGACTGCGCCCTGCACCTGCTCCGAGCCAAGGCAACAGCCGGAGCACTAGCAACAGCTGGCTATCCGTGGGTAGGGGGGGGGGGGGGGGGGGGGGGGGGGGGGGGGGGGGGGGGGGGGGGGGGGCGGGGGGCGGGGCCCCCCCCTAACCCCCGCGCGGGGGGGGGGGGCCGCCCCCCCCCCCCCCCCCCCCCCCCCCCCCCCCCCCCCCCCCCCGCCTTCGACGATTTCTCGCGATCTGCTGTAGATCCACGCCATGCGTGGATGAATCTCTGTCAGATAACGAAATCAATCGGGGTCAGATCCGTTTTCCAGAGGAAAACGGATCTGACCCCATGCCGTCCGCCATGCCTTTCCCCAGGACAATCCAACCGTCACCTGGAAACTGTCGAAGGCGGGGCGGTGTCGGATTGCGGGGTGTCCGCGGCATGGATGCCGCGGCCAAGCCCCCATGGACGGGTTTACGGCGTCCCCGCAATCC
>NZ_JAWIRX010000022.1:27650-87256 GCF_036319965.1 Stenotrophomonas sp. SMYL41 | reverse complement strand
TGCCGTTCCAACAGGCCACAGAAAACTGTCGAAGGCGGGGTGGGGGGGGGGGGGGGGGGGGGGGGGGGCCCGGGGGGGGGGCCCCGGGGGCGGCGCGGGGTGTTAGGCGGCGCCCCCCCCCCGCCCCCCCCCCCCCCCCCCCCCCCCCCCCCCCCCCCCCCCCCGCCTCCCCACAGGAAACCAATTTCTGCCGTTGCTTCGGCTCTGGCCTCTGCAGGTGCAGGGCTGCAAGCCCTGCAAACCCAACCCCCTCTTAGTACAGCGTGCGCTCCGGCGCACCCGCCGGCGGCGGGGTGTACTGGTACAGCCACGTTTCCGTAAGCGTCTTGCCGCCACTGCGCAGGAACAGGCGGATGTCGATCTGCTCGGTGCTGCCTTCCGGCGGCACCAGATCGAACATCGCGCGGTAGCCATTGATCTCGCGCAGCGGACGCGCCGATACGATCTCGACCCGGCCACGGCTGGTTTCCACCACCGCTTCGACCTCGCCCTTGTCGATCAGGCTGGCCAGTTCCCCCCCTTCGAAGTCCACTGCAAAGCGCCAGCTGAAGTACTCGCGCTTCTTGCCGACCACACCGCCCAGGCCGGTACGGCTGGCCACGCAGTGCGCCAACGGCGGGCGCGCCGGCGGTTCGGCGCCCCAGTACAGGCGGTAGCCGACCAGCAGCTCCTGGCCGGGCTGCGGCTTTTCCTTCGGGTTCCAGAACGCCACGATGTTGTCGAAAGTCTCGTCCACGGTGGGAATCTCCACCAGCTGCACCGAGCCCTCGCCCCATTCGCCCTTCGGCTCCACCCACAGGCACGGGCGCTTCTCGTAGAACACGCCGTCGTCCTGGTAATGGTCGAAATTGCGGTCGCGCTGCAGCAGGCCGAAGCCGCGCGGGTTGCGGTCCACGAACATGTTGAAGCGCAGGTTGCGCGGGTTCAGCAGCGGGCGCCAGATCCATTCGCCGGCACCGGTCCACAGCGACAGGCCGTCGGTATCGTGGATCTCCGGGCGCCAGTCCCAGCCCATGCGGCGGTCGTTCTCGCCCACCTGGTACATGCTGGTGCACGGCGCAATGCCCAACCGCTCGATCGCCTTGCGCGGGTAAAGCGCACTGTCGATGTCCATCAGCAGCACGTCGCCATTGGTGATCGCGAAGCGGTAGGCACCGGCCACGCTCGGCGAATCCAGCAGGCCGTAGACCACGATCGTCTCCGAATCGGCCGACGGCTGTTCCAGGTAATAGGCGATGAAGTCCGGGAATTCCTCCGGCTTGCCCATGCCGGTGTCAATCGCCAGGCCACGTGCGGACTGGCCGTACTGGCCTTCCTTGCCGACTGCGCGGAAGTAGCTGGCGCCGAGGAAGGCGGCGAAGTCGCGGTCGGTGTCCTTGCGGGTGTTCAGGCGGAAACCAGCGAAACCGAGGTCCGCCGGCAACTCGCCATCCTTGATGCCGCTCTTGCCGTAGTTGAACGCCGCGCCGTCATAGGCCAGCTCCTGCGCCTTGCCGTCGACCACGTCGAACATGCGTACCGGCGAGTGGAAGTACAGGCCCAGATGGAAGAACTTGGCCTGGAACTTGCCCGGCTGGTCGGCCCACAGGGCATGGTCCTGGCGGTAGCCGATCGACTGGTACTGGTCCCAGTCCAGGCCTTCCAGCCGGCCCGGCAGCACCCGCTTGTGGCTCTTGTAGGGCGCCTGTGCCAGCGCGCGTGCCTGGCCCTTCAGGGCGGCGAAGTCGAACGGCTGCGGCTGGCCGAGGCGGCGCAGGCCCATCTGGCCGCTCTTGCTGGCCGCGCACGCGGGCAGGGACGGCAGGCCGAATGCAGCCAGGGCGAGGGAGGCATTGCGGATGAAGTCGCGTCGTTGCATGCAGGCGCGTCAGGTACAGGGAGGAAGGTCGGCCATCATAGGCAGACAAACGTTAACGGGCAGCGGAGACGCGCCCTGCCCGTTCAGCTGCCGCTGGCGGCCCGGCTCAGCGCTGGCAGTGGCTGCACCAGACGCTGGCGCGCTGGCCGATGGTGGCGTGCTTCAGCGGGCGGCCACAGTTCGGGCAGGGCAGCCCGTCACGGCCGTATACCAGCAGTTCCTGTTCGAAGTAGCCCGGCGCGCCGTCAGGACTGATGAAATCGCGCAGGGTGGTGCCGCCGCGGGTGATGGCGTAGCCCAGGATCTCCTTCACCGCGTCGGCCAGCCGCTGGTAGCGTTCGCGCGAGATCTTTCCTGCTTCGCGCAGCGGACTGATGCCGGCCTTGAACAGGCTTTCGGCGGCGTAGATGTTGCCCACGCCCACCACTACCGCCTGGTCCATCAGGAAGGTCTTCACCGGCGCGCTGCGGCCACGGCTGCGGGCAAACAGGTAGTCGCCATCGAATGCCTCGTCCAGCGGTTCCGGTCCCAGCCCCTGCAGCAGCGGGTGGATCTCGCCGGCCGGCTGCCACAGCAGGCTGCCGAAGCGGCGCGGGTCGTTGAAGCGCAGCAGGCGGCCGTTGTCCAGGCTGATATCCACATGGTCGTGGGCGCGCAGTGGCGTGTCACCGGGCAGCACGCGCAGGCTGCCCGACATCCCCAGGTGCAGCACCGCGCTGCCGATGGCGGTATCCAGCAGCAGGTACTTGGCGCGCCGGCGGATGTCCTCGATACGTTGCCCGGGCAGCAGCGCGGCCACTTCCGGCGGAATCGGCCAACGCAGGTCGGCACGGCGCAGGATCACCCCATGCACGCGGCGGCCCTGCAGGTGCGGCGCCAGGCCGCGGCGGGTGGTTTCTACTTCGGGCAGTTCAGGCATGGACCGATTCTACGCCCGCTCAGCGTGGCGGCGCCGCCAGCTCACGGGCATCCAGGACGCCATCGCCATTGGCATCCTGCCTGTGGAAACGCTGCACGATCACCTGCCGCTGCTGCTCGCGGCTGATCGCCCTGCCCTTGCCACCAGGCAGCTCATCGGCGCTCAGCACGCCATCGCCATTGCGGTCCATGCGGTCGAAGGCATACAGCATCCACTGCACGTACTCGGCCTCGCTGACCTTGCCGTCACCATCGCTGTCCATCCGCTGCAGATAGCTGGCAGTGTCGGTGACCTGGGCCAGCGCCGCGCATGGCAGCAGCATCGCCAACACAAGCCCATGCCCTGCCCTCACGCGCCCACCAGGCTGTAGCCCTTCAAGCGTGCGGCATAGGCCTGCAGCGCGGCAATGCCGCTTTCCTCGGCCTCGCGGCACCAGGCCTGCAGCTGGTGCAGGCGCTCGGCGGCATCGTGGCCGCGGGCCTCGAGCAGCGCCGCCAGCCGCGCGCGGTACTCGACCAGGGTGCGGATGCGCGGGCGCTGCGCCACCCATTCGCTGAGCAGGGCACGGCTGTCCGGCTTCAGCCAGCGGCCATCGTTGACCAGGCCACGGCGCAGCCGGCGCGGCAGCAGGCGGCGCAGCTTGGCCCCGGCCTGTACGGCTTCCTCGCGCAGGGCCGGCATGAACACATTGCGCTGGTAGTCGGTCATCGCCTGGAAGCGGTGCGACAGCAGCGCCTTCAGGGTTTCAGCATCGGGCACGGCGATGTTCGGGCGCACGTCCATGGCCGGCGCCACCCGCAGCACCTTGGCCAGGCGCAGCGCCTGCAGCAGGCGGATCGCACTCCAGCCGATGTCGAATTCCCAGCGCCGCATCGCAAAGCGCGCCGAGCTGGGGAAGGCATGGTGGTTGTTGTGCAGCTCCTCGCCACCGATCCAGACCCCCCACGGCGTGAGGTTGGTGGAAGTATCGGCCGACTCGTAGTTGCGGTAGCCCCACCAGTGGCCCAGGCCGTTGACCACGCCCGCGGCCCAGAACGGAATCCACGCCATCTGGATCGCCCACAGGGCCACGCCGGGCAGGCCGAACAGCACGCTGTTGATCGCCAGCAGCAACACCGGGCCCAGCGTGGCGTGCGGGGTATACAGGTGGCGCTCGATCGCATCGTCCGGGGTACCGCGGCCGTACTGCTCGATGTCCGCGCGCATGCCGCGCGCTTCCCGGTACAGCTCCACGCCATGCCAGAACACCTTGCCGATGCCGCGGGTGACCGGGCTGTGCGGATCGTCCTCGGTCTCCACCTTGGCGTGGTGCTTGCGGTGGATGGCCACCCACTCGCGGGTGATCATCGAGGTGGTCAGCCACAGCCAGAAACGGAACACGTGGGCCAGCGCCGGGTGGAAATCGACCCCGCGATGGGCCTGGCTGCGATGCAGGTACAGGGTCACCGAGAAGATGGTGATCTGGGTGAAGACCAGCAGTACCCCCAGCATGGCCCACCAGCCCAGGCCAAGCACACCACCGGTCAACAGGGACATCAGGGCATCAGGCATGGCAGCTCTCCGGATCGCCGCGGGGATGGCAGACATCATGGGCGCTTGCGTTGCAAACTGCACCCCTGCGGCGGCGTATCACATCGCCATCCGTGGCACCGTTCACAGTTGGGGACCTGAGTTGTCGAGCCTTGATCCACGCACCAGCGCCATGATCGCCGCCCCGCCCGATGCGGAGCTGCCCCCGTTGATCGAACTGGAGCGCGCCACCGTGGTGCGCGGCCAGGTGAAGGTGCTGCACGGGCTCAGCCTGCGCATCGCGCAGGGCCAGCACACCGCCCTGCTCGGCCCGAACGGCTGCGGCAAGTCCACCTTCATCAAGCTGATCACCCGCGAACTGTACCCGCTGGCCCAGGGCGACGGCACGGTGGCGGTGAAGGTGCTGGGCCAGAACCGCTGGCAGGTGGACCGGCTGCGCTCGCAGCTGGGCATCGTCACCGGCGACCTCAGCAGCAACCTGGCCGACATGCCCGGGCTGACCGTGGAGCAGGCGGTGCTGTCCGGCTTCTTCGCCAGCTACGTGGTGCCGGCCTTCCGCGAAGTGACCGCCGACATGCGCGTGCGCGTCGGCGAGACACTGGCGATGACCGGCGCGCTGTCCCTGCGCGAACGCGCCTATGCCGAGCTGTCGGCCGGCGAGACTCGCCGCGTGCTGATCGCCCGCGCACTGGTCAACCGGCCGCAGGCACTGCTGCTGGACGAACCCTCCACCGGGCTGGACCTGGTCGCCCGCGAGCAGCTGATAGCGACCATGCGGGTTCTGGCGCAGCAGGGCATCACCCTGGTGCTGGTAACCCACCACATCGAAGAGATCATTCCCGAGATCGAGCGGGTGGTACTGCTGCGCGATGGGCACGTACTGGCCGACGGCACCCGTGCCGAGCTGCTGCGCAGCGAGCCGCTGTCGGCGGTGTTCGGCGGCGCGATCACCGTATGCGAGCAGGAAGGCCGGCTGACCGCCTACGCGGGGTAATCGAAATGCGCGATGCAGCGGGCCGGATCTTCCGGCCCGCCACCGCTGTCCTCAGAACCTCAACGCCAGCGCGCGCGACTCGATCGGTGCCATGCGGCTCTGGTCCTGCAATTGCAGGTCGCGCAATTCGTACGGCGCACCGAAACCCGCCGGCAACGCGGCCTGGTCGAACGGCAGCACCAGCTGGCCCGCGCCCGGGCCATCGAACCACGCGGCCGCGTGTGCCTGCGCGACCGGCTTCAGCTGGCCATCGCGGGCAGTGGCATACAGCGTGCCCCGCGCCTCATAGCGGCCGGCGGCGGCGACCTGCAGCGGCAGTGCCACCTGGCGGCTGGACGGGTCCGGCGCCGCCTGGCCACTGAAGCGCGCGGTCGGCCGTGCCACTGCGAAGGCCACCTTGCCATCGCGCAGTACGCCATCGGCCTGGGCGAACACCTGAAGCTCCCACAGCCCCTGCACGCTGCCGACATCGGCCGGGATCCGCACCTGCGCGCGCAGGCTGCCATCGGTGGTGCGCAGCAGGCGCTGCGGCCAGCTGCGGCCATCCGGTGCGACCAGCAGGGCTTCACCGCCCAGGCCACCACGACGCGATGCAAGCTGCGCAGAGGTGGCGCCGTCTTCCAGCAGGCGTGCCTGCAGCTGCACATTGCCACCGGCCAGCACCTGCGCCTGGTTGGCCTGCACTTCCAGCCGCAGCGGGCTGTTCGGCTCCAGCACCTGTACCACATAGCGGCCCTGCGCCTGTGCGCCCTGCAGCGTATATGCACCTGCCACACTGGTCGCGCCGGTGCGCAGCATGCTGCTGCCATCACCCACCGGCATGCCGGCATCCTGCAAGGCGCGCGCATCGACACTGCGGGCAACGCTGCTGCGGCCAGCCGGGTCGCGCACCTGCAGGGTGTTGGCCGGCAGTGCGCGGGCACCATCGGCCGGGCTCAGCTGGATCACCGCATCCGGCGCTGTCAGCGGCAGGTCCAGGCCGCGCTGCAGCTGCGTGCCATCGACCTGCTGCCAGTAGCTGCGGCTGACCGAGGCATACGGCGTGGTCGCCTGCAGCGGTTGCATCGGGTCCAGCGCCCAGGCAAAGGCCAGTGGCGCGTGTTCGCTTTCATCCGCGGGCAGCGGCGCGGCCACCAATGCGGCGGGCACCTGATCGCCTGCGCGGGCGGCCTGCAGCGGCTGCGCGGCCTGCGCGGCGGAAAGGGACAGCACGGCAAGCACCGCACTGGCCAGCAGGGTGGAATGGATCGTCATGGTCGTCTCCCTCACTGGGTCAGGTCGTTGCGCAGGATCGTGCCGAGGCCGAAGCACTCGCGGCGGCTCTGGTTGTGGCTCAGCGGTTCTGCACCCTGGGTACGCGCCTTGTCGGTGAACCAGGTGGTGCCGGCGGCCTTCTGGCTGCTGCACTCCAGGAAGCCATCGGAGCAGGACGACAGCCAGTTCTGGGTGAACTCCAGGCCGACATTGGCGGCATAGCCACCGCAGTAGCTGTTGCTGTCCCACACCGCCGATTCCACGTCGCTGCCGACCACCGCACGGAATGGTTTGGGCAGCGCCGGGCGACCGGCGGTGCCGTACAGGTTCTGCGCGTTGTAGGTGGCCATGCTCGCCACCTGCTGCTGGCGCACCGCGTCATTCTTGTAGCCCAGCAGCCAGCCCAGCGAGGTTTCGAAGGTATTGCCGTTTAGCACCGCATCGGCCAGCGGCGTGCCCGCCGAAGACGGTGCCAGTGCGTTGACCTTGCGCACCGTGCGGATGATCTTCGGATAGCGGCTGTCGTAGGTCGGGTTGGACAGGATCCAGCGCATCACGTTTCCACCGTTGGAGTGGGTGATCACCACCAGCTGGGTGATGCCACGGCTGTCGATGAAGCTGGTCAACTGGTTGGCCAGGCAGCCGGCGGCTTCCGGCTTCCACATGTACTGGGTGAAGTCGCAGTTGATGACGACGTAGTTGCTGCTGTTCGGCAGGCCTTGGCGCACGGTGTCGATGATCGCCGGCTGCCAGTAGTCCTGGGTGGCATTGGTCTGCGCGCCGGTGCCATGCACGAAGGCCACGCCAACCACGTCGGCGGCCTGCGCCGGTGCGGATGCCAGCCCGAGGAGCAGGGCCAGGACGGTACTTCCTGTTGCGGTGCTGCGCATCGCTTCTCTCCCTCTGTCAGCGGATCCCCCCGACCCGGCTGGAACTGGACGGCCTCTCGATCACCGTTGTGCCGATGCTCATGGCGCAGCCGCGTGAAAGTCCGTGCGCTGCGACCGGATTCAGCAGACTGGCAACAATCGATGACGTTTTTCATCTCGTGTGGTGACCATGCCGGGTCTGGCCGTATGACCGATGGCCACTGCGGTGTCGTATGGGGGCTGCGATCATGGCGCGATGTTTTCTGCCCGGAGCCTGTCCATGTCGTTGATTTCCCGCCCTGCCCGCCCGCTGCTCGGCCTTGCCGTCATTGCGGTCCTGGCCGGTTGTGCCGCCACCGCCGCCAAGCCGACCGCCGTCGAAGCCAACATCACCACCAAAGCGGTGGGCTATCTGGACAAGAGCGTGGTTCCGGCCAGCCTCGACCTGGTGCCGGCGCCACCTGTCGCCGGTTCGGCCGCCCTCGCCCTGGACGAACAGGTCAGCCGTGAATCCCGCGCGCTGCGTGGCAGCCCGCGCTTCGCCCAGGCCGGCGTCGATGCGGAACTCGGTTTCCCCGAAGGCGCCAATCACTTCTCCTGTGCCGCCGACATCGACGTCGATGCGGTGAGAACCCCGGCGCTGTACCGCCTGCTGGAGCGCAGCAGGATCGACGCCAGCGCCGCCACCAAGGCGGCCAAGAACCACTACCAGCGCCCGCGCCCGTTCATGGTCAACGGTGAGCCGACCTGCTCGCCGAAGGACGAGGAAGGCCTGCGCAAGAATGGTTCCTACCCGTCCGGCCACACCTCGATCGGCTGGGCCTGGGCACTTATCCTGTCCGAGATCGCGCCGGACCGTGCCGATGCGATCCAGGCCCGTGGCCGCAACTACGGCGAGAGCCGCCTGGTCTGCAACGTGCACTGGCAGAGCGACATCCTCGAAGGCCGCTTCATGGGCGCCGCCGCCGTGGCCCGCCTGCACGACAACGCTGCCTTCAACAAGGACCTGCTGGCCGCACGCAAGGAGATCGCCGCCGCACGCAAGGCCGGCCTGCACTCCAGCCGCGACTGCGCCACCGAGAATGCGGTGCTGAAGGTACGCCCGCAGAGCGCGCTGTAAGCGGCGATCCGGGGTCAGAGCCCTTCCCTTCGGAAAGGGATCTGACCCCAGCGCGGAATGCCGATGCCATCGGGGTCGGATCCCTTTCCGCTGGAAAGGGCTCTGACCCCATTCGGCAACCGATGGACGTAAAGCAGAAGGGCCGGCATTGCGCCGGCCCTTCTTCTTTGCATTGCCGCAGCCACCGCATCAGAACTTCGCGGTGAACTCCACGCCCCAGGTACGCGGCTCGTTGAGGAAGCCGGTCAGGTTGTTGAAGTCGATCGCGCCGACCACGCGGGTCTGGTTGGTCAGGTTGCGGCCGAACACCGCCACATCGTACTGGCCGTAATCCCAGTTGTAGCCCAGGCGCAGGCCGCCTTCCAGCGAACTACGGCCGCGGAATTCCGGCGACTCGTAGATGAAGAAGTTCACCGCGCTGCGGTAGGCCCAATCGGTGTAGGCATACAGCTCGCTGCCATCGCTGAGCGGGAAGCCGACGCGCAGGGTCGCGTTGTGGATCCACTTCGGCGCCTGCGGCAGCGGGTTGCCGTTGACCAGCGCATAGGTGCCACCGTTGATGACGGTGGTCGGGTCGTTGATGGTGCAGCCACCGCCGCAGATCGCCACCGCCAGGTCCTTGTCCTTGATCTCGGTGTCGTTGTAGCTGCTGCCGAAGGTCAGCAGCACGTTGTCGGCCAGGTAGGCTTCCAGGTCCAGCTCCACGCCCTGCCCGATGGTCTTGTCGGCGTTGAGCAGGGTGGCGGTGTTGTTGGTGCCACCCACCGCGATCAACTGCTGGCCATCCACGTCGTAGCGGAACACGCTCAGGCCCAGGCGTGCGCGGCGTTCGAACAGGTCAGCCTTGATGCCCGCTTCGTACGAGATCACCTTCTCCGAATCGGCCTGCGACAGGCCCGGCGCGAAGGCCAGCCGTCCCTGGATCGACGGTGCGCGGAAACCCTTGGCTACGCGGGCGTAGGCGTTGATGTCGTCGGTCAGCTTGTAGACGCCGCTGAGATCCCAGCTGACGTCGTTGACGTCGGTATTGGCCAGGTACGGGCCGCTGACCGGGGTACCAAACGGAACAGCCTGCAGCACGCTGGCACTGAAGTCCTTCTTGTCCTGCGTGTAGCGCACGCCGGCACGCAGCTTGAAGCGGTCGGTGACATCGAAGTCACCCGAGGCGAACACCGCCCAGGCCTTGTTGCGCTGGTTCTGCACCACGTGGCCGGTCTGCGGGTTCCCCGGAGCCAGCGAGTCGTAGTTGAAGTTGTTGATGGTCACGTCCTCATCGAAATAGAAGACGCCGGCCTGCCAGTCGAAGCGGCCCCATTCGTTGGACTCGATGCGGACTTCCTGCGTCCACTGGCGGTGGTGCGGCAGGCCATCGGCCGACTCGGACGAGAACGGAATCAGGCCCGGGCCCGAATTGCCCGCACCCAGGAACGCGGCGCCGTAGCCACCGTCGATGTCGCCGCGGTTGAGCGATTCAGCGGTTTCATAGCCGGTGATCGAGTGCAGGGTCACCGAGCCGAGATTCCACTGCAGGCGTGCGCTGCCACCCCAGGTCTCCAGATCGGAGAAGTTGACGCCATCGTTGGCCACCTTGTCGCGGTCGAAGTTCTCGACCAGCGAATTGCCACCCTTCTGGATGATGTTGGCGCGGAACAGGCGGGCGGTCCCGTTGAGCTTGCGCTTGTGCAGATTGAACAGCGCTTCGAAATCATCGCCTTCGTACAGGAACTGCACGCGGCCGGCGGCCTCGTCGTAGCCTTCGAAGCCGCTGTTGGGAGCGCCGACACGAGTGTTGTCGACCCAGTCATCGCGGCGCTGGTAGATCGCCGAGACGCGTGCCGACCAACGGTCGGTCAGCGGGCCGCCGTAGGCACCCTGCACGTTCCAGCTGTTGTAGCTGCCATAGCCCACGCGCACGTAGCCGTCGGCATCCTGCGACGGACGCGCCGAATCGAACTTGACCACACCGGCCGGTGTGTTGCGGCCGAACAGCGTGCCCTGCGGGCCACGCAGCACTTCCACGTTGGCCAGGTCGAACAGCGGGAAGCCCTTCAGCAGCGGGCTTTCCTGCACCACGTCGTCGTACACCAGCGACACCGGTTGCGATGCGTTGAGATCGAAGTCGGTGTTGCCCAGGCCGCGGATGTAGAAGCGCGGGAAGGCACGACCGTAGGACGACTCGATGTTGAGGCTGGGCACGCGTGCGGCCAGGAAACGGATGTCATCGCCGGCCGAGCCGAGCACATCCAGCTTCTCGCCCTGGATCGCGCTGACCGCGACCGGTACGTCCTTGGCGTTCTCGACGCGGCGCTGCGCGGTCACCTGCAGGGTGTCGAGGGCAACCGGATCCTTGGCAGCGGGAGTTTCCTGGGCGGCTGCTACCAGCGGCAACAGGGCGGAAAGGGCGGCAACGAGGGGGCGCGCGACCGGAAGGCGGCCACGGGAAGTGCGGGTCGGGGACATGGCGGTAGGCTGTGTTTGGAGGGGTGGTAAAACGGCGCTACCAGATAATTGTTGCAATACAGCACCTGCCCCGCAAATGCCGGCCGTTCATGGCCCCGTCGCCCCGGCCCCCACGCGCTCGCTAGACTCGGGGTTTTCCAGCCCTGTGGAGCCGCCGCAATGACCCAGTGGTACTTCCATGCCTCCCCCCAGGCCGAGCGTATCGGCCCGCTTGATGACGAGGCCGCGCGCCGCTACGCGCAGGCCAATCCACGCGCCCTGGCCTGGTGCCAGGGCATGAGCGGGTGGACGTCGATTGCCGAGGTGCCCGAACTTCAGTCCGCGGCCCCGGGCATGCCCAACACCCCGCCGCCGGTCCCCGCCGCCAGCGGCCGCGCCGACGACATCGAATTCCGCATCGTCGGCCATGAGATGCAGTTCGTCGAGATCGAGCTCGACCCCGGTGAGAGCGCCATTGCCGAGGCCGGCGCACTGATGTTCAAGGACGCCACCGTGCAGATGGATACGGTGTTCGGCGCCGCCAACGGCGACCAGGGCGGCGGCTTGATGGGCAAGGTGATGGCCGCCGGCAAGCGGGTGCTGACCGGCGAGAGCCTGTTCGCCACCGTCTACACCCAGAGCGGCCACGGCAAGGGCAAGGTCGCCTTCGCCGCGCCCTACCCCGGCACCGTACTGGCAATGAAGCTGGACCAGCATGGCGGCCGACTGATCTGCCAGAAGGACAGTTTCCTGGCCGGCGCGCGCGGCGTGCAGATCGGCGTCCAGTTCCAGCGCAAGATCATGACCGGGCTGTTCGGTGGCGAAGGCTTCATCATGCAGAAGCTGGAGGGCGACGGCTGGGTGTTCATCCACGCCGGTGGCTGCGTGGTCGAGCGCGAGCTGGCTGCGGGTGAGCGCCTGGACGTGGATACCGGCTGCGTGGTGGCCTACCACCCCAGCGTGGACATGGACGTGCGCCGGGTCGCCGGCATCAAGAGCATGCTGTTCGGCGGCGAAGGCGTTTTCCTGGCTACGCTGACCGGTCCGGGAAAGGTCTGGCTGCAGTCGCTGCCGTTCTCGCGCCTGGCCGGCCGCATGTGGATGGCCGCACCGCAGGGCGGTGCCCAGAACCGTGGCGAAGGCTCGGTGCTGGGCGGCCTGGGCCGGATGCTGGACGGCGACAACCGGTTCTGACCACAGGATCCCGGTGGGTGCCGACCTTGGTCGGCACCTACCGGGGTTCCTTTTTGCTGAATAGGGAGGTTCTCGGCGGCCGCCTGGACCTGCCGTTGGTGGGTGCCAACCTTGGTTGGCACATTCCTTCAGCGCGCGACCAGGCATTTGCGCGGACCGAGGTCCGCACCCACCAGAAGCGATTCACAGCTATCAGAGGCTCCCCCACCCTGCCCGCCCCGTCGAGGCTTCGGTATGCTGGCGCCCTTTCCTGAATCCGGCGCCGCGAGCGCACTGCCGATGAGCCTGTTCCGCCCCCGCCTGCTGCTGTCCGTCGCCCTGATCGGCCTGCTGGCCGGCTGCGGTGGCGACCCGGTCCGCCCCTCCCCGCCGCCGGCGCCGACCGTGGTGCCGCAGGCCAAGCCGATCAAGATCGGCATCGCCCTTGGCGGCGGCGCGGCCAAGGGCTTCGCCCACATCGGCGTGATCAAGATGCTGGAAGCCAACGGCTTCGAGCCGGCCGTGGTTTCCGGCACCAGCGCCGGCAGCGTGGTCGGTGCGCTGTATGCCAGCGGCATGGACGCCTTCCAGATGCAGAGCAAGGCGGTCGCGCTGGACGAAGCCAGCATCCGCGACGTGCGCCTGTTCTCCGGTGGCCTGGTGCAGGGCCAGAAACTGCAGGACTACGTCAACGAGCAGGTCGCCAACCGTCCCGCCGAGCGCCTGAAGAAGCCGTTCGCAGCTGTCGCCACCCAGCTGGAAACCGGCGAGCGCGCGATCTTCGTGCGCGGCAACGTCGGCCAGGCGGTGCGCGCGTCAAGCAGCATCCCCGGCGTGTTCGAACCGGTGAAGATCGGTGGCCGCAACTACATCGACGGTGGCGTGGTCAGTCCGGTGCCGGTGGACGCTGCGCGCCAGCTCGGCGCCGACTTCGTGATTGCCGTCGACATCTCCAGCAAGGCCAGCGGCAAGGCGCCGACGGACATGCTGGGCATCGTCAACCAGTCCATCTCGATCATGGGCCAGCGCCTGGGCGAGCAGGAACTGGCGCGCGCCGACATCGTCATCCGCCCGAAGGTGCTGGACATCGGCGCTGCCGATTTCAGCCAGCGCGGCACCGCGATCCTGGAAGGCGAAAAGGCCGCGATGGCGGCCATGCCGCAGATCCGCGCGAAGATCCAGCAGCTGCAGCGTGCACGCGCCGCCGCAGCAGCACCGGCGCCGGTGGCCGCACCCAAGTGCGAAGAACCCTCGCGCCTGGGCAAGCTGATGGGCCGCAAGGACAAGTGCTGATCCGTTGATGCCTGGCCACCGGGCACGCCCGGTGGTCGCTCAGGACTCCAGCTGCGACAGTGGCAACGCCTGGAAGCCCTTCACCGTGCGCAGCACGAAGCTGGAATTGGCGTCGGCCACGCCACCGGCGTTGAGCAGCCGGTCCAGCAGGAAGTGCGAAAAGTGCTCCAGGTCGCGCACGTAGACGTGCAGCAGGTAGTCCATGTCGCCGGTCAGTGCATGGCAGGCCACCACTTCATCCCAGCCCTGCACGCTGTCCACGAAGTGGCCGATGGCGGCCTGATCGTGCTTTTCCAGCTGCACGCGCACGAAGGCCTGCAGGCCCAGCCGGAGCTGCCGTGGCTCCAGCCGCGCGCCGTAGCCGACGATCACGCCCTCGCTTTCCAGCCGCTGCAGGCGGCGCAGGCAGGCCGAGGGTGAGAGATTCACCCGCGTCGCCAGCTCGGCGTTGGTGGCGCGCCCATCCCGCTGGATTTCAGCCAGCAGGCGTATATCCGTGCGATCGAACTGGACTTCTCCGGCCATTGTTGCCCCGCAACATGGTGAGTACGCAAGGATATTGCGCCAACAATGCCAATCGACGCAACTTTTGCAACCCTGTTGCGCGCGCCCTGCCCTAGCATCGTGGGTATCCCATCCAGGAGTGCCCCATGGACCTCGCCCAGCCCCGCCGCGTCGAACACCAGCAGACCGACAAGGGCTACGTGCCGGTGTACACCACCGCGCTCGTCGAGCAGCCGTGGGACACCTACAGCGCCGACGACCACGCCACCTGGAGCACGCTGTACCAGCGCCAGCGCGAACTGCTGGTCGGCCGCGCCTGCCAGGAGTTCCTGGATGCACAGGACGAGATGGGCATGAGCGCGCACATGATTCCGCGCTTCGACCAGCTCAACGAAGTACTGGGCGCGGCCACCGGCTGGACCCTGGTCGGCGTCGAAGGCCTGCTGCCGGAACTGGATTTCTTCGACCACCTGGCCAACCGCCGTTTCCCGGTGACCTGGTGGATCCGCCGCCCGGACCAGATCGATTACATCGCCGAACCGGACCTGTTCCACGATCTGTTCGGCCACGTGCCGCTGCTGATGAACCCGGTGTTCGCCGACTACATGGAGGCGTACGGACGTGGCGGCGTCAAAGCCCACGCGATCGGCCCGGATGCGCTGCAGAACCTGACCCGCCTGTACTGGTACACGGTGGAGTTCGGCCTGATCGATACGCCCGAAGGCCTGCGCATCTACGGTGCCGGCATCGTGTCGTCGAAGGGCGAATCGCTGTACTCGCTGGAATCGGCCGCGCCCAACCGCATCGGTTTCGACCTGCAGCGGATCATGCGCACCAAGTACCGCATCGACACGTTCCAGAAGACCTACTTCGTCATCGACAGCTTCGAACAGCTGATGCAGGCGACGTCACCGGACTTCACCCCGATCTACGCAGCACTGGCTGATCAGGCGCATCTGCCGGCGGGCGATGTGCAGGGCGATGACCGCGTGTTCCAGGCCGGCACCGGCGAAGGCTGGGCTGACGGCGGCGACGTGTAAGCGCTCAGCGCACACGGTTTCGTACTGAAAACGGCGCGCCTTGGTGCGCCGTTTTCAGTGCTGCCTGCACCATCCTGTCGCAACGGTGCAGGCAAGGGCAGGGCAGTCAACCGTCAATGGCCCTGCAGGAACCGCGCACCATCAGTTGCGGATGCACGCTGGCCGCGGTCGGTGCATCCGGCACATCGGTCTGCACCAGCATCGCGGCAGCCATCCGGCCAATGTCGGAGACGTGGCGGCGTACCGACGTCAGCGGCGGCCACAGCCGCGATGCCAGCGGGCTGTCGTCGTAACTGACGATCGACAACTGCTGCGGCACTGCGATGCCTGCGCGCAATGCCACCTGGTACACGCCTGCGGCCATTTCATCGTTGCCGGCGAAGATCGCACTGGGGCGTTGGTCGCCCATCAGCAGGCGTTCGGCGGCATGCACGCCGGACTCGAACGTGTCGCCCGCCTCCAGCACGCGTTCTCCCGGCAGGGTCAAGCCGACCTGGGCCAGCCTATCAAGGAAGCCATGGGTCCGCTCGCGGGCAGTACGCCGGTCACCGGGGCCGGCAATCACTGCGATATCGCGATGGCCCAGCGAGAGCAGGTAGCCCGCAGCCGCGGCGGCACCATCGCGATCGTGGGTGACCACTGCCTGTGCTTCGTCGTCCGAGGCATGCGCGCTGATGCGGATGTAGCGGCAGTCGATCGCGTCCAGCATCTGCGACAGCGCCACCGACTCGGAGGCGCGCGGGCCGAGGATCACGCCATGCAGCTTCTGCTGCTGCACGAAGCGGCGCACGCCGTCGGCGCAGTCCGGATCCTCGCTGTCGCACGGGTGCACCACCAGTTCATAACCAGTGCCGCGAAGCGCTTCCAGCGCGCCGTGCTGCAGGTCGACAATGCATTGGGCGCCCGGGTCGTCATACACCAGGCCGATCAGGAAGGAGCGGCGGAACGCGAGTCCGCGCGCCAGCGGGTCGGGCACGTAACCGACCTCGCGCATCAACGCCTCGACCTTGTCGCGGGTGTCTTTACGCACCAGCGGCGAGTTGTTGATGATTCTTGAAACCGTTTTCTTGGAAACTCCCGACAGTCGTGCGATGTCGTTGATCGTGGCAGCCTTGCCCTTCGATGCCGGCAACGCGGCATCGCTGATATTTCGCACTGACATGTATAGAACCAGGTAAGTCGGAGAATTCTAGCCTTGCGCCCGTCGGGCGCGAAGTTGCGGAATGTCGCAGCGGATCTCAATCGTGTCGTGTTCGACCCGTTTTGTTGCGCGAGGTTCCATTGTGATCGCTCTACTGCCTCTGCATCTGAACCATTCTTCCGCGCATGTTCACCCTGAATGCAGACGCGACGCGCGCGAACGCCAACATTCCCTTAACCATGCTCCGCTACAGTCAGGTGCATGGACCTGCAGACTTCTCCGTATCCGCCGTTCCGTGGCCGCGACCGGTTGATCGCCGCGGTCGACGCGGCGGTAACCTCCGGTGATACCGGTCGGATCACCGCCGACCTGCAGCTGGCGCTGCAGGAAGCCATAACCGACAGCCGCATCGAGTTGCCCGAATGCGTGCATCGGCCGGTCAGCGATCATTACGCGCGGCGCCCGCTGTACCACAGCCGCGAACACGGCTACAGCGTGATTGCCATGAGCTGGGGCCCAGGGCAGGGCACGCCGCTGCACGACCACGATGCCATGTGGTGTGTGGAGGGAGTGTGGTTGGGCGAGCTGGAGATCACCCGTTACGAGCTGCTGGAGCGCGCCGGCGAGCGCTGGCGTTTCCACCGCCACGCCGCGCTGCGCGGGGGCTGCGGCAGTGCTGGCAGCCTGATCCCGCCGCACGAATACCACACCCTGCGCAACGCCAGCGATGACGCACTGGCGATCTCGGTGCACGTGTACGAGGCGCAGATGGAACGGTCGGCGGTGTTCGATCCGCTCGGCGGTGGCTGGTATCAGCGTCGCATCCAGGCATTGCAGGCCGACCCGGCCTGAGCCGAGGGCCTGCGGGGCAGGGCTCCGCCAGCACCTTCCGGAGCCACGTGGCATCATGCGCCGCTGCGCTGCCGGACCCGGCGGCGATCCGCGATGCCCCGTCGGGCAAGGAGCAAGACCATGTCCAGCGCTGATCCGCGCCTGCGCGCGCTGTTGAAGCTGGCACCGGTGATCCCGGTGTACACCCCCGAAGATGTGAATGAAGCGGTCGAAGTGGCCCAGGCGCTGTTCCGCGGTGGCCTGCCGGTGATCGAGGTGACGCTGCGCACGCCGCAGGCGCTGGATGCGATCAAGGCGATGGTCGAGGCTGTGCCGGATGCGGTGATCGGTGCCGGCACCGTACTCGACGCCGCGCAGATGCAGGCGGCGAAGCAGGCCGGTGCGCGTTTCGCGGTGTCCCCCGGTGCCACGCCGGCGCTGTATGCCGCTGCACGCGACGCCGACCTGCCGTACCTGCCCGGTGCCGCCACCGCCTCGGACCTGATCCAGGGCCTCGAGCACGGCTTGGATACCTTCAAGTTCTTCCCGGCGGTGCAGGCCGGTGGCGCTGCGCTGCTGGCGGCCTTGCACGGTCCGTTCGCCGATGTGCGCTTCTGCCCGACCGGCGGCATCAGCGCGCAGACCGCGCCGCAGTTCCTGCACCTGCCCAACGTGCTGTGCGTGGGCGGTTCGTGGCTGACCACGCCGGCGCTGCTGCAGACCCGCGACTGGGATGCGATCGAGCGCCTGGCCCGCGAAGCGTCCGTGCTGGCCAGCTGAACCCGCTCCGCGAATCTTCAAAGGTTTGATCGTGATCAAAGCGCCGGCCTCGAGCCGGCGTCATTCTGTGGGCAAGCGCACTACGGAGATCCGAACATGCATTCGACCATGAAGGCCGCTGTCGTGCGCGAGTTCGGCAAGCCACTGGTGATCGAGGAAGTCTCGGTACCGCGCCCGGGGGCGGGCGAGGTACTGGTCAAGATCGAGGCCTGTGGCGTCTGCCACACCGACCTGCACGCCGCCGAGGGCGACTGGCCGGTGAAACCGAACCCGCCGTTCATCCCCGGCCACGAGGGCGTGGGGCACGTCGTGGCCGTGGGAGGCGGGGTAGGGCACGTCAAGGAAGGCGACAGGGTCGGCATCCCCTGGTTGTACTCGGCGTGTGGCCATTGCGAACACTGCCTGGGTGGCTGGGAAACGCTGTGCGAAACGCAGCGCAATACCGGCTACTCGGTCAACGGCGGCTTCGCCGAGTACGCACTGGCCGATGCCAACTATGTCGGCCTGCTTCCGAAGGACGTGGGCTTCGTCGAGATCGCGCCGGTGCTGTGCGCCGGCGTGACCGTCTACAAGGGTCTGAAGGTTACCGACACCAAGCCGGGGGACTGGGTGGCGATTTCCGGCATCGGTGGCCTGGGCCACATGGCGGTGCAGTACGCCCGTGCGATGGGCCTGAACGTGGCTGCGGTGGACGTGGACGACAACAAGCTGGCATTGGCCCGGCAGCTCGGCGCGCAGGTTACCGTGAACGCGCGCACCACCGACCCCGCCGCCTTCCTGAAGAAGGACATCGGCGGCGCACACGGTGCGCTGGTCACTGCGGTGTCGCCCAAGGCGTTCGAGCAGGCGCTGGGCATGGTCCGCCGTGGCGGCACCGTCTCGCTCAATGGCCTGCCACCCGGCAATTTCCCGCTGGACATCTTCGGCATGGTGCTCAACGGCATCACCGTGCGCGGCTCGATCGTCGGCACCCGGCTGGACCTGCAGGAGTCGCTGCAGTTCGCTGCCGAAGGCAAGGTTGCCGCCACGGTCAGCACCGATCGCCTGGAAAACATCAACGAGGTGTTCGCACGCATGCACGCGGGCACCATCGAAGGCCGCGTGGTGCTCGACTTCGCCGCCTGACCGCCTGTGCATGGCCGTCGTCGCTCCGTCCCCCTCTCCCACGGACGCGGCGGCCATGCCGATTCATCGGCAGTGCTGGCCGCTGGCCGGCAACCCGGGCACTCCGCAGCAACCGTACAATGCGCGCATGCCCGGCCTGCTCAAGACCCTGTTCCTGTCCCTCGTTGCCCTGATCGGCGGCGTGCTGTCGCTTGCGCTGGTCAGCAGCGTCGCCAGCTGGCTGCCCCCGTTGCTGGGCCTGTCGCCGAGCGGCAACAGCGTGCAGCTGGGGTGGGATCTCACCTTCAGCGTGCTCGGTGGCATCGCCGGCATTTCCTTCGCCACCTATTACGCGCCCTGCTGGCCGCGTTCGCACGGCTTCTCGATCTGGTCGCTGATCGCGCTGGGCTGTGGCTACGCAATGTGGACGGCCGGTGCGGATTTCCCGTTCTGGTTCGTCATTTCGCTGCTGGCGTCACTGCCGCTGCAGCTGCTGGCGGGCTGGTGGTTCGGCCGTCGCGCCTCGCGCGATCCGCGCTGAGCGCATACAGGTAGTGCCCGCCAGCGGCCGGCACTACCGCTTCAGCGACGGCAGCACCTGCTTCAACCGCTCGATACCCTGCCAAGGGTCACCCTTCAGCCGCTTCACCCTGGCCAGCGCCTTGGCCATCGGAAACGCGTCGGCCGCGCTCACCCGGGCCAGTTCTTCCCAGCGCAGCGGCACTGCCACACCGGCGGAATCGCGCGCACGCAGCGACCACGAACACACGCTGGTAGCCCCTCGGGTATTGCGCAGCCAGTCGATGAAGATCACCCCATCACGCTTGGCCTTGCTCATCGTCGCCACGTAGCGATCAGGCTGCTCCAGCGCCATTGCCTGCGCAAAAGCCTCGCAGAACGCCTTGGCCTGTTCCCAGTCGGCCTTGGGTTGCAGCGGCACCACCACGTGCACGCCCTTGCCACCGGACAAGCGCACGAAGCTCTCCAGGCCTACCTGCTGCAGGCGGTCACGCACATCACGTGCAGCTGATTTCACCTGTGCCCAGCTGACGCCTTCGCCGGGGTCGAGATCGAACACCAGGCGATCCGGATGCTCGGGGTCGGCCACGGTCGCGCCCCAGGGATGCAGCTCCAGCGTGTTCATCTGCACCAGCTGCAGCAGGCCCCGCGCATCGTCGATATAGACGTAGTCCTCGCGGCCGCTCTTCTGCTGCAGCGGCACCGCATGCACCGCATCACCCAGGCCCGGGCCATGGTGCTTCTGGAAGAAACAGGCCTTGCCCACGCCATCAGGGCAACGCAGCAGCGACAGCGGCCGTCCAGCAATTTCGGGCAGGATCCAGCGCGCCATCTGCCGGTAGTAGTCGGCCACATCGCCTTTGCTGAGCTTCTGCCTTGGAAACACCACACGTTCCGGATGAGTGATCTGGACCTCGCCCCCGGTTCCAACACTCGATGTGGCCACTTCCAGATCCTCCTTCTGCTTGTCGCTTCGCAGCCGCTTGAAACTGGCCTGGCGCAGCAGGCCTTCCTTGCCCCAGCCACGGAATGCCACTTCCGCCACCGTCACCGGCTTCACCCAGCGCACGCTGGCGGCGCGGAACGGCACATGCGCCGGAAGCTGCAGCACGGGCGTCTTTACTGCCAGTGGCTGCAATGCCTTGAGCAGCGCGCGCAGGTTCTCGTCGTCGAAGCCGGTACCGACGCGGCCCACATAGCGCAGGCCCTCCTTGTCCGGCGTTGCCAGCAACAATGATCCGAAACCCACCCGTGAGCCCTTGGGGGCCGTGTAGCCGACAATCACGAACTCGTCGGTGTCTTCGTGCTTCACCTTCACCCAGCTGCGTGCGCGGGTGTTCACATACGGTGCATCCACCTGCTTGCTGACGATCCCTTCGAATCCCGCCTCGCCACTGGCGTCGAACACCTGCGGGCCATGGCCGATCACATGTTCGCTGAAGGCCAGGGTACCGGGCACGGGCCCGATGAGATCCTTCAGCAGTGCTTTGCGTTCCAGCAATGGCGCACGACTGATGTCCGCGTTGGCCACGCCCGGAAGATCGAACACGATGTAGCGCAGCGGTTGCTTCGAGCTTCCATCGATCACGCGCTGCAGCGCTGCGAAATTGCTGCGTCCTTCCGGGTCCAGCACCACCAGCTCACCGTCCAGGCGCGCATCACGCACCGGCAGCGCCCGCACGGCCTGTACCACCTCGGGAAAATCATCGGTCCAATCCAGGCCATTGCGGGAGCGCAGCTTCACCTCGCCGTCGTGCAGATCGGCCAGCAGGCGATAGCCGTCCCACTTGATCTCGTGCAGCCAACGTTCGCCGTCCGGCGCGTCGTCGCGATGATCGGTCAGCTGTGGCTTGAAGTCACGCGGGTAGGGCGTGTCACGTGCGCCGTCCAGTTTCAGCGCGCGCGCATGCCAGCGTGCATCGGCCTTGCGGGTAGCGGCGCGTGCAGCCGGTGCGGCGGGTACCCTCTTCTTCGCACTACGCTTCTTCACTGCGGATGAGCGTTCCGGCACGGGTGCTTCCAGCAGATCGTCTGCTTCGGCGTCGCGCGCCTGCTCGTCATCGCGTTTGATCAACAGCCACTGCACCTGACGTCCTTTCATTGCCGTGCGCACCAGCTTCCAGCCACCGGCCAGGCGTTGCCCGTGCAGCACGAAGTCGAGCTTTCCAGCGGCCAGCGCCTGCAATGGATCGCCTTCGCAGGCCCAGATGCCGTGATCAAAGACATCCACGTGGCCAGCACCATAGTGGCCTTCAGGAATGTCGCCTTCGAAACCGGCGTAGGACAGCGGATGGTCCTCCACCTCCACGGCCAGTCGCTTCTCGCCGACGCGCAGCGAAGGCCCCTTCGGCACCGCCCAGCTCTTCAGTACACCGTCCATCTCCAAACGGAAATCGTAGTGACGCGAGCTTGCGTGATGCAGCTGGATGACAAAGATCGGCCGCCGCTGCGGATCACCGCGTGCGGGCGTGTCGTCAGGCTCCGGCGTCTGCCCGGCGCCCCCGCCAAGCTGGCGCTTGCGCCGGTACTGATGCAGCGACATGGTTCAACCTGCCTTGCGCCGGGTGGTCTTTTTCACCGCCTTCTTGGCCGTCTTCTTCGCAGCCTTCTTCGCCGGTGCCTTGCGCGTCGCCGTCTTCTTCGCCGGCGTACGCTTGTTCGCATCCAGGCTCTTCTGCAGCAGCGCCATGAAGTCGACCACGTTGGTGCTGGCATCCTCACGCGGCGCCGGCTCATCCTCCACCCTTGTGGTGCCGCCCTTGGACTTGATGCGCTTGTTCAACACCTGCTGCAGCCGCTCGCGGAATTCATCGTGGTACTGCGACGGATCCCAGTCGCCGGCCATCGACTCGATCAACTGTTCGGCCATCGCCGTCTCCTTGCTGGTGATGCGGTAGTCGGACAGTTTGCCGGTGGGCAGCTTGTAGTCCTCAGGATCCACCAGTTCCTGCGGATAGCGCAGGATCATCAGCACCAGTGCGTCCTGCTGTGGCATCACCGCGCACAGGTACTCGCGCGTGCGCACCACCACCCGTGCGATACCCACCCTGCCGGTGCTGCGCAGCGTTTCGCGCAACAGCACATAGCCTTTTTCGGCTTTCTTGCCGGGCACCAGAAGATACGGTTTCTCGTAGTAGCGGGGGTCGATCTGCGCCGCATCCACGAATGATTCCACCTCCACCGTTTCGTGGCTTTCCGGCGCGGCCGAGCGGATATCGCCTTCCTCCAGCACGACATAGCTGCCCTTGTCGTACTCATAGGCTTTGACGATGTCCTTCCAGGGCACTTCCTCACCGGTGTCGGCGTTCACCCGTTCGAAACGGATCGGCTTGCGGTCGCGGGAGTCGAGCATGCGGAACTGCAGATCCACCTTGCGTTCGCCTGACATCAGCGACACCGGCACATTGAGCAGGCCGAAGGAGAGCGTGCCGGTCCAGATCGGGCGGGCCATGGGCGCACCTCTTGCGCGGGGCAGGGTGCCCAGCTTGGGATTGGCGGTGTAAACCACTCGTGTCCGTGCCGTGCACGCCAGGTGGCGCCGCCGCTTTGCTGTAGAGCCGAACCCACGCTCGGCTGCTTCAGGTGCCCGGTGTTATTGCAGCAGCGGCCTCACTGCCGCCGCCGGAATATGATCCAGCGCCCGCCAGGCGTCTTCCACTACCGGCCGTGCCTGCGACCAGCCCAGCCGCGACTGCCCGCGCATCTGTTCCCAGTGCTCGGCCAGTTCCTCGCAGGTATCGGCGGCATCACCGCGCGGCCAGTCCGCAGCGTGGGTAGTCAGCGCGAAGGCATAGACCGGGCACAGATCGCGCCAGTTGCGGTGGCTCTGGTCACGCCTCTCCTCGTAGTCACTGAGCATGTACTGCAGGTAGTCCTGCGCCACCGCCTGCGGATCCTCATGGCGACGCGTGCGGCGCTGCGCGGTGCGCTGGCCGAGCGGATCGAGCAGGGCGTTGAACACGGACGGTGCGGGTCGTTCAAGACGGGGCATGGCCGGCTCCTGCAGCGGGGGCGGGTGGGCAGGAATACGCGCGGTGCCGTTACCGGGGGGTGAGCGAGATGTTCATGACGCCAGGTTCGCGGCGGCTTTACCTTGCTGGCGGTGTAGTGGGGCTCCCAGAGCGAAGGTAATCAGACCATGAGCCGAGAGACCTCCCGCGACCCGCTGCGCGCGAACCATCCGCCTATTCCCGGCGAGCAACGTGGCAAGCGCGATGCCGACAATGCCGACTACCGCGGCACCGGCGCGCCGTTCTTCGATGCCGAGCACGGTGGTGACCATCTACCCGTGAAACACGAGGCTGAACAGGCGGCGCAGGACCGCAAGGATGGCGGAGACCGCCATCGCGGCGGCCAGGAAAGCCCGCTCAAGCGCCGCGAGCGCAAGCAGCGCGCCAGTGACAACCAGGACGAGGCGCTGGAGGAAACCTTCCCCGCCAGCGATCCGACTTCGCCCTTTGTGCCGGCCAAGGCCCCCGATTGACGGTAGCGCCGGGCCATGCCCGGCGGGCGCAGCGGTCCCATGCTAGCGCCACGACCACTGCACACCGACGTTGGCCCGCCGTCCTGGTCCCGGCTCGTAGAAGCGCCCATTGCCATCGTTGACGATCACCGAGCCGATGTAGGCCTGGTCCAGCACGTTCTCCAGCCGGGCGAAGGCGCGCAGCTCACCACCCGGCACGGTCCAGCGACGTCCTGCTTCCAGATGCAGCAGGGCGAAGCCGGGCGCGCGTTCGGTCGCCACGTCGTTGACCACCGTATCGCTGCTGGCGGAGGCCTCCAGCGCCCACTGCCACTGGCCGGGTGACCATTGCAGCCGAGCGAAGGCCTGTTGGCGCGGTACCCCGGGTAGGCGGCTGCCTGCAGCGACCAAAGCGTTCGAAGTCAGGTACGGCGAGCGCACCTGCGCCTGCAGCCAGGTCCAGGCCAGCTGCAGTTCCAGCTGCTCGGCCAGCGGCTGCCGGTACTGCAGTTCCACGCCCTGGCGGCGGGTGTGGCCGATGTTGCGATAGGTGCTGCGCCCGCCGCTGTTGCTGGCAACTGCCAGCTCATCGTCGGTATCTGCACGGAAAAGGCTGATATCGAGCTGGGTTCCGTCCTGCGCGTGCCACTTGCTGCCAATCTCCAGATTGCGGCTGCGAGCGGCCGCCAGGTCCAGTGCCAATCCCGCCTGACCGTCGGCGCGATAGCCCAGTTCGTTGAAGGTGGGGGTCTCGAAACCACGCCCTACGGCCGCGTGCAGTCGCCACTGCGGGCTGGCCTCGAAGCTGATCCCGGCCACCGGCGTAGTCGCCTGGTAGCGGCGGCGACCACTGTCATCTGGGTTGGCGCCGACGATGTAGCGGTCATCGGACGCGAAGCGCACCGTGCTGTGGCGCAGCCCGGCCAGCAGCGACCAGCGCTGGCTCCATTGCCACCAGGCCTGGGCGAACTGGTCCACATTCTGCACGACGTCGATCTGGTCACGGCGCAGGCGCCCGCGCACGCCCAGCGTGCTGCCGATGAAGTTCTCGTAGCCGGTGCGATGCTGGCGCTGGCGGTCGGCGCTGAGCCCGGCCACCAGATCCAGCGGTCGGCCGGCGAGGTCGCCGTGCCAGCCCCAGCGCGCGTCCAGGCCGCCGTAGCCGCCATCCAGATCGATCACCCCGCCGGCATGCAGCGGATTCACCTGGGCAGTCGGCGGAATCGGCAGGTATTGGGTCACCGCGCGCTGGCCGGCATAGCCCATCAGCTGCCAGCGCTGCGCCCCGGTCTCCCGGGTCCAGCGCAGCCCGGCCTGCTGCTGGCGCACCGATTTGCGGGTGTTGTACTGGTGCGCCACGGCGGTGGCCTGGCGCGGATCGGCCGCCCCCTGGGCACGGGTCAGGCCCAGCGGGTCCTGCGCATCGGGCGCATCCAGCACGTTGAGCAGCAACTCCAGCCGCCCACCGCCCAGCTCACCACCGATGCGCGCGTTGAGCGACTCGCGGCGCGCACGGCTGTGATCGCGCCAGCCATCGGTGCTGAAGTGGTTGGCGGCGATGTTGTAATCCAGAACACGGCCGGCACCCTTCAGCTGTGCGCCGACACTGAGCGTGTTGTCGGCGCCGGCGTTCACGCGCAACCGCCACGGGTCGCCGGCCTGGCCCTGCGCGCTCCAGACCTGCAGCACGCCGCCGGAGGAATTGCCGTACAGCGCCGAGAACGGCCCGCGCAGCACCTCGATGCGTTCGGCGCCCAACAGGCTGGCGTGCGACAGCTGGCCCTGGCCGTCCGGCATGGTCGCCGGTACCCCGTCGATCAACACCCGCACCCCGCGCACACCGAAGGTCGAGCGCGCACCAAAGCCACGGATCGACAGCTGGGTGTCCTGCGCGAAGTTCTGCCGGTCGCGGGCGACCAGGCCCGGGACCCCGGCCAACGCCTCGGACAGCTGTGCGCCGGCGCCAGCGCGGCCGGCGTCGATCCAGACCGTATCCTGGCTGGCCGGCAGCGCGAACGGGTCGATGCCCGGCACCCGCGCGGCCTGCACCTGCACGCTGGGCAGGGCGGTCAGTGCGGGCTCGGCCGCCGCCGCCCAGGGCGACAGCAGCAGGGCGGACAGGGGCAGGCAATGGCGTCGTGCGGCAGGATTCATGATTCAGGTTGATGGATCGGGCGGCAACGCACGCCATGGTACGGGGCGGCGGATGACGATGGCGGCGGCCAGCCCCGGCAGGCTTTGTTACGATGGGCTGTTTCCGGCCGAAAAGCCGCAGACCGCGCAGCGCACTTCCTCCCCCTTTCCGTCTACCGAACGAGTACCGCCGTGTCCTTCTTTGCAAACGTGGAACTGGTCCCAGGCGACCCGATCCTGGGCCTGACCGAGGCGTACAACGCCGACAGCCGCCCGACCAAGGTCAACCTGGGTGTGGGCATCTACTACGACGAGAGCGGCCGCATTCCGCTGCTGCGCGCCGTCAAGCAGATCGAGCAGCAGCTCGCCGCTGAAGCCAAACCACGCGGCTACCTGCCGATCGATGGCCTGCCGGCATACACGCAGGCGACGCGTGAGCTGGTGTTCGGCAAGGACTCGCCGCTGCTGGCCGCCGGCCGCGTCACCACCGCACAGACCGTCGGTGGCAGCGGTGCGCTGCGCGTCGGCGCCGACGTGCTGAAGAAGCTGCTGCCGCACGCCACCGTTGCGCTGAGCAACCCGAGCTGGGAAAACCACCGCGCCGTGTTCAGCGCGGCCGGCTTCGAGGTGGTGGAGTATTCCTACTTCGACCCGGCCACCCATGGGGTCAACTTCGACGCCCTGCTGGCCGACCTGGGCAAGCTGGACGCCGGCACCGTGGTGCTGCTGCACGCCTGCTGCCACAACCCCACCGGTGCCGACCTCACGGTCACCCAGTGGAAGCAGGTCGCACAGCTGCTGAAGGACCGCCAGCTGTTCCCCTTCATCGACATGGCCTACCAGGGCTTCGACAAGGGCATCGAGCAGGACGGCGCCGCCGTGCGCATCATCGCCGAAGCCGGCATCGACAGCTTCATCGTCGCCAACTCGTACTCCAAGTCGTTCTCGCTGTATGGCGAGCGCGTGGGTGCGCTGTCGATGGTGGCACCGACCGCCGCGGACGCCAAGGCCGTGCAGTCGCAGGTCAAGCGCGTGATCCGCACGATCTACTCCAGCCCGTCCACCCATGGTGCTGCGCTGGTGGCCGGCGTGCTGACCAACCCGGAACTGCGCGCGATGTGGGAGCAGGAGCTGACCGAGATGCGCGAGCGCATCCACGCCCTGCGCCAGGGCCTGGTCGAGAAGCTGGCCGCTGCAGGTGCGCCGCAGTTCGGTTTCATCAACGAGCAGGCCGGCATGTTCTCCTACTCCGGCCTGAGCCGCGAGCAGGTCGAGCGCCTGCGCGACGAGTTCGGCATCTACGCCGTCGGCACCGGCCGCATCTGCGTGGCCGCGCTGAACCAGAACAACCTGGAATACGTCGCCAAGGCCGTGGCCACCGTCGCCAAGGGCTGAAGCAACGCTCCAGTAGCTTGAAGACAAGGCGCCGAAAGGCGCCTTTGTTTTTGTTTTTGCTTCTGCTTTGCCTCTGCCTTTGCCACACCCTCCGCGCTCGCGGCGAACCCTGAAGCGCAGGGCGAGGTACACCGTGGACAGGACCGTGAGGCGCATGGATGCGCCGACCGAGCCCCCATGGGTGAGGGCGCTTTGCCTGCGAAGCACTGCTTCGCAAGCGCCCGAACGCCCTGCCGTCAGCGGCTGGGCCGGACCCCGGAGGGGGGTTTACGGCGTGTCCTGGCCACGGTGTACCTCGCCCTGTGCCTCCATGAAGGAAGGCGCCACGAGCGCAACGCATCTGGAAACGATTACGCCTTCCCGCGCTCACGCACGCCTCGGCCAGACGGGCGACAATAGGCGTTTTCCCGCTGCCGAGACCTGCCCGACCATGTCCCGTACTTCGTTGACCCGCTTCCTGATCCAGGAACAGCACGCCGGCCGCATCAATGCCGACCTGCGCCAGCTGATCGCCGTGGTCGCCCGCGCCTGCACCAGCATCTCCATCGCCGTCAGCAAGGGCGCCCTTGGTGGCGTGCTCGGCGACGCCGGTACCGGCAACGTGCAGGGTGAAGCGCAGAAGAAGCTGGACGTCATCAGCAACGAGATCCTGCTCGAAGCCAATGCCTGGGGTGGCCACCTGGCCGCCTGCGCCTCGGAGGAAATGGACCACAGCCAGCCGGTGCCGGATATCTACCCGCGCGGCGATTTCCTGCTGCTGTTCGATCCCCTCGATGGCAGCTCCAACATCGACGTCAACGTCTCCGTCGGCACCATCTTCTCGGTGCTGCGCTGCCCGACCAACGTCGAACTGCCGGGCGATGACGCGTTCCTGCAGCCGGGCAGCAAGCAGATCGCCGCCGGTTATTGCATCTACGGGCCCAGCACCCAGCTGGTGCTGACCGTTGGCCATGGCACCCACGCCTTCACCCTGGACCGCGAGAAGGGCGAATTCGTGCTGACCACCGAGAACATGCAGATTCCGGCGGCCACCCAGGAATTCGCCATCAACATGTCCAATCAGCGCCACTGGGAAGCACCGATGCAGGCGTACGTCGGCGACCTGCTGGCGGGCAAGGAAGGCGCGCGCGGCAAGAACTTCAACATGCGCTGGATCGCCAGCATGGTGGCCGACGTGCATCGCATCCTGACCCGCGGCGGCATCTTCATCTACCCGTGGGACAAGAAGGATCCGTCCAAGGCCGGCAAGCTGCGCCTGATGTACGAAGCCAACCCGATGGGCCTGCTGGTCGAGCAGGCCGGTGGCGCCGCCTGGACCGGCCGCGAGCGCATCCTCGACATCCAGCCCGACCAGCTGCACCAGCGCGTGCCGGTGTTCCTGGGTTCGCGCGAGGAAGTGGCTGAAGCCGTGCGCTACCACCACGCGCACGACGACGCGAAGGTCTGATTGGCGGTTGCCTGACGGCGGTCATGGCAGATCGATGACATGACCGTGGGGTGACACCGAGGGCGGCAAACGGCACCATCAAGCCGTTGCCGCCTAAGGAATGCACGCATGCACGAGCAGGGCCCGGTCGATTTCATCGAAGTCATCCACAACGCCGTCCCCAGCGAGGTCTGCGCGGCCATCGTCGAGCGCATGCGTGCCACGCGTGGCCTGCTGCCCGGTGCGGTAGGCAGTGGTGTGTTCCCCGAACTCAAGCACAGCAAGGATCTGCGCATCAGTGGACTGGACGGCTGGCAGGATGTCGACCAGCAGCTGCAGATTGCGGTGTTCAACGGCCTGCTGAGTTATCTACGCCGTTATCCACAGGCGTTGATCGCTCCGCTGATGTTGCAGATCCAGGACAGCAACGGCCAACCGCGACGCCTGTCTGCCGAGGACTTCCCCGATATGCCGCAGCAGCAGCTGGCCGACCTGGCCCGCACCTGCCTGCGTCCGGGTGCGATCAACCTGCAATGGTATGCGGCAGGCGAGGGCGGCTACCCGTACTGGCACTGCGAGCTGTACCCGAAGGATGCGCAGGCCGAGACCCTGCACCGGCACGTACTGTGGACGCTGTACCTCAACGATGACTTCGACGAAGGCGAGACCGAATTCCTGTTCCAGGGGCGGAAGATCGCGCCGCGCACCGGCAGCCTGCTGATCGCCCCGACGGCATTCACCCACACCCATCGTGGCAACCGGCCACAGGGTGGCGACAAGTTCATCGCGACCAGCTGGATCCTGTTCCAGAGTGCGCAGAAGTTGTTTGGGGGGTAGCGTCGAGCTTGCTCGACTGCTTTTCCGTCGCCAGTCGAGCAAGCTCGACTTTTCTCAGAACAAGGAGCCCTGCGGCGTATCCTTCTTCGGCGGCAGCGGCTTCTGGAACCGGCTGCAATCCAGCTTCGGCCAGTGGCTGTTCTGTGCGTTGAACCCGAGGCGCTTGCGCGCCAGCTTGAAGCGATTGTTCAACAGATCGGCATATACGCCCTGGCCGCGCATGCGCGTGCCGAACCGGCTGTCGTAGTCCTTGCCGCCGCGCAGCTGCTGGATGGTGCTCATCACATGCGCGGCGCGATCGGGAAGGTGCGTATCCAGCCAGTCGCGGAACAGCGGTGCCACTTCCAGTGGCAGGCGTAGCAGCACGTAGCCGGCGGTGCTGGCACCGGCATCGTGTGCGGCCTCCAGCACGGCTTCCAGCTCGCTGTCGTTGATCCACGGAATCACCGGCGCCACCATCACACCAACCGGAATGCCGGCGTCATGCAGCCGCTTCATCGCACGCAGCCGTGCATGGGGTGCTGATGCACGCGGTTCCAGCTTTGCGGAGAGATGCGGGTCCAGGGAGGTCACCGAGAAGTGCACGCTGACCAGGTTTTCCGAGGCCAGCGGCGCAAGGAGATCGATATCGCGCTCGACCAGTGCGTTCTTGGTGATCAGCGAGAACGGATGCTTGGTTTCCAGCATCACTTCGATCAGCTGGCGGGTCAGCTTGAACTTGCGCTCGATCGGCTGGTACGCATCGGTGTTGATGCCCAGCGCGATCGGCTGCGGCACGTAACCCGGCTTCGACAATTCCTTGCGCAGCAGCTGCGGCGCATTGGTCTTGGCGAACAGCTTGGTCTCGAAATCCAGGCCCGGCGACAGATTCAGATAGGCATGCGAGGGGCGCGCGAAGCAGTAGGAGCAGCCATGCTCGCAGCCGCGATACGGATTCACCGACTGGCTGAAGCCGACGTCCGGCGAAGTGTTGCGGGTGATGATGCTGCGCGCGGTTTCCGCACGTACCTCGGTGCGCAGGCGCGGGGCGAGGAACTCCTCGCTCTCGTCGACCGCCCAGCCGTCGTCCACCGCCTCGCTGACGGTGCTTTCAAAGCGCCCGGCAAGGTGGGACGTGGAACCTCGGCCCTTGATCGCAATACCCATGACGGCAGAGTACGTCGCGACCGTCTCAATGGCTGCGACGGCCGTCTGAAGGGTTCAGGGCGGTGCTGAGTCGAGCACGGCTCGACTCTACCGGGGAGGTGTCAGAGCAGCGCCAGGTACCCGCGCACGGTGGCATCCAGCCCGTCATACAACGCCTCGCCGATCAATGCGTGGCCGATCGAGACCTCCAGCACCTCCGGCACGTGGGCCAGGAAGTCGCGCAGGTTGTCCTGCGACAGGTCATGACCGGCATTCACGCCCAGGCCGACGGCCTGCGCGCGGCGGGCGGCAGTGGCGAACAGCGCCAGCATCGCGTCGGCATCGCCAGCCGCATGCGCCTCTGCGTAAGGGCCGGTGTACAGCTCGATGCGGTCGGCACCGACCTCGGCCGCCTGCTCCAGCAGCGGGTTGCCGGCATCGACGAACAGGCTGACCCGGCAGCCCATCGTCTTCAGTTCGGCGATCAGCGGGCGCAGCCGCTCTGCGTCACGCGCGAAGTCGAAGCCATGGTCGGAGGTGATCTGGCCATCACCATCGGGGACCAGGGTGGCCTGCGCCGGACGGGTCTGTTCGCACAGCGGCAGCAGCCCCGGGTAGCCCTCGCGCGGCGGCGCGAACGGATTGCCTTCGATGTTGAATTCAACGCCACGCGCGCGGGTCAGGGTGGACAGGGCCAGCACGTCCTCGGCGGTGATGTGACGGCGGTCCGGCCGCGGATGCACGGTGATGCCGTGGGCGCCGGCATCCAGGCAGGCCTGGGCGGCGCGCACCACGTCCGGTTCGGCGCCGCCGCGCGAATTGCGCAGGACGGCGATCTTGTTGACGTTGACGCTGAGCTGGGTCATGGAACGGGACTACTTGGAAAGAGGAGACGGGTCGTGGTCGTTGTGGTCGTCGTTGCGGCGGGCCTGGGCCTGTTCGCGCAGGCGTCGCAGTTCTTCGGCGTCAATGAGGGTGGCCGGGTCGCGCTGCAGGTCGCCGAAACGGGCCACGTAGCGGCCGCGTACCCAGGCCAGCAGGAAGGCGAGGGCAGCCAGCAGGCACAGGGTCATCAACCCCGCGCTCGGGGTCTTCAGCGCGAAGGCAAAGCAGCCCAGCGCCAGCAGCAGGTACAACCAGTACATAGTCGGGCTCCCCGGATGATCGCCGCAGTGTAGCGCTGCGTCAGAGCAGCGGCGAGGCCAGCCGGGCGAAGGCCTCGGGCAGGCGGTGCAGCCACAGCGAGCGGCCGGCCTGGTCATGCACCCGCGTGGCGCGGTCGAATTCGCCCTGCAGCAGCTCGGCCAGGGCCGCCACACGGTCGCGGTCGCTGATCATCATCGACAGCTCGAAGTTCAGCCGGAAGCTGCGGTGGTCGAAGTTGGCACTGCCGACAATACAGACATCGTCATCGGCGATGAACGCCTTGGTATGCAGCATCCGCGGGCCGTATTCGTAGATCTTCACGCCCGCATGCAACAGCTCATCGAAGTAGGAGCGTGCGGCCTGGGTGACGAACCAGGAATCGCTCATCTTCGGTACCAGCAGGCGCACATCCAGGCCGCCCAGTGCAGCGGAGGTCAACGCCATCCGCGCCGCTTCACCCGGCACGAAATAGGGGGTGACCAGCCACACCCGCTCGTGTGCTTCCTGGATGGCGGCGACGTGGAGGCGGTGGATGGTCTCCCAGCCCGAATCCGGACCCGACACCAATACCTGCGCGTTGATCGCGCCATCACCGCGCAGCGGCATGTCGGCCGGCCATAGACGGGCGATGTCCATCCGCGAGGGATCCTGTCCACTGGCGTACAGCCAGTCTTCGGCGAACACCAGCTGCAGGCTGCGCACGACATGGCCGCGGATACGCATGTGCAGGTCGCGGTAGGCGTCGGGTCTGCGGCTCTCGTCTTCCTCGTCGGTGATGTTGATGCCGCCGGTAAAGGCAAGGCGGCCATCGATGATCACCAGCTTGCGATGCGTGCGCAGGTTCAACCACGGGCGCTTGAACGGCTTCAGCAGCTGCCGCGGATGGAACCAGATTGCTTCGCCGCCGGCATCCAGCAGGGGCTGCAGGAAGCGGCGGGGCAGGGCGGACGAGCCAACCGCATCCAGCAGCAGGCGCACCTGCACCCCCGCACGGGCGCGCTCGACCAGGGCATCACGCAGGGCAGTGCCAGCGTGGTCCGGATTGAAGATGTAGTACTCCAGGTGCACGTGGTCGCGCGCCTGTGCGATCGCATCGAGCAGTGCGGCGTAGGTGGCCGCGCCGTCGACCAGCCAGGTCACCTCGGTGGCACTGCTTGGCGCCAGCCCGGTGGTGGCCTGGGCAACCTTGGCCAGCTCTGTGCAGTCCGAATCGGGTGGGCAGACATCACTGTAGTGCTCCATCCCCGAGCGGGCGCGACCACGGCGCAGCCGCTGCCGCTTCACCTTCTGCGGACCCAGCAGGTAGTAGATGAAGAGCCCCAGGTAGGGGAGCAGCGCCAACGACAGGATCCAGCTCAACGTGGCCACCGGCTCGCGCTTCTGCAGCATGATCCAGCCCGCCAGCGCGAACAGGTACAGCAGGTAGGCCACCGCCAGGATGGTGCCGAGGTGGGCGATGCCGTCGAGCCAATGGCGCAGGGAGTCGAAGAGGGCGAGCATTCGCCGATCATAGCGGGCGCGTGCTCCCTGATGGGGTCAGATCCCTTTCCTGAGGGAAAGGGATCTGACCCCGACGGGCCCCGCAGGCACAAAAAAAACGCCCCTGTTTCCAGGGGCGTCTGCAGTCGCGTCATGACTGTTGTGTTGCGGTGTCGCGTTTACTGCTGCACAAAACCGATCTTCTTCATCTGAGCGTTCTTCGCGGCGGCCAGAACCTTGGCCATCACGTCGTACTCCGAATCCGGGCTGGCGTCGATGCGCAGTTCCGGCTGGTTGGTCGGGTCACGCTGGACCTCCTGCTCCATCCGCTGCTGCAGCTCGCTGGTATTGATCGGGCTGTTGTTCCACGAGACCTGGTTGCTGGCGTCGATCTTCAGTTCGATCGGCGGCGGCGGTTCGACCAGCTGCGGCGGTGGGTTGAGCACGCGCTGCGGCAGGTCCACGGCGATCGGGTACGTCATGATCGGCGCGGTCACGATGAAGATGATCAGCAGAACCAGCATCACGTCCACGAGGGGCGTGACGTTGATGTCTGCCATGGGGCCCTTGCCACCACCACTACTGAATGCCATGGCTTATTGCCCCTTTTCTTTGGTCGCGACGAAGCCGACGTCCAGCATGCCCTGCTCCTGCGCGACCTTGGTCAGGTCGTTGATGACGCGCATCTTGGTGGTGCGGTCACCACGCAGGTTCAGCGGCGGCTGCGGGGTCTGCTGGGCGGCGGTCGCCAAGCGCGACTCGAGAGTCTGCTTGTTGATTTCTTCGTCGTTCCAGTAGATCGAGCCGTCTTCCTTGACTGCCAGGGTGATCGGTCCGGAACGCTTTTCAGCATCTTCCGGCTTCTGGATCAGGTTGGCTTCCGGCAGATCCACCTTGACCTTGTGGGACATCAGGGGCGCCGTGATGATGAAGATGATCAGCAGCACCAGCATCACGTCCACGAGGGGCGTAACGTTGATGTCGGCCATGGGGCCGCCGCTGTTACCACTACTGAAAGCCATAACGGGCTCCGTCTAGATCTTGGTGACTACTTACTTCGTCGCTGGGTGACGCGCGCCGCAATTAGCGGACGCGCGAACCGGTGGCGAAGAAGTCGTGCAGGTCGTGCGCGAAGGTATCGAACTTGCTGATGGTCGCGCTGTTGATCTTGCTGAAGAAGTTGAAGGCGAACACGGCCGGGATCGCGACGAACAGACCGATCGCGGTCATGATCAGCGCTTCACCCACCGGGCCGGCAACGGCGTCGATCGAAGCGGAGCCGGTGGCACCGATCTTGATCAGCGCGCCGTAGATGCCCCACACGGTACCCAGCAGACCGACGAACGGAGCGGTTGCGCCGACGGTTGCCAGCAGGGTCATGCCCGACTGCAGCTTGTTGCTTTCGCGGGTGACGGCCTGGCGCAGAGCGCGGTCGACGAACTCCGAACGGCTCAGGTTCTCACCCAGGCCACCGGTAGCGCCGCCTTCAGCGCGCTGGTGGTGGGCAGCCGCCTGGGCAGCGTCCAGGGCGATCTTCGAGAACGGCTCCGAAGCCGGCTGTTCTTCCATCGCACGGATGGCGTCCTGCGCGTTCGGGGTGTCCCAGAACAGGCTGACGACGCGATCAGCGGCGCTCTTCAGGCGGGTGGCACGGAAGATGTTGATGACGGTCCAGTACCAGGACATGGCCGACATGGCGATCAGGGTCAGCAGCACGACCCAGGAAACCGCGAAATCACCCGGCTTGGTGGTCATTTCGTGGATCAGGTGCTCGAAGCCCATCTGCGACAGGGCATTGGACGGATTGCCCCCGGCAGCAGCGGCGATGAAAATTTCCTGCAGCATGACGCTTACCTTTGTTGTGTGTGGTGATAAAGGGTGTAGCTAAGCAAACAATCGAACTGGGAACCGGGGCGGCCAGGCGGCCACCCGGGCGCATCAGTTCAGCGCAAAGTTGACCGGGACGCGAACGCGACCTGCCGTCTTCTTACCGCCAGATTCAGCGGCGTTGAAGCGCCACTTGCGAGCCGCTTCCATCGCAGCACGGTCCAGGTCGCGGTTACGGCTGGACTTTTCCACCGTGACATTGGTGACGTTGCCGTTGGCATCGACATCAATGATCAGGATCACTTCGCCCTGGATACCCGCGCGGAAGGCTGCCGGCGGATAGCGCGGCGGATTCATGGCCTTCGACGAGATGTCCACGCTGGCCTCGATCGAGGTCGGCGGTGCCGGCGGCGCCGGAGGTGACGGCGGGGTGACGATATCGTTCGGGCGCGGCTCCGGCACATCGACGACCGGCGCCTGCGGCGGCGGCGGTACGGGCGACGGCTTCGGCGGCGACAGATTCTTCACCGGCGGTGGCGGAGTATCCTGCGGCGGCGGCGGCGGCGGCGGCGGTGGGGGCGGCGGCGGCGCGTCGACGATGGTCACCATGACGTTGCGCTCCTTCTCCGCGACGGCCTTGGGAGCCACGGCGGGAATCAGGAGCATCATGAAGGCGGCCAGATGCAGGGCAATTACAAACGCGATGCCGACGATGCGAGGCCAGCTCAGCCCCTTGTCATCGGGTTGTTCGTACCGGTGAACGACTAGTTGTTCCGTCATGCGCCAAGAGCTCAATAGTGGGGCCGGAATCCCGGGGGCGGGATCCCTGATCAGCGGTGCATGACACCGCAGGAACCTCCAAGCTTATACCAATCCTGAGCGCCTGCGCATCAACTGAGCAGGCATTCAGGCGTTATTCCTACTTACTTCAGGTTGATGATTTTTTTGGCATCAGCCTGGTTCTTCACGCCCTTCGCCAGCGCCTGCTGGGCGGCCTGCTTGGCCTCGGGGACGCGACCTTCGGCATGCAGGACGCGTGCCAGGTTCAGGTAGGTCTCACCGTCCTTGGAGAGCGGGGCGGCCTTCTGCCACGCATCGATCGCCTGCGGCACCTGGTCGGAGTAGTAGTAGGACTGGGCCAGCGCCAGGTAAACCTGGTAATCCGGCTTCAGGATGCCCTTCTGCAACCCTTCATTGATGACCGCGATGACGTCCTTTTCCTTGTTCTCGGTGTTGGCATAGATCGAGTACAGCTGCTTGTACTCGCGCTCTTCGGTGAGCTGGCCGCTGCTGCGCAGCTTGTCCATCACCGCGGCGGCCTTCGGCATCTGGTCAGCCTGCATGTACATGTTGGCCAGATTCAGCTGGGCCTTCTTGTCCGTCGGGTTCTTGGCCGCCAGCGCCTCTGCGGCCTGCACGGCCTCACCGGTCTGGCCGGCTTCGGACAGTGCCGCCATCAGCAGCTGGTTCCAGTTGTCCTTCGGCTCGGCAGCGCCGGCGATGGCCTGCTTCAGCACCGGGATCGCTTCCTGGTAGCGCTCCAGCTGGTACAGCGCCTGGCCCTTGGCGATCAGCTCTTCCGGCTTGGTCGACTTGCTCTCGGCAAAGTACTTGTCCAGGGTGGCCAGGCCTTCAGCGGTCTGGTCTTCCTGCAGCTGCAGCTGGCCCAGCATCAGCATCGACTGGAAGTGGCCGTTGTTGTCCAGGCCGTTGAACTGGATCACCTGCTTCAGGTAGGCGATGGCGGCCGGGGTGTCGTCGGTCTGGTAGGCAGCCTGCGAGGCCAGCTGCGCGGCCAGCGACTTGTCGTACTCGTTCGAGGCGCTGTCAGCCAGGATCGCGTCAGCCTGCGTGCGCGTCTCCGGGAACTTTTCCTTGTTGTAGCTGTCGATCATTTTCTGCAGCTTGCTGCCCATCTTGGCCGAGGCCTTGGCGGTCGGCTCCTGCCGGGTCGCATTCGGGTACAGCGGTTCGGCCTTGGCCTGCTTGCTGCTGCCGCCGCGGCTGCCACGGTCGGAGGAGCGCGAGGACTGCGCGAAGGCATCGGTGACCACGGCGCCGGTCAGGGCGGTCGCGACGAGGACGGAAAGCACAGCTTTGTGGTTACGGAAAATCATCGTTCACCTCGATCGAACCGCCGGATAGCGGCAAAGTCGGACTGTCAGAAAAATCTGAGCCGCCAAACGTATCAGAAACAGATGGCGTGAGAAATCGTTTTATGTGCTGCAATACAGCATAGAACTGCGCACTCATCCGCACTTTGGCCGCAGCCCGGCCGCCTGCGCCTGCTGATAAACCGGCGTCAGGCCCGGTGCATCACGTCGCAGTTCCTGGATGCGGTTGGCTGGATCGGGGTGGGTGGACAGCCATTGCGGGCTGCGACCGCCGCTGGCGGCCATCATGTTCTGCCACAGATCCACGGCCTGGGCCGGGTTGAATCCGGCCTGCGCCATCAGTCGCTGGCCGATGACATCGGCCTCGCTTTCCTGGGTCCGCGAACCCGGGAGCAGGAAGGCCGTCTGCGCACCCATCCCGCCCAGCTGGTTGACCGTGCTGGCGGCACCATCGCCGTAGGCGGCACCGGCCAGCGCGCCCAGCACGGCCAAGCCGGTCTGCGCGCCCATCTGCCGGGTGATGCGTTCTTCGTGATGACGCGCGATGACATGCCCGATCTCATGGCCGATCACGGCAGCCAACTGGTCCTGGTTCCTGGCGACGGTGAAGATGCCGGTATTCACACCCACTTTGCCGCCGGGCAGGGCAAACGCGTTCGGTTCCTTGTCGACGAATACAGCCGTCTCCCACCGTACGCCACGGTACTGAGGTGGCAACTGCGCAACCAGCGCATTGACCACGCATTGCACGTAGCCGTTCTGGCGGCCATCCGTGCTGATCTTCTCTTTCTGCTTGGTCTCGGCGAACGCCTGCGCACCCAGCTGGTCCAGCTGTGCCTGCGACACGCCGCCCACCATCTGCCGTCGTCCGGTTGGCGACGTAGTGGTCGCGCAGGCGCTGACCAGGGTGGTGATGACAAGGGCCAGCAGCAGTTGTTTCATGGGTCCACCCCCGTGTTCATGTGCGCAGTGTGTAGCGTACCTGCTTAATCTTTCGTCAAGCGGGCACGGCGTTACGTTGATCCCAGGAACACCATCGCGGCCAGCGCAACCGCATTGTTCAGCGCATGCGCGGTGATCGCCGCCCACAGCGTGCCGGTGCGGCGGTACAGCCAGCAGAAGGCGGCCCCCATGCCGCCGTAGACCAGCCACAGCTGCGCCATGCCCAGCAGCGAATTCTTGCTGACACCGGGCACTTCATGGACCAGGGCGAACGCCAGGCTGCTGAGGATGAGGCCCAGCCAGGGCCGGCCGGCCTGCCACAGGCGCCCGAACAGGACGCGGCGGAACAGCAGCTCTTCATAGGCGGGGGCGAGGACGACCGCGAACAGCACCAGGAACAACGGGAAGCGAGCGATCGCGCTCTGCATCAGTTCCACGTTGGTGGGTACCGGCTCGATGCCGAACTGCTTGGAAAGGAAGGCGATGCCGTTGCTGCCCAGCACGATCAGCGTGGCCACCAGCAGGGTCCAGCCCCAGGTGGAAGGCCGCAGCAGCGCCTGCCGCGAGGCCTGGCGCTCGCCGGCGTTTGCCGGACGGCGCCAGAAGTACAGCAGCAGTGCGGCGCCACCGGTGGCGATCAGGGCCATCAGGATCTGCGCCAGGGCCCCGGGCTGGCCCACCACCGCGCTGACGGTGTCAGGGGTCAGTGCGCCGCCATTGGCCTCGGCATTGGCGCGGCTGACCACGATCGCACGGTAGAAGCCCCAGAACAGACCGGTGACCATGCTCAGGCCGACCAGGGCGACGGCAGCGATGCCCAGGTCGATGAAGAAACCTGCCAACGGTGCAACGGCGCGCGGAGGGGCGGATGCCGGCGGAACCGGAGGCGGGGCGGAAACCGGGGCGGATGCGGACATCAGGTACCTGCGTTCAAGGGACGACGGCCGGTGCAGCTCCCCGCGCACCGGCCAGGTCCCGATTGTGTCAGATATCCAGATTCGCGACCTTCAACGCATTGTCTTCGATGAAGTCGCGACGCGGTTCGACCACATCGCCCATCAGGGTACTGAAAATCTGGTCGGCAGCGACCGCGTCTTCAATGCGCACCTGCAGCAGGCGACGGGTCTCCGGGTTCACCGTGGTATCCCACAACTGTTCCGGATTCATTTCGCCCAGCCCCTTGAATCGCTGGATCTGACGGCCGCGCTTGGCCTCCTCGAGCAGCCAGTTCTGCGCCTTGGCAAAACTGTCCACTTCAATCGACTTGGCGCCGCGGGAAATCGTCGCGCCTTCGCGCACCAGGCCGTGCAACAGCTTGGAGGCCTGGTGGATCGCACGCAGTTCGCCACTCTCGAACGCCGACATCGGCAGCACCTGGATGTGCTCCTCGCCCATGTGGCGGCGGGTCACCAGCACAGCGGCCGGGCGCTCGTCGTTCGGTTCCTGCAGTTCCAGGCTGAAGCGCGGGCTGCCCAGGCTGCCCTGGTTGAGGCGCTTGGCCAGCGCATCCAGGCCTTCGCCTTCGCCGGCATTGCGCAGGCTGTCCAGGTCCATCGGCACGAAATCGACCAGCGCTTCGAGCAGGTTGCGGTCATAGCGATGCGCGTTGCGCTCGATCGAGTCCAGCGCGGCGGCATAGGCCAGCAGCAGCTTTTCCAGCGCCAGGCCTTCGATGCCCGGTTCGCCGGTGGCCGGCACCAGCGCGGCGTTTTCCACCGCACTGCTGGCCAGGTAGCTGTCCAGCGCGGGGTCGTCCTTCAGGTACAGCTCCTGCTTGCCCTGCTTGATCTTGTACAGCGGCGGCAGGCCGATGTAGACGTAACCGCGCTCGATCAGCTCCGGCATCTGACGGTAGAAGAACGTCAGCAGCAGGGTGCGGATGTGGGCGCCGTCGACGTCGGCGTCGGTCATGATGATGATCTTGTGGTAACGCAGCTTGTCCGGGTTGTACTCGTCACGGCCGATGCCGGTACCCAGCGCGGTGATCAGCGTACCGACCTGGTCGGACGACAGCATGCGGTCAAAGCGCGCGCGTTCCACGTTGAGGATCTTGCCGCGCAGCGGCAGCACCGCCTGGTTCTTGCGGTTGCGACCCTGCTTGGCCGAACCACCTGCCGAGTCACCCTCGACGATGAACAGTTCGGACAGCGCCGGGTCCTTTTCCTGGCAGTCGGCCAGCTTGCCCGGCAGGCCGGCGATGTCCAGCGCGCCCTTGCGGCGGGTCAGGTCGCGGGCCTTGCGCGCGGCTTCTCGTGCTCGCGCGGCGTCGACGATCTTGCCGGCGATCGCCTTGGCTTCGTTCGGGTTTTCCTGCAGGAACTCTTCCAGGCGCGCACCAAAGGCGTTTTCCACTGCCGGACGTACGTCGGAGCTGACCAGCTTTTCCTTGGTCTGGCTGGAGAAGCTCGGGTCCGGCACCTTCACCGACAGCACCGCGATCATGCCTTCGCGCATGTCGTCGCCGGTCAGGTTGATCTTGGCCTGCTTGGCGATGCCGTTCTGTTCGATGTAGTTGTTGAGCACACGGGTCAGCGCGCCACGGAAACCGGCGAGGTGGGTACCGCCGTCCTTCTGCGGAATGTTGTTGGTGAAGCAGTACATCGTCTCCTGGTAGGAGTCGGTCCACTGCAGCGCCACATCCACGACGATGCCGTTGTGCTCGCCGGTGACGGAGATGACGTTCGGGTGCAGCGGGGTCTTCAGCTGCGCCAGATGCTCCACGAAGCTGCGGATGCCGCCTTCGTAGTGGAAATCATCGCGACGGCCATCGCCACGCTCATCGGCAAGGACGATCTTGACGCCGGAGTTCAGGAACGACAGCTCGCGCAGGCGGCGGGCCAGGATGTCGTAGTGGAATTCCACGTTGTCGTGGAAGGCAACGGTCGACGGCCAGAAGCGCACGGTGGTACCGCGCTTGGTGGTGGTTTCCAGCTTGGCCAGTGCGGTCACGGCGGCACCGTCGCTGAATTCCTGCTGGTAATGGAAGCCGTTCTGGAACACGTCCACCAGCAGCTTCTGCGACAGCGCGTTGACCACGCTGACGCCGACGCCGTGCAGGCCGCCGGAAACCTTGTAGCTGTTGTCGTCGAACTTGCCGCCCGCGTGCAGGACAGTCATGACCACTTCGGCGGCAGACACTTCGCGACCGAGCTTGGCGCTCATCTGCTCGTGCTTGCCGGTCGGGATACCGCGGCCGTTGTCGGATACCGAAACCGAGCCGTCGGCGTGGATCGTCACTGCAACGTGATCGGCGTGGCCGGCCAGCGCTTCGTCGATCGAGTTGTCAACGACCTCGAACACCATGTGGTGCAGTCCGGTGCCGTCATGCACGTCACCGATGTACATGCCGGGACGCTTGCGGACAGCCTCCAGGCCTTCCAGGGCGGTAATGCTGTTGGCGTCGTAATTGCCGTTGTTTGCCGGGGTGTTCTGTTCGTCGCTCATTGCGCTTGCCGTAGGCTCCGCAGGTCGGCCACCGCTTGGAGCGATGCGCCGAGAATGAAAGGATTCCAACCCGAATTATACCAGCCGGGGTCGAGCGGCCCTGGTGTGCCCACTATGGCACAGCCACGATCTGTGCATGTTCCACGTGGAACCGGGCGATGTGGGTCAGTTCTTCCAATGCTGCCGGTGTTTCGGTGGCGGTGACGAAGATCTGTGCCGGTCCGTTGAGCAGGCGCTCCAGAACCCGCGCCTGATGGGTGCGATCCAGCTCGGAGGACAGATCGTCCAACGCGATCACCGGCCATTCGCCGCGCTGTTCTGCGTAGTCCTCGGCCTGTGCCAGCAGACAGGCCAATGCCGTCAGCTTGGCTTGGCCGCGGGACAGCGCATCGCGCCCAGGAATACTTTGGAAATCCACGCTCCAGTCCGCCCGGTGCGGGCCGACCGAGGTATACCCGGCCTGCCGATCACGCTCCCGGGCTAGAAGCAGGGCATCGGCCAGGGGAAGCTCGTGCCGACGCCAACCTGGGCTGAGTTCCAGTGCCTGGATCCCAAGTTGCGGGGCCAAGCTGCCAGCCAGGGAGACGGTACGCTGCTGCAGGCGCTCCAGGTAGTGCTGGCGACGGCTGGTCAGGGGTTCTCCAGCCTCGGCCAGTTCGTGATCCCAGGTATCCAGCATCCGCGACGAGCCACCTTGCTTGAGCAGGGCATTTCGCTGTTTCAGTGCACGCGAGTAGCGGCGCCAGAGCGACAGAAAGTCCGGTTCCACGTGGAACAAGCCCCAATCGAGGAAGCGGCGGCGGGGTTCACCACCACCACTGACCAACGCATGGCTGCCGGGTTCGAACGTTACTACCGCCAGCGCTGCGCACAGATTGCCGAGCTGAGCCACGTCTTCGCCGTCCAATCGACCCTTCCAGTCCTGGCCGCTGTGGCGCAAGCCGGCCTTTCGGCGGTGCGGCGGGTGATTGGCACGCTGTTCCTCCCATTCCACGAAGATTTCCAGAGCTTCCTGGCCCTGTCGCACCAACCCATCGCGAACCCGACCACGGAAGCTGCGCCCATAGGCCATCAGATGCAGGGCCTCGAGCACACTGGTTTTGCCGGCACCGTTGTCGCCGGTCAGCAGGTTCAATCCCGGCTGGGGCAACAGATCCACCGCACTGAAGCGACGCAGTTGATGCAAGGCGAGGCGGCGGATAAGCATGGGGCGCGAAAGACCATCCGCACAAGGCGGTAGAGGGGCAGGGAATCCATCAGCTTACTGCATCGGTCAAGCCAGCCGTGCCGCGCCAGACATCGCCACTGTGCTGAAGCCTCCGCCTAGCAACACTACGCGTGTTCCACGTGGTGGCGCTCCCTCACCTGGGATCTCCTGGCTCTGGATACGCCCGGGAATCCTTGAATTCTGAGCGGCGGCGCAGGGTACTGGCCCTCAGACTTCAGCGATTTCAGCCTCATTCCGCGAGCATCGCCAGGTGCCCGACGGGTGGTTTGCGCGAACACCGCGCAGATTTCTTGAAATCTACGATGCGATGCCCTGGAGGGTTCCACAGATTTCAAAGAATTCGAGCCCGCCGTTTCACGCTGTCCACAGCAGGTCTGTATGACTTATACACAAGGTATGGGCAAACTGTGGATAAAAAAGCCCTTTTGCCCGACCTGCGAATCTATCCACAGGTTCCACCCCAGCCTGAGGGGCCTCTATACAGGGGGTTTCAGGTGCATAAATCTCTGAAAAATCAATCAGATAATGCATTTCTCCACGAAATCTGTGCCTACCATCACCACCATGCTTTAGATTTATACCCAGATTTAGAAGCTAGGCTGACCCCGATCCGGCCCCAACCAGGCCTGTGGACAGTGATGTCCGCAGATGAAGCAATCACCGCGATGCGCACGTGATCCGCTTCATCCATCGGACCAGATCAGGGCACATGCGATCAGCCTGAAAATCCCGGGAACTGCATTCTCGATCCAAGGCGGCTGGACAGCGGCCAGGCCAGGAACGGGGTTCCAGTCGCTCAGTACCAATTACATCGGAAGGGCAGCCAGGATCAATTGGCAACCAGCGATCTCAAGGAAGGCATTCACCCATACCTGGAGATCCGGCCATCGCGATGCTCCACGTGGAACCTGCAAAAAAAACGCCCGGGAAATCCCGGGCGTCGTTCGGTTCCACGTGGAACAGCACCGCGGTCAGAGACGCAGCGGCATCACCACATGGCGCGACTTTTCGCTGCTGGATTCACGCACCAGCGCAGAGGAGTTGGAGTCGCGCAGCTGGATGATGACTTCCTCATCGCGCAGGGCGGAGAGAGCATCCAGCAGGTAGTTCACGTTGAAGCCGATGGCGAGATCGCTGACCGTGGTATCGGCTTCGATCTCTTCCTGGGCTTCTTCCTGTTCCGGGTTGTGTGCGCTGATCTTCAGGTTGCCCGGCGAGACTTCCACGCGGATACCCCGGTACTTCTCGTTGGACAGGATCGCGGCGCGTTGCAGCGAGGCACGCAGTGCTTCGCGGTCAACCTTCACTTCGCGGTCGGCGCCGATCGGAATCACTGCTTCATAGTCGGGGAAGCGGCCATCGATCAGCTTCGAGGTGAAGGTGACATCGTCGCGCTTGACGCGCACATGGCTACGGCCGACTTCCAGCTCGATCTCGCGATCGCCGCTTTCCAGCAGGCGCTGCAGTTCGGTCACGCCCTTGCGCGGCACGATGATCTGGCGCTTGGAACCGCTGGGCTTGGCCAGGTCGGTTTCACACAGCGCCAGGCGGTGGCCGTCGGTGGCGACGGTCCGCAGGGCATCACCGCGCAGATCGAACAGCAGGCCGTTGAGGTAGTAGCGCACGTCCTGCTGGGCCATCGCGAACGCGGTGCGCTCGATCAGCTCCTTCAGGGTTGCTTCGCCGATGGCTACACGCTCGGTAGCTTCCACTTCGTCCACCGACGGGAAGTCGTTGGAGGGCAGCGTCGCCAGGGTGAAGCGGCTGCGGCCGGCCTGCACGGTGATCTTGTCACCGGTCTGCGAGACGGTGATCCGGCTGCCGTCGGGCAGGGCGCGGATGATCTCGAACAGCTTGCGGGCGGGAATGGTGGTTTCGCCGTCCTGGGCATCTTCAACCGCGATCCGCGACACCATCTCCACTTCCAGGTCGGTGCCGGTCAGCGACAGCTGGCCGTTCTGCACCTGGACCAGGAAATTGGCCAGAACCGGAAGGGTCTGGCGGCGTTCGACCACGTTGACGACCTGTGCCAACGGCTTGAGAAAGGCTTCGCGCTGCAGTGTGAAACGCATGTGGTTCCGTGCCCCTATGCTTTAAAAAAATGTGGAATAAATCAAAAGCTTGGTGGTGCTGGTAGAGACAGAATCGCTGGAAAACAACGCTAAGTCTTTGTAAATAAAAGAGTTTCATCCATCGAAACCCTCTGTATTACCGACCCCCAGGGGGTGGGGAAAGCTGTGGATAAATTCTGCGCGATTTCAAACGCCATTTTTATCCACAACGTGTCCCGCGCTTGCTACCGGATTCTGCACCGTTTTGTGCGATGACGCCTCATCGGCATCCGTGCATCATTCGCTCAGCTTCCGGATCAGCTTGTCCCAGTCCTCGCGGAGCTTGCCGTCGGTTTCCATCAGGGTCCGGATCTGGCGGCAGGCATGCAGCACCGTGGTGTGATCGCGACCGGCAAAGGCATCGCCGATCTCGGGCAGGCTGTGCTCGGTCAGTTCCTTGGTCAGGGCCATGGCGACCTGGCGCGGGCGAGCCAGCGAGCGGGTCCGACGCTTCGACAGCAGATCCTTGATCTGCAGGCCGTAGTAGTCGGCAACGGTTTTCTGGATGTTGGGAATGCTGATCGCCTGCTGCTGGGCGCGCAGCAGGTCGCGCAGGGTTTCCTGGGCGAATTCAGTGGTGATCGCGCGGCCGGTGAAATTGGCGCGGGCGGTCAGGGTATTGAGCGCACCTTCGAGGTCGCGCACGTTGGAGCGCATCTTCTTGGCGATCAGGAACGCAACATCATCGGGAATCTCGGCACCGCGTTCGCGTGCCTTGGCCAGCACGATCGCGGCGCGGGTCTCGAAGTCCGGCGGTTCGATCGCGACCGACAGGCCCCAGGCAAGCCGCGATTTCAGGCGCGCTTCGAGCCCCTCGACTTCGCGCGGATAGCGGTCGCAGGTCAGGATGATCTGCTGCTTCCCATCGAACAACGCGTTGAAGGTGTGGAAAAACTCTTCCTGGGTGCGGTCCTTGCCGGCGAAGAACTGGATGTCATCGATCAGCAGCGCATCCACCTGCTGGAACTGGCGCTTGAACTGATCCATGGTCTTTTCCTGCAGGGCCCGGATCATCGCGCTGAAGAACTGTTCCGAACGCAGGTACAACACCTTCGCGCCTGGATTGGCCTGGCGCATGGCGTTGCCGGCGGCGAACATCAGGTGGGTCTTGCCCAGGCCGGTGCCTCCGTACAGCAACAGCGGGTTGTGCGCGCGGTCGCCCGGCTTCTGTGCTGCCTGGAAGGCGGCGGCCAGGCCCAGCTGGTTGCTGCGGCCTTCGACGAAGTTGGCGAACGTGTAGTGATTGTCCAGATTGCCGGCGAAGGGCACCTGCGGTTCGCTGGAAGCCTGCGCCGACGGCGTGGAAACCGGCGCGTTCTGCGCCTCCACGGGGCGCGGGCGCGAGCCGATTTCAAGAAAAACGTCGCTGAAACCAGCGAAATGCGCCAGCAGTTCGCGGATCCGGGCCAGGTACAGTTCGCGTACCTGATCGACGATGAAGGCATTCGGTGCATACAGCACCAGGCTGTCCACGCGCAGATCGGCCTGCAGCGGCTTCAACCAGGTATGAACGTCTTCCGGCGGGAACTCCGCTTCGAGGCGCTCGAGACTACGGGACCAGGCATCCATCAGCAATAATCGTCCGGTGGCCGGGGCATGGACGCGACAAGGCGCCCAAACACAGGCCGGAAAGGGGGGAAATGGATGGCTCAGACTACCACCGAGCGCCCGCCTTCGGAATGCTTGTCCCCTACTTATTCACAAAAACATCCACAGCTATTGCACAGCCCAGTGAATTCGCGTAGCTGCCAGGGGTTGACGCGGGGTAGGGTACCTCTCTAGAATTTCCGGTTCTTTCCGTCCCATTCATACGAGAGGCCCCCAATGGCCACGAAGCGCACCTACCAGCCCAGCAACCTCAAGCGTAAGCGCGACCACGGCTTCCGTGCCCGTATGAAGACCGCTGACGGCCGCAAGATCCTGTCGCGTCGCCGCGCCAAGGGCCGCAAAGTCCTGAGCGCCTGATTGCCATGCCGCACCTCGCGGCAGACGCAATCCCTTCGACAGTGAATACTGCAGACCCGCGCAAGCGATTTCCTCGCTCTGCGCGGGTTCGCACGCGTGCCGAATACTCAACGGTCTTCAACGGCGCCCGCCGTGTGTCCGATCCGCTGATGACCCTGCACTGGCTGCCGGCTGACCGGCCGGCCAGGCTGGGTCTGGCTGTTTCCCGCAAGGTTGACCCGAACGCCGTTGGGCGTAACCGGATCAAGCGCGTCCTGCGCGACATCCTGCGTCAGACACGTACCGAAATCCAGCCAGGCGACTTCGTCGTCGTGGCCCGTAGTGCTGCGCGTTCCGCCAGCAACGACGAGATCCGCCAGGCCTTCCTGCGCCTGCTGCGTCGCCTGCGTGCATTGCCCGCGCCGGGCGTGGACGGCACAATGCCGCCGCCTGATGGCATCGCAACTCCTTCTTTGACCGAGCCGGCATCGCGTCCCGGCCCCGCCGAGCCTGTCCGCTGATGAACCAGACCCGCGTATTCCTCATTTTTGCCTGGCTGATGGTGGCCGTGCTGCTGTGGATGGAGTGGAGCCGTGAAAAGGCTGCTCCGACCCCGGCACCGACGACCACGTCGGCCCCGGCTGCTGCACAGAGTGTTCCGGGCGCTGCCCCGGGCAGCATCCCCAGCGCCCAGGTGCCGGGTGCCCCGGGCCAGGCCACGGGGCAGGCCCAGGCCAGCGCCACTCCGGCCAGCCAGCGCGTGACCGTCACCACCGACGTGCTGCGCCTGGTACTGGACGGCGGCCGCGTGCTCGATGCCGAGCTGCTGCAGTTCCCGCAGACCAAGGACGAAGGCAGCCCGCCGGTCCGCCTGCTGACCGAAGACCCCGCGCATCCGTACAGCGCGATCAGTGGCTGGGCCAGTGAGGACAAGAACACCCCGGTGCCCGGCGCTGACGGCTTCAAGCTGGTCGGTGACACCCGCGACTTCGTGCTGGCCAAGGGCCAGAACGAACTGCAGATCCCGTTCGTATGGACCGCCGACAACGGCGTGACCATCAAGCGCACCCTGACCGTCTCGCGCAACGAGTACGCCGTGCGCTTCAAGGATGAAGTCAGCAACACCGGCACCGCGCCGTGGAACGGCTACGTCTACCGCACCCTGGACCGCACCCCGACCATCCTGTCGCGGAGCATGACCAACCCGGATTCCTTCAGCTTCAACGGTGCCACCTGGTACGACAACGACAAGAAGTACCAGCGTCGTGCGTTCAAGGACTACCTGGAAGATGGCACGCTGAACCAGAACATCACCGGTGGCTGGCTGGCGATGCTGCAGCACCACTTCTTCACCGCCTGGATTCCGCAGAAGGACCAGACCGCGCACTACGTGCTGTCGCAGGTGGCCGGTCGTGACCTGATCGAAGCGCGTGGCCCGGCCTTCACCGTGGCCCCAGGCCAGTCCACCAGCACCGAGGCCCGCCTGTGGGTCGGCCCGAAGCTGGTCAACCTGATTGCCAAGGAAGACGTGCCGGGCCTGGACCGCGTGGTCGACTACAGCCGCTTCTCGATGATGGCGGTGATCGGCCAGGGCCTGTTCTGGGTGCTGAACCAGGTGCACAAGCTGGTCGGCAACTGGGGCTGGGCGATCGTCGGCCTGGTGGTACTGCTGAAGCTGGTGCTGTACCCGCTGTCGGCGACCCAGTACAAGAGCGGCGCCAAGATGCGTCGCTTCCAGCCGCGCATCGCGCAGCTGAAGGAGCGCTATGGCGATGACCGCCAGAAGTTCCAGACCGCGATGATGGAGTTGTACAAGAAGGAAAAGATCAATCCGATGGGCGGCTGCCTGCCGATCCTCATCCAGATGCCGATCTTCTTCGCCCTGTACTGGGTGCTCGTGGAATCGGTCGAACTGCGCCAGGCGCCCTGGTTCGGCTGGATTCAGGACCTGACCGCCCGTGACCCGTACTTCATCCTGCCGGTGATCAACGTGGCGGTGATGTGGTTCACCCAGAAGCTGACCCCGGCACCGGGCATGGACCCGATGCAGCAGAAGATGATGCAGTTCATGCCGCTGGTGTTCGGCGTCATGATGGCCTTCATGCCGTCCGGCCTGGTCCTGTACTGGGTGGTCAACGGCGGCCTGGGCCTGCTGCAGCAGTGGTGGATGACCAAGCGCCACGGTGGCGAACCGGTCCCGGCCACCAGCGCGCCGGCCCCGGTCAAAAAGAAGTAATCGGCAGAGCCGGCCGCTGGCCGGCTGACCTCAGCGAAAGCCCGCCGCAAGGCGGGCTTTTCGCATGCGGCGTTAGAATCGCCGGCACACCGATCCTCCCATCTTCGAGTCCGCCATGCCGCGTGCGCCGTCGTTCCGCCTGTTCCTGCCCTCGCTGTTGTTGACCCTGGTCGCTGCCGGGTGTGGCGACAAGGATGCGAAGGCGCCGGCGACCACCGTCACCCAACCGAGCGCGCAGGCTGCGGCGGCCGCCGATCCGGCCGCTGCACCGATGCTGGCCGCGCTGCAGAAGCAGCTCGACGGCTACCGCCGGATCATCGTGCTGCTGGCCGACGAGGAACAGCAGTCTGCGGCCGACCGCGGCACCTCAACGCGTGTGGGCCAGCAGCTGTTCCATGATGGCCTGGAACAGCGCACAGCGATCGCCGTACAGTTCGACACCCTGCTGCGCGGTTCCAGTCCGGAGCGCTTCGCCACCCTCGGCACCGTGCTGGACTACATCGAGTCCGCGCCGGAACTGTTCGATGCCGATCGCCTGGCCTTCCGCGAAGTGCTGCGTGATCTGCATGAGCGGGTCGGCACCGATTCATCGCTGCCGGCCGTGAAGCTGCACCAGCGCATCGGTGAGGACCTGGAGGCGCTCGACGAGATCGAGCGCAACTACAACCAGGAACTGACCCGCATCTTCAGCCGCTTCGAGCGCACCCGTGCCATCGAACTGAAGCGCGAGAAGTGGGACGACTACATCGCCCACCTGCACAAGGACTACAGCCGCGAAGCGATCCTGCGCGACTATGGCGTGATCGAGCCGTACCCGATGTCGATGAAGGACAGCGACCGCGAGATCTTCGGCCGCGACCTGCCGGCCAAGACCGTGGTGCTGACCTTCGACGATGGCCCGCACAAGGCCTACACCGATGAAGTGGTGGCCATCCTCAAGCGCTACGACGTGCCGGGCGTGTTCTTCGAAGTGGGCCGCAACCTGGGCAAGGTCGAGGCCGATGGCAAGGTCAACCTTGGCCCGATGGCCAAGATCAGCCGCAACCTGATGGAAGAGGGCTATGCGGTGGGCAACCACAGCCTGACCCATGCCCAGTTGTCGCGCACCACCGGTGACGCGCTGCGCCAGCAGGTGCTGGACACCGACATGCTGCTGAAGGACGTCGACAGCAAGCGTGCGCCGCTGTTCCGCTTCCCGTATGGCGCGCGCAATGCCGAAGGCCTGCAGCTGCTCAACGAAGCCGGACTGAAGTCGATCATGTGGAACATCGACTCGATGGACTGGGCCGACCCGGTGCCGGAATCGATCGTGCAGCGCGTGCTCGACCAGGTGAACAAGGAACAGCGCGGCATCATCCTGTTCCACGACATCCACGACCGTGCGGTGAAGGCGCTGCCGCAGATCCTCGATCGCCTGATCGCTGATGGCTACCAGTTCGCCGGCTGGAACGGTCGCGACTTCACCGTCGCCCGTGCGCGCAAGGGCGATACCGGTGCCGCCACCGTTACCACCGGCTACGAGAAGTCCTGGGCGATCGTGGTCGGCATCGACAACTACGCCAAGTGGCCGAAGCTGGAGTACGCCAGCCACGACGCGCAGGCGGTGGCCGATACCCTGACCGGGCAGTTCGGCTTCCCGTCCTCGCAGGTGATCGTGCTGAAGAACGAGCAGGCCACCCGCAACAACATCCTGGCCGCCTTCCACGACCGCCTGGCCGATGACCGTACCGGCAAGAACGACCGCGTGTTCGTGTTCTTCGCCGGCCATGGCGCGACCCGCCAGCTCGCCTCCGGGCGCGACCTCGGCTACATCATTCCCGTCGATTCGGATCCGAAGGAATTCGCCACCGACGCGATCGCGATGACCGACATCCAGAACATCGCCGAGAGCATGCAGGCCAAGCACGTGATGTTCGTGATGGACGCCTGCTACAGCGGACTGGGCCTGACCCGTGGTGGCCCGTCTTCGTCCTCGTTCCTGCGCGAGAACGCGCGTCGCAGCGCGCGGCAGATGCTGACCGCCGGTGGTGCCGACCAGCAGGTGGCTGATGCCGGCCCGAACGGCCACTCGGTGTTCACCTGGGTGCTGCTGCAGGCGCTGGCCGGCAAGGGTGACCTCAACGGCGACGGCCTGATCACCGGTACCGAGCTGGCCGCCTACGTGGCGCCGGCGGTGTCGGCGGTCTCGCACCAGACCCCGGCCTTCGGCAGCCTGCCGGGTTCGCAGGGCGGCGAGTTCGTGTTCCAGGTGCCGGACAGCCAGGAATTCCTCAACGCCGATACGCGCCAGCTGACCGCCGATGCGATCGCGCTGAACAACAAGGTGGATGCGGCCAGCGAGGCCAAGGGCAGCCAGGCACCGGTGACCGTGGCCGACCTGCAGGGTGGCAAGGCCAAGCTGGTGGTGCCCACCGCCGGCCCGGCATCCGACCGCCAGCGCGCGCAGCAGGCCAACGACCGTGGCCTGCAGCTGTACCGCGAGAAGCAGTACGACGAGGCGGCCGCGCAGTTCACCGAGGCGTTGAAGCTGCGCCCGGACTTCGCCCAGGCCGCGAACAACCTCGGTTTCGTCTACTACCGCCAGCAGCGCTATGCCGAAGCCGCGCGCTGGCTGGAGAACACGTTGAAAATCGATCCGTCGCGTGCGGTGGCCTATCTCAACCTGGGCGATGCCTACTTCAACGCCGGCGACAAGGCCAAGGCGAAGCAGGCCTATACCACCTACCTGGCGCTGCAGCCGCAGGGCAGCGGTGCCGCGCAGGCACGCGTGCAGCTGGAGAAACTCTGAGCCATGAACGATGCGATCCGCACCGACACCATCGTGGCCATCGCCAGTGCCCCCGGCGCCGGGGGTGTTGGTCTGCTGCGCCTGTCCGGCCCGCGTGCTGCGGCGATCGCCAATGCGCTGGGCGCGCCCGCGCTGCGGCCGCGCCATGCGCACTATGCGCGGCTGCGTGATGCCGATGGCGAGGTCATCGACGATGGCATCGTGCTGTGGTTCCCGGCACCGAACAGCTTCACCGGCGAGGAAGTGGTGGAACTGCAGGGCCACGGCAGCCCGGTGCTGCTGCAGCAACTGGTGGCACGCTGCATCGCGCTCGGTGCGCGCCAGGCGCGGCCGGGGGAGTTCAGCGAACGCGCGTTCCTCAACGGCAAGCTGGACCTGGCCCAGGCCGAGGCCATCGCCGACCTGATCGCCGCGGGCGACAACCGTGCCGCGCGCGCTGCACGCCGTTCGCTGGATGGCGTGTTCTCGCGCCGCATCGACGCTGTGGTCGAGCAGCTGGTGCTGCTGCGGATCCATGTGGAAGCGGCCATCGACTTCGCCGACGAACCGCTGGATACCCTCGGTGGCGCGCAGGTGCGGCGTGGCCTGGAACAGGCGCGCAGCGACTTGGGCCTGCTGCGCCGCGACGCCGAACGCGGCCGTCGCCTGCGCGATGGCCTGCACGCGGTGCTGATCGGCCCGCCGAATGCCGGCAAGAGCTCATTGCTCAATGCACTGGCCGGCAGCGAACGCGCCATCGTTACCGACATCGCCGGCACCACCCGCGACACGCTGCGCGAGACCATCCGCCTGGATGGCCTGGAGCTGACCCTGGTCGACACCGCCGGCCTGCGCGACGGCGGCGACGCCATCGAACGCGAAGGCATGCGCCGCGCCCATGTGGAGATCGAGCGTACCGACCTGGCGCTGATCGTGCTGGATGCGCGCGATCCGGCTGCGGGTGAAGCCGCACTGGGCGATGCCGTGGCGGCGGTGCCGCACAAGGTCTACATCCACAACAAGTCGGACCTGCTGGATGCGTTGCCGGCGCTGGACGATCCGGACCGCGTGTTCGTTTCGGCCGCCACCGGCGCCGGGCTCGAAGATCTGCACGCGCGCCTGCGTTCGATCGCATCGGCCGGGGCAGGGGAGCAGGTGGACGGCGAGTTCTCCGCGCGCACACGGCATGTGGACGCAATCGAGCGGGCGCAGGAACACGCGCAACGCGCCGATGCCGAACTGGCACACGAACACCTGGAACTGGCTGCCGAGGAACTGCGGCTGGCGCACGATGCGCTGGGTGAGATCACCGGACAGATGAGTGCCGATGACTTGCTGGGAAGGATCTTCTCCAGCTTCTGCATCGGGAAGTAAGCCGGGGTCGGAGCCCCTGCGGGGATCCGACCCCAGGTCCCCCACCTGTCACATTGCCGCCTCATACTGACGCCCATCACATACCGCTTGGGGAAGTCGCAGTGAAGTCGTGGGGTTGTGCGTTGCTGTTGTCGCTGGCCGTGGCACCATCGGTGGCCATGAGTGCTGAATCCTCCACCCCGGCCGCGCACAAGGTGTCGGTCTACGGCCATCGCGGGGCAAGCGCACTGCTGCCCGAGCACACCCTGGCCTCGTATGCGCAGGCCATCGCCGATGGCGCCGACTATATCGAGCCGGACCTGGTGATGACCAAGGACGGGGTGATGGTGGCCCGCCACGAGAACGAGATCGGCGGCACCACCGACGTTGCCTCGCATCCGGAGTTCGCCAGCCGCCGCACCAGCAAGGTCATCGATGGACAGAAGATCGATGGCTGGTTCACCGAAGACTTCACCCTGGCCGAGCTGAAGACCCTGTATGCGCGCGAGCGCCTGCCGGAGCTGCGCAGCACCGCCTATGACGGGCAGTTCCGCATCGCCAGCCTGGACGAGATCCTGGTCTTCCTGGTGCAGCAGGCCGGGCGCGCCAACCGCGGCATCGGCCTGGTGCCGGAAATCAAGCACCCGACCTACTTCCAGTCCATCGGCCTGCCGATGGAGGACAAGCTGCTGGCCGCGCTGCGCGGCAACGCCTATACCAACGTCGGCCCGGTCACCATCCAGTCGTTCGAGACCGCCAACCTGCGCTACCTGCGCGGCAAGCTTGGGCGGGGCAGCAACATCCGCCTGCTGCAGCTGCTGTGGAAGGGCGATACACAGCCGGCCGACATCGCCAAGTCCGGTGGCACGCTGACCTATGCGCAGATGATGACCCCGGCCGGGTTGAAGGACATCGCCGGCTACGCCGATGGCATCGGCCCCGAGCTGCGCTCGATCATTCCGCTGGATGCCAAGGGCGCGCTGGGCACGCCGACCTCGCTGGTACGCGATGCGCACGCCGCCGGCCTGATGGTGATTCCGTACACCTTCCGCCCGGAGAACCACTTCCAGCCCAGCAACCTGCGCAATGGCGCTGACAACACGCGCAATGCCGAAGGCTCGATTGCCGAGATACGCGCCTACCTTGCAACGGGCATCGATGCCTTCTTCACCGATGATCCTGCGCTCGGCCGGCAGGCGGTGGACGGGATGGGCACGGCGGGGAACGCGGCGAACTGACCTCGTTCGGTCGCCGAATGCCGTGCGGTAGTGGCCAACCTTGGTTGGCCCCATGGGAACAGCGCCGACCAAGGTCGGCATCTACCACGCCTCAGCCGCGCGGCTCGTCCGGGCGGCGGAACGGGATCACTACGTAGTCCTGGCCCTCGCGCGGCTGCCACAGCACCGGCACGCGCTGCGGTGACGGCGGCTCCAGCTCGTCGTCGGCCAGCGGCTCGGCCTCGTCTTCTTCGTCTTCCCAGCTGTAGCGCTGGCGCGGCGGCAGAGGATCGGCGTTGCGGAACAGCAGCGCGGCGATGATGCCGGCGAAGGCGCCGCCCATGTGCGACTGCCAGGACACGCCATCGGCGTGCGGCAGGATGGTCATCAGCATGCCGCCGTAGAACAGCATGCCGATCAGGCCGGTGGCGATCGCCGCGCGGTCGCGGCGCAGCAGGCCGAGGCTGGCCAGCAGGAACATCAGGCCATGGGTCACGCCACTGGCGCCCAGGTGCACGCTGCCCGGATTGCCCAGCATCCATGCGCCGAGGCCTGAACCCAGCCACAGCAGGGGCAGGGCGCGCACGGTAGCTTTCGGATACACGCTGCCGGCGAGGGTGCCAAGGATCAGGATGGCGATGCTGTTGGCGGCGATGTGCTCGACCGAGGCATGCAGCATCGGGCCGCCGACCAGGCCGAGCAGGCCCTTCGCTTCCAGCGGCGCGACCGCCCACGGTCGCCAGTCGAACGTGCCCTGCAGGGCGAACACGGCCACCAGCACCAGCACGGCGGCCAGGCTGGCATTGAACGCCCGCAGGATGCGCGAGCGGTCATTGCGGGGGGCCGGCACATCGCCGGCGGGCAGGGGCGCGTTGTTGTCCATACCTCAGCAATGGCGGTGGCTGGCGCGAAACCAAGGCCATCGCGGCGGGAGAGTGCAGTGCGGCCGGCGGGACAATCCCACCGGCCGCGCCATACAGCCGGTCAGGCTCAAGCCTGGCCTTCGCCTTCCTTCGGCGGGTACTTCAGGCTCAGCACCACGGTGGCGGCGATGATCACCGCGACCACGCCCAGCGAGACCGGGGTCGGGATCTTGAACAGGTCGATGATCATCATCTTGATGCCGATGAAGGCCAGCACCAGCGCCAGGCCGTACGGCAGCAGGTGGAAGCGGTCGGCCATGCCGGCCAGCAGGAAGAACATCGCACGCAGGCCCAGCACCGCGAACACGTTGGAGGTGAGCACGATGAACGGGTCGGTGGTGATAGCGAAGATTGCCGGGATGCTGTCCACGGCAAAGATCACGTCGGTGACCGCGATCAGGATCAGCACTGCGAACAGCGGGGTGAACCAGCGCACGCCATCGCGCTTCACGCTCAGCGCGTTGCCGGCGTAGTCCGGCAGCAGGCGCAGGTGCTTGCGCATCCAGCGCAGGGCCGGGTTGGTCTCCAGGTCCGGTTCCTGGCCGGCGGCGAACCACATCTTCCAGCCGGTGAACAGCAGGAAGGCACCGAACACGTAGAGCAGCCAATGGAACTGGCTGATCAGCACGCTGCCGGCGAAGATCATGATCGTACGCAGCACGATCGCGCCCAGGATGCCGATGATCAGCACCTTCTGGCGCTGCTCCTCCGGCACCGCGAAGTAGCTCATGATCATCAGGAAGACAAAGATGTTGTCGACCGCCAGCGCCTTCTCGACCAGGTAGCCGGTCAGGAACTCGAGGCCGACCTTGTTGGCCACGACCTGGCCGGCAGTCTCATTCAGGTAGTACCAGAGGCCGGCGTTGAACAGCAGGGCCAGCGCCACCCAGCCGATCGACCACCACAGGGCCTCCTTGAAGGTGACCTTGTGCGGCCCACCATGGCGCATCAACACGAGGTCGACCAGCAGGGCGATGACCACCACCGCTGCGAAGCCGCCCCACAACCACACGTTACCGATCGTCTGCATTGGGAATGTCCGTTGGAAAGATGAATGCCAGGCCGGACGGCGAGGATCTGCAACGGAGGATCGGGAGGGGATCCAGGGACAGAGCTTCGCCGGTACGGCGAAGGTCTCGCTCGCAGTTCCAGTCGGCTGGAACTGCCGTTGCACCGGAGCCTGCGGGCTCGAAATGACGGCGACAACGTCTGGGAGCTACTCCCCTTCTGGCGCAGATTCTGCGGCCTGGCCGGGCTGCCGTCAAATGGCAGGTGGCCGGGGCCGGATCCCCTGCGGGGCTCCGCGCGCCCTCCCGCGCTGCCGCTCTGGTAGATGCCAACCTTGGTTGGCATACCGGCCGGGGTCAGAGCCCCTGCGGGGATCTGATCCCGGCGCCCGGTTTACAATAGGTGGATGAATACCCCCCTTCCCATTGTCCGCCTCAAGAATGCGTGGCGCTCCAGCCACCCGTGGATCTTCCAGAAACTGGTCGAGAAGCCGACCGTCCGGCCCAAGCCCGGTTCCATCGTCGACGTGGTCGGCATCGATGGCGAGTTCATTGGCCGCGGGTTCTATAACGGGCATTCGCGCATTGCCGTGCGCATCCTTGAGACTGACCAGAACGTGCCGGTGGACGCCGGCTGGTTCTCGCGCAAGATCGCCCAGGCGGTGTCGCTGCGCCGTGAGGTGCTGAAGCTCGATGCGGTGTCCGACGCCTGGCGCGTGGTGCACAGCGAAGGCGATGGCCTGTCCGGCCTGGTGGTCGACCGCTACGGCGACCTGGTGGTGGTCGAGTTCTTCGCCGCCGGCATGTTCCGCCACCGCGAGTGGATCTACGACGCCCTGCGCGAGCAGTTCCCGGGCTGCCGCTTCCACAGCTTCGCCGACGAGCACGTGCAGAAGCAGGAAAGCTTCGACTTCCACGGCAACACCACCACTGAAGCGTCGGTGATCACCGAGTACGGCATCAAGTTCCGTGCCGACCCGGCCGGTGCGCACAAGACCGGCTTCTTCGCCGACCAGCGCGAGAACCGCCAGTGGTTGAGCCAGCAGGTGGAAGGCAAGAGCGTGCTGGACCTGTGCTGCAACACCGGCGGTTTCGCCGTGTATGCGGCGGCGCGTGGCGCCTCGGAAGTGGTCGGCATCGACATCGATGAAGACGTCATCCAGATTGCCAAGGGCAATTCGCGCCTGAACAACGTGCGCCCGAAGTTCGTCCAGTCCGACATCTTCCCGTGGCTGCGCGATGCGGCCAACCGTGGCGAGCAGTACGACGTGGTGATCCTGGACCCGGCGAAGATGACCCGCGACCGCGACCAGGTGATCACTGCGCTGAAGAAGTACCTGGACATGAACAAGCTGGCGCTGGGCGTGGTGAAGCCGGGCGGCCTGTTCGCCACGTTCTCCTGCACCGGCCTGGTGGCCGAGGACCAGTTCCTCGACATGCTGCGTCGTGCGGCGTACTTCTCCGGCCGGACGATCCAGATCCTGAAGGTAGCCGGCGCCGGCCCGGACCATCCGTTCATGGCCCACGTGCAGGAATCGCGTTACCTGAAGGCCGTGTTCTGCCGCGTGGTCGACTGACCCTGTAGCTCTAAAGCCGAGCCGCGCCACCTGATCAATGGGGCGCCATTCTTACGGGCGCATCGCAATGCGCGGGAAGCTGGGCACCGGGCAGTGAACATGATTCACGCCCGGCGGATCTGCGTGGAAGCCTCGCGATTCGCCGGGCGCGGCCCGGCGCTACCCAATGCGTGGCCGCAGCGCTATGGTCGGGCTCTTCCCAATGCCGGTGAGAGCCCATGCCTTCGTTGCGTCGCCTGTCCGTCGTGCTTGCCCTGGCGCTGTGCGCGCCGCTGTCCGCCCACGCCATCGAGTTCAGCGCGCAGGAGCTGGCCCGTGCCAAGGCGCTGCAGCAGCGCCTGGTCACCCTCGACAGCCATCTGGATACACCGGCCAACTTCGGTCGCAGCGGTTTCGACATCGAACAGCGCCACGACCGCAATGCGCTTTCGCAGGTGGACTACCCACGCATGGTCGAAGGCGCGCTGGACGGTGGCTTCTGGGCGATCTACACCGACCAGGGCGACCGCAGCGCAGCGGCCCACCAGGCCGAGCGTGACCACGGCCTGCAGCGATTGATGGAAATCCGCGAGATGCTGGCGGCCAATCCCGAGCGCTTCGCGCTGGCGCTGACCGCCGACGATGCGGCGCGGATCAAGGCTGCCGGCAAGCGCGTGGTCTACATCAGCATGGAAAACGCCAGCCCGCTGGTAGCCGATCCCAGCCTGCTGTCGTTCTATCACCGCGCCGGCCTGCGCCTGCTCAGCACCGTGCACTTCGCCAACAACGAGTTTGCCGATTCGGCCACCGATCCCAAGGGCGCCGAGTGGAAGGGGCTGAGCCCGGCGGGCAAGGAACTGGTGCGGCAGGCGGTGAAGCTGGGCATCGTGATCGACCAGTCGCATGCATCGGACGCGGTGTTCGACGATCTGCTGGCGATGATGCCGGTGCCGTTCGTGTTGTCGCACAGCTCGGCCAAAGCGGTCTACGACCACCCTCGCAATCTCGACGATGCGCGCCTGCGCACGCTGGCCAAGGCCGGTGGCGTGATCCAGGTGAACGCCTATGGCGGCTACCTGATCGACACCGCGAAGACGCCCGAGCGCAAACAGGCGGAGGAAGCGCTGAGCAAGCAGCTGGGTGGCTGGGAGGGCATGGGCATCGAACAGGGCGTTGCCCTGCTGAAGGCCGAGCAGGCGCTGGACCACGAGCATCCGGTGCGGCATGCCAGCCTGGACGACTTCTTCGCCCACTTCGAGCACATCCTCAAGGTGGTCGGCCCCGAACACGTGGGCATCGGCCTGGACTGGGATGGTGGTGGTGGCTTGACTGACCTGCCCGATGTCAGCCAGCTGCCGAAGATTACCGCCTGGCTGCTGCGCAAGGGCTATACCGAGAAGCAGATTGCCGCCATCTGGGGCGGCAACCTGCTGCGGGTGATGCGCCAGGCGCAGGATTACGCAGCAAAACAGGGCGGGTGAAACGCCTTGCGGTAGTGGGGGGGGGCGGGGGGGGGGGCCGGGGGGGGGCCTGGTATGCGGACGAAGAGGGGGGGCGGGGGGGGAG